>NZ_JBGBDC010000004.1:0-458448 GCF_041107495.1 Comamonas sediminis
CTCCTCAACCTGGGCTCGAACCAGGGACCTACGGATTAACAGTCCGGCGCTCTACCAACTGAGCTATTGAGGAACAAGACTGCGATTATAGAACGAATTTTTGACCCGAAAAACGGACCAGGTCATTTTTTGCCGCCGGGGTCCATACGCGAGGCTGTCCGCCAGGCCGAACGCTCAGCGGGGTGCGGGCGGTTCGGGCCGGCACCATAGCCAGGCCAGCACGCAGGCCATGCAGCTGATCGACAACAGCTTGGCCCAGCCGGGCGCTGGCACCAGCAGCATGATGACTGCACACACCGCCATCGTGATGCTGGCGCTCCACTTGGCCTTGCGGCTGACAAAGCCGCCTGCCGCCCAGTTGCGCAGCATGCCGCCAAACAGGCGGTGGCGCCACAGCCAGCCATGCAGCCGCGCCGAGCTGCGCGCGGCGCAGGCCCCGGCCATCAGGATGAAGACCGTCGTGGGCAGGCCCGGCACAAAGATGCCGATGATGCCCATTGCGAGGCAGGCCACCGCAGCCAGCAGCAGCAGCCAGCGCAGCACCGGGCTGCGGATGGGGCAGTAGGCCGGTGTCTGCGCTTCCTGCAGCGCAGGGGAGGAGGCTCCGGGCTCGTTCATGGTTATGCATTGTGCATCGCGCCGCATAACAGTGTCTTGATGCTGGGCAAGCCAGGCATTCTGAATCGCGCTGCTTTGGGTGGCAAAAGGCGCCAGACCGCATGCCCTGCTGCGCTACCATCCCGGTATGGCGATCTATCCAATCCTGAAAATGGGCGATGCCCGTTTGCTGCGCACTGCGCAGCCCGTGACCGAGTTTGACACCGACGCGCTGCACCAGCTGGTGCAGGACCTGCTCGACACCATGCGCGATGCCAATGGCGCGGGCTTGGCGGCGCCGCAGATCGGCGTGGATCTGCAGGTGGTGTTCTTCGGCTCGCCCGATCGCAACCCGCGCTACCCGGATCGTCCGCTGGTGCCGCCCACGGTGCTGGTCAACCCGGTGATCACGCCGTTGTCGGACGAGGAAGAGGATGACTGGGAAGGTTGTCTGTCGGTGCCGGGCCTGCGCGGCATGGTGCCGCGCTGGCGCAAGATCCGTTACACCGGTTTCGACCAGTATGGCGATCCGATCGACCGCGTGGCCGAAGGCTTCCATGCCCGGGTGGTACAGCATGAATGCGACCACCTCTGGGGCAAGCTCTACCCGATGCGGGTGCGCGATTTCAGCCAGTTCGGCTTCACCGAAGTGCTGTTCCCCGGCATCAGCGCGGCTGAGGACGACTGAGCCGGACCCGCGTCAACCGGCGGCGCCGCTGCCGGTCGCGGCCAGCGCCCACAGCAGCTCGGTCTCGATCGCGATCTGGCTCACATTGTTCTGCAGCTCCGGGCCCTGCAGCAAAAAGCTGTCTTCCACCCGCTCGCCCAAGGTGCTGATCTTGGCCAGCTCCACGCTCAGCTGGTGGCGGGCAAGGATGCGCGCTACCGTGTAGAGCAGGCCTGCGCGGTCTGCCGCTGAAATGGACAGCAGCCAGCGCTGGCCCTTGTCATCGGGGCGCAGCAGCACGCGCGGCGCCACCGGAAAGCTCTTGACCCGGCGCGATACCCGGCGCTGCGCCGGCTCGGGCAGTGGCTGGGCGGCCACCAGCACGCGCGTCAGCTCGCTCTCGACCAAGTTGATCAACTCGCGGTAGCTTTGCGGAGCATCGGTGGCCACCACCTGGAAGGTATCGAGCGCATAGCGGTTGAGGGCGGTATGCACCCTCGCGTCCAGGATCGAGAAACCCGCCTGGTCAAAATAGCTGCAGATGCGGGCAAACAGATCGGGCTGGTCGGGCGCATACACCATCACCTGCAGGCCCTCGCCGGCCAGCGACTGGCGGGCGCGCACCAACGTGGCCTTGCTGCCCACCGACCGGGACAGGTGGCGCGTGTGCCAGGCAATGTCGGCGGCCTCATGGCGCAGAAAATAGTCCAGGCCCAAGGTGTCCCACAGCGCTTTTTGCGATTCATGCGGCTGGGCCGACAGCGCCAGCAGCACCAAGGCCTCGCGCTTGCGGATTTCCACCTGGGCAGCCACATCGGGCGCCCGCCCGCCCAGCACGCGCAAGGTGGCGCGGTACAGGTCTTCGAGCAGCTTGCCTTTCCAGGCATTCCAGACCTTGGGGCTGGTGCCGCGGATATCCGCCACCGTGAGCAGGTAGAGGGCGGTGAGTCTGCGCTCATTGCCCATGCGCTGGGCAAAGGCGGTGATCACCTCGGGGTCCGACGTGTCCTGCTTTTGCGCGACCTGGCTCATCGTCAGGTGCTCGCGCACCAGAAACTCGACCAGCTGCCGGTCGTCCTTGGCAATCTGGTGGTCGCGGCAAAAGCGCTTGACCTCCAGCGCACCGATCTCCGAATGGTCACCGCCCCGGCCCTTGCCGATATCGTGGAAGAGGGCGGCGAGGTACAGAATCCAGGGCTTGTCCCAGCCTGCGGCCAGCTGCGAGCAGAACGGGTACTCGTGCGCATGCTCGGCCATGAAGAAGCGCCGCACATTGCGCAGCACCATCAGGATGTGCTGGTCCACCGTGTAGACATGGAACAGGTCATGCTGCATCTGGCCGACGATGCGGCGGAACGGCCAGAGGTAGCGGCCCAGCACCGAGGTCTGGTTGAGCAGCCGCATCGCATGGGTGATGCCATGGGGCTGCTGCAGGATCTGCATGAAGGTGGCGCGGTTGACCGGGTCGCGCCGGAACTGCGCATCCATCAGCTGGCGTGCATGGTAGAGCGCGCGGAAGGTGCGGGCCGACAGGTCCTTCAGGCCCGGCTCGGTCTCGTAGAGCAAGAAAGTGCGCAAGATCGCATGCGGGTTGCGCTGGTAGACCTCGTCGTCGGCCACCTCGATGAGGCCGGCCTTGTCGTAGAACTCGTCATCGATGCGGCGCAGGGTGTGGTTGCCCGGGTGCAGGCGCTCGTCCATGTTCAGCATCAGGATCTGTGTGAGCTGGGCCACGGCCTTGGCGGCCCAGTAGTAGCGCTTCATCAGCTCCTCGCTGGCGCGCTTGGGAAAGCGTTGGCCGGCAGGGGTCACCGTCTTGAAACCAAAGGACTCGGCCACCGGCGTTTGCAGGTCGAAGACCAGCCGGTCCTCGCGGCGCCTCGCCACAATGTGCAACCGCGCGCGGATGAGGCAAATCAGGTCCTCGTTGCGCTGCAGGTTGCGCACCTCGTAGACGGTCGCCAGGCCCTTGTCGGCGAGCTCCTTCCAGCGGCTGCCTAGGCCCGTGGCGCGGCCCAGCCACAGGATCAGCTGCAGATCGCGCAGGCCGCCGGGCGATTCCTTGCAATTGGGCTCGAGCGCATAGACGGTGTTTTCGTATTTGTTGTGGCGCTGCTGCATCTCCAGCACCTTGGCCACGACAAAGGCATCGGGCTGGATGGACTGGGCCAGCGCTGCCTGGAACAGGTGGTAGAGGCGTGGCGAGCCGATGATGCGGCGCGACTCCAGCAGCGCCGTCTGCACCGTCACATCGGCCTGGGCCTCGCTGGTGCACTGGCTGAGGGTGCGCACGCTCGAGCCGATCTCCAGCCCCGCATCCCAGCAGGAGCCGATGAACTGCTCGATCGCGCTGCGCAATTCGCTGTCCTGCTCGGGGTCCGTGCCCTCGGGCAGCAGCAGCAGCACATCGATATCGGAATACGGGAAGAGCTTGCCCCGGCCAAAACCGCCCACCCCTACCAGGTTCAGGCGGCCGGGCAGGCCGGCCAGATGCCACAGCTCACGCAGCAAACCATCGGCCAGCTGCGACAGCTTGCGCAACTGCGTCTGTATGCCCCGGGTGCTGCTGCCCCCGGCCATGATGTCGTCAAACAGGGCGCTGCGTTGGGCCTGGTACTGCTCGCGCAGCTGCGGAATGCGAGGATCGTTCATGGTGCTCTATTCTGCTGTCGCTGGCAGTGTGCCATAGCATTCAACAGCGGATGCGAATAAGCACATTCCATGCCACGGCGCACCAAATGAGGGCGTGGCGGGGATCGGCCACCCGAAAAGACAAAGGCGGCACGCTTGTCGCGATGCCGCCTTGGGTACCGGGACCGCCGCCGGCCCGGTGCAGAGGGGTGGGCCGTATCAGCGCGCCATCAGCACTTGATCGTGGTCACAAAGCTTGGCGGCGTGGGCGAGCCTTCCGACCAGGTCAGCACTTCATAGCCGGTGTCGGTCACCAGCACTTCGACTTCCCATTGGGCCGACAGGCTGTGGTCCTTGGTGATGACGGTCCAGCCGTCATTGCCCAGGTCCTTGATGTCCTTCTTGCCCAGGTTGAGCATCGGCTCGATCGTGAAGATCATGCCGGTCTTGAGTTCCACCCCGGTGCCCGGGCGGCCATAGTGCAGCACCTGGGGCTCGTCGTGGAACACCTTGCCGATGCCGTGGCCGCAGTACTCGCGCACGACCGACAGGCCATGGCCTTCGGCGAACTTCTGGATCGCATGGCCGATATCGCCCAGATGGGCGCCATTCTTGACCTGCACGATGCCATGCCACATCGCTTCAAAGGTCAGCTGGCACAGGCGCTTGCCGGCAATCGTGCCTTCGCCGATCACGAACATGCGGCTGTTGTCGCCGAAGTAGCCTTCGGGCGTGATGATGGTCACGTCCACATTGACGACATCGCCCTTCTTGAGCGGCTTGTCATTGGGAATGCCGTGGCAGACCACATGGTTGACCGAGGTGCAGACATAGGCCGGGTAGGGCGTCATGCCCGGAGGCTGGTAGCCCAGGCAGGCCGATTTGGTGCCCTGCTTTTCCATGGCCTCGGCGCACAGCAGATCGATCTGCTTGGTCGTGATGCCCGGTTGGATGTGGGGGGTGATGTAGTCCAGGACCTCCGAGGCCAGACGGCCTGCGATCCGCATCTGCGCAATATCTTCTTCGGTATTGATTTTGATGGTCATAGCCCATGATTATCCCACCGCCGCCATTGGCCTGTTGTCCATGCGGCTACGTGTCCTGGCGGGGCACAGTAGAATCCCGGGTTATCCCGCCCTTGTCATGGTGCTGCCACGGTCCACCCGTCGCAGTGGGCAAGGCGCATGCGTGCTTTCTTCCCATCCTCCTAGTCCACATAGGCTGCCACGTGACACTGCACCTGACTCAGCTACCAGGCGGCAACGCCCTCAGCTCCTTCCGCGCCCAACAACTGCAGACCGCATTGACGGCGATCCATCCAAAGATAACGGGCATTGCTGCCCGTTTTGTGCATCTGGTCGCCACCGAGCAGCCGCTGGCCGGCGCGCAGGCCGAGCGCGTCGCAGCCCTGCTGACCTATGGTGACCCCTATGAAGGCGGCAGCGACGGCCAGGCCTTCATCGTCACGCCGCGCATGGGCACGATCTCGCCCTGGGCCTCCAAGGCCACCGACATCGCCCGCAACTGCGGCCTGGCGGTGTTCCGCATCGAGCGCCTGACCGAGTACCGCATCGAGCTCAAGGCCGGCCTGCTGGGCGGCAAGCCCGAGCTGAGCGCCGAGCAGACCGCGCAGATCGCTGCGCTGCTGCACGACCGCATGACCGAGTCGGTGTTTGGCACCCGTGCCGAGGCCGAGCAGCTGTTCTCCGCACTGCAAGCGCAGCCGATGGAGTTTGTCGATGTGCTGGGCGGCGGCCGCAGCGCGCTGGAGAAAGCCAACAAGCAATGGGGCCTGGCACTGGCCGAGGACGAGATCGAGTACCTGGAAAACGCCTTCAAGGGCCTGGCGCGCAACCCCAGCGATGTCGAGCTGATGATGTTTGCCCAGGCGAACTCCGAGCACTGCCGCCACAAGATCTTCAATGCCCACTTCACCATCGACGGGGTGGCGCAGGACAAGAGCCTGTTCGGCATGATCCGCCATACCGAGGCGGTATCGCCCCAGCACACCGTGGTGGCGTATTCGGACAATGCCGCCATCATGGAAGGCCACCAGGTCGAGCGCTTTGTGGCACCGTTCAACATCCAGGCCGATGCCGTGACGGCGCCCAGCTACCAAAAGCAGGCGGCCACCAGCCATGTGCTGATGAAGGTCGAGACCCACAACCACCCGACGGCCATCTCGCCTTTCCCCGGTGCCTCCACCGGCGCGGGCGGTGAGATCCGTGACGAAGGCGCAACCGGCCGGGGCTCCAAGCCCAAGGCCGGCCTGACCGGCTTCACCGTCTCCAAGCTCTGGGGCAGCGAGGTTGGCAAGCCTGAGCACATCGCCAGCCCGCTGCAGATCATGATCGAAGGCCCGCTGGGCGGCGCCGCATTCAACAACGAATTCGGCCGTCCCAACCTGACCGGCTACTTCCGCGAGTACGAGCAGCAAGTCGGTGATATCACCCGTGGCTACCACAAGCCCATCATGATCGCCGGTGGCCTGGGCGTGATCGATGCCGAGCAGACCCGGAAGATCCTGTTCCCCGCCGGCACCTTGCTGATCCAGCTGGGCGGCCCGGGCATGCGCATCGGCATGGGCGGCGGTGCGGCCAGCTCGATGGCCAGTGGCACGAATGCAGCCGAGCTGGATTTTGACTCGGTGCAGCGTGGCAACCCCGAGATCGAGCGCCGTGCGCAAGAGGTCATCAACCACTGCTGGCAGCAGGGCGCGGCCAACCCCATCCTGGCGATCCACGACGTGGGCGCCGGTGGCCTGTCCAACGCCTTCCCCGAGCTGACCAATGACGCCGGCCGTGGCGCCCGCTTTGACCTGCGCAAGGTCAACCTTGAAGAATCGGGCCTGGCGCCCAAGGAAATCTGGTCCAACGAAAGCCAGGAACGCTATGTGATGGCGATTGCGCCCGAGTCGCTGGCACAGTTCACCGCCTTTTGCGAGCGCGAGCGCTGCCCGTTTGCCGTCATCGGCACCGCCACCGAAGAGCGCCAGCTGGTGCTCGAAGACCCGGCTGCGACTGCGGACGACCAGAAATTCCCGGTCGATATGCCGATGGATGTGCTGTTGGGCAAGCCGCCCAAGATGCACAAGGATGTGCAGACCGTGGCGCGCAGCCTGCCCGCCATCGACCTGACCGGCGTGCCGCTGGAAAAGGCCGTGATCGATGTGCTGGCCCACCCCACGGTGGCCTCCAAGCGCTTCCTGGTCACCATTGGCGACCGCGCTGTGGGCGGCCTGACCCACCGCGACCAGATGGTGGGCCCCTGGCAGGTGCCGGTGGCCGACGTGGCCGTGACCCTGGCCGATTTCCAGGGCTTCAAGGGTGAAGCGATGGCCATGGGCGAGCGCACCCCGCTGGCAGCGATCAATGCACCTGCCTCGGGCCGCATGGCGGTTGCTGAAGCCATCACCAATATGCTGGCCGCGCCGATTGCGCTGTCCAAGGTGAAGATGTCGGCCAACTGGATGGCCGCTTGCGGCGAGCCCGGTGAAGACGCGGATCTGTACGCCACCGTCAAGGCCGTCGGCATGGAGCTGTGCCCGCAGCTGAACATCTCCATCCCCGTGGGCAAGGACAGCCTGTCGATGCGCACGCAGTGGAGCGAAGGCGGCGAGACCAAGAAGGTCACCTCGCCGGTCAGCCTGATCATCACCGGCTTTGCCTCGATCGATGATGTGCGCAGCACGCTCACGCCCCAGCTGGATGCCAGCGAGCCTGACACCACCTTGGTGCTGGTCGATCTCTCGCGCGGCAAGATGCGCATGGGCGGCTCCATCCTGGGCCAGGTGCTGGGCCAAAGCGGCAACGAGACCCCCGACCTGGACGACGCCAAGGACCTGATCGCACTGGTCGATGCCGTCAACGCGCTGCGCGCCCAGGGCAAGATCCTCGCCTACCACGACAAGGGCGACGGCGGCCTGCTGGCCACCGTGGCCGAAATGGCCTTTGCGGGCCATGTCGGTGTGGCATTGAATGTGGACATGCTGATCACCGAAGGCGATGGCATCTCCGACAGCCGCATGGACAGCGGCGAAGGCAAGAACTGGGGCGCCCAGGTATCGGGCCGCCGCGAGGACCTGACCCTGCGCGCGCTGTTCAACGAAGAGCTGGGTGTCGTGCTCCAGGTCAAGACCAGCGACAGCGCCGAGGTGCTGGAGACCCTGCGCGCGCATGGCCTGTCCACCTGCAGCCACATCGTGGGCAAGACCCGTCCGGCCTCGTCCAGCATGGACATGGGCAAGGGCGAGCTGCAAGTCTGGCGCGATGCCAAGAAGGTGTTTGGCGCCAGCCTGAGCGATCTGCACCAGGTCTGGGATGCCGTGAGCTGGAAGATTGCCCAGCAGCGTGACAACCCCGCCTGCGCCGACAGCGAGCACGCCTTGGTCGGTGTGCCGTCCGACCCCGGCATGCATGTGCACCTGACCTTCGATCCGCAGGAAGCGCTGTCTGCGCCTTTCGTCAATGTGGCGGCCAAGCCCCGCGTGGCGGTGCTGCGCGAGCAGGGCGTGAACTCCCACGTAGAAATGGCCTACGCCTTTGGCGAAGCCGGCTTTGAAGCGGTGGACGTGCACATGACCGACCTGCAGACCGGCCGCGCCCAGCTGCGTGACTTTGCCGGTATCGTCGCCTGCGGCGGCTTCAGCTACGGTGACACGCTGGGCGCCGGCATTGGCTGGGCCCGCTCCATCACCTTCAACGAGCCGCTGTCCGAGCAGTTCCAGGCCTTCTTCAGCCGCAAGGACACCTTCGGCCTGGGCGTCTGCAATGGCTGCCAGATGTTTGCCGAGCTGGCCGACATCATCCCCGGTGCGCAAGACTGGCCGCGCTTCACGCAAAACCAGAGCAACCGCTTCGAGGCGCGTCTGTCGATGGTCGAGGTGCTGGAGTCGCCCAGCCTGTTCCTGCAAGGCATGGCCGGCTCGCGCCTGCCGATCGCGGTGGCGCACGGTGAGGGCTATGCCAACTTCCGCTTTCGCGGCAATGCCGACACGGTGATCGCCGCGATGCGCTATGTGGACAACCATGGCCAGGCCACCGAGCAGTACCCGTTCAACCCGAACGGCTCGGCCGGCGGTCTGACCGCGGTCACCACGGCCGATGGCCGCTTCACCGCGATGATGCCGCACCCCGAGCGCGTGTTCCGCAACGTGCAGATGAGCTGGACCGACGGCGACCGCTCGGCCCTCAGCCCCTGGATGCGCGTCTGGCGCAATGCCCGCCACTGGCTGGGCTGATCTGCGCAACCACCCATGACGAAGGCCCTGCACTGCAGGGCCTTTTTACAGGGCTGGTGTCGAGCGCTCAGAGCTTCATCACCACCGGGCCGCCTTTGGCAATGGCCCGCTGGTAGGCCTCGCGGGCCTGCATGCGCTGGCGGTAGGCATGCAGATGGGGCCAATCGGCTGCATTGGCGCAGCGGGCCAATGCCGCTTCCACCGCAAAGCCCATCTGGAAGTCGGCCATCGTCAGGTGTTCCCCGGCAAACCAGGGCTGGTGGGCCAGGTGGTTGTTCATATAGGCCATCGCTGCTTCCATGTGGGGGCTGATCAGCTGTTTGTACACCTGCTGGCGCAGGGTGCGCAGCACCGGTCCCACAACGGGGCGCACCAGCAGCGGCAAAGGCTTGGCCGCGATGCTGTCGAACACCAGCTGCAGCAGCAGCCAGTTCATCAGCGAGCCCTCGGCAAAGTGCATCCAGTAGCGGCACTGCAGATGCTCGGGACTGCCGCGCGGAGGCTCCAGGTAGGCCATGTCCGGGGGCGCCCAGGCGCCATAGCGCTCGGCCAGGTACTCGATGATGGCGCCGGATTCGGCGATCACCAGCCCCCGGTCGCAGAGGATGGGCGACAGGCCCAGCGGGTGGATGCGTTTGAGCGCCGGCGGTGCCAAGCGGGTCTTGGCATCGCGCGGGTAGGTTTGCAGTGCATAGGGCAGGTTCAGCTCTTCGAGCAGCCACAGCACGCGCTGCGAGCGCGAGGTTTCCAGATGGTGCAGCGTCAGCATGGTTCAGTTCCCCTGCAAGCGGCGCACCCAGGCGAACAGACTGGATGCCGGGGAGGTGAACCCTGGGCGCCAGCTCAGCCTGGAGCGCCACGGCGCACCCAGCAAAAAGTGGCCGTGGGCCCAGCCTTTGAGCATGGCCTCGGCCGCCTGTGCCGGGTGCTGCCAGACCGGCAGGCTGGCGGGATGGGGTTCGGTCAACGAGGTCGCGGTCAGCGCGGGCTTGACGACGGCCAGGCTAACGCCCACACCTTGCGCCGGCAACTCCAGCTGCAAGGTCTGGGCCAGGTTGATGAGTGCCGCCTGGCTGGGTCCATAGGCCAGGTTGCCCTGCAGGCCACGCAGACCGGCGACGCTGGCCACCAGGCTGAGATGGGGTTGTCGCCCGTCGCGTGCCGCTGCCAGCAGGTGGGGGGTGACGGCCGTGATCACATGCAGCGCGCCAGTCAGATTGACCTCCCGGTGCTGCAGCATGCGGTTGAGGTCCAGATCATCGGCCCTCATCGTCTGCCGCTGGCCTGCGCAGTAGCACACCATGTCCAGGGGCCCGTCCTCCAGCAGCTGGTGTACGGCGCTGACGACGGCATCGCGGTCACTGACATCCAGCGGCAGGGGCAGACAGCCGGGGTGCTGCTCGGCGAAGGCGTCCAGCACCTCCTGCCGGCGCGCCGACACGATAATGCGGGCCCCTGCGGCATGCAGTTGCTCTGCCAGCGCCAGGCCGATGCCCGAGCTGGCGCCGATCAGCCAGACACGCAAGCCGTACCAGCGCTCGATGGGGGTGTTCAGCGGCATGGTGGCCTCCGGGCGGGCGCGCAGAGGCCCGAGGGTATGGCAACTGCGGTGGTGGCTGTTTTCATAGGGTGCTCCGTTTTCCGACCCTGTCTGGGCAAGGTCTACGTCCTTCACTACGCATCAGCAGCTAGTTTGGATTCAGGGCTGCCGATTATTTTTTTGCATCGTTTTTGCATCCAGTGGGCCGTTTGCTGCGTATAGCGGCCAGATACCTGAAAGTTTTTGGGGTGTGCGAGTACTTACCTGTGGGCGATTGCTGATCGGGCTGCGCCGCTTGGTGCTTGGCAGCAATACAACGGATGCACCGGCCACCCGGCCTTCGCCCCACAATGCTTGCATGCGCACACCTACCACTGACACTGAACTGATGCTCTTGTTAGACCGCATTGCCGCCCGCGACGAAAAAGCGCTGCGGCTGTTGTACGACGATACCGCCTCGCGGCTGTATGGCCTGGCGCTGCGCATTCTGGGCAACAAGGCCTGGGCTGAAGACGTGCTGCAGGACAGTTTTGTCGCCATCTGGCGCCATGCCGGCAGTTACCGCGATTCGCTCAGCCCGCCGCTGGCCTGGATGGGTCTGCTGGTGCGCAGCCGGGCGCTGGATTTTCTGCGCCGGCGCAAGGCCGAGCGGCTCGACCAGCATGCGGTGGTGGACGACATGGATGACCTGCCGCAGGGCGACGACGCACAAAGCCCGATGCAGTCGGTGGAAGCGAGTGAGCAGGCGACGGTCTTGCAGCAGTGCATGGAGCGCCTGCAGCAGGCCCAGCGCCAGGTGGTGAGCCTGGCCTATTTGCGAGATTTGAGCCACAGCGAGCTGGCCAGCCATTTCCAGCTGCCGCTGGGCACCGTCAAAACCTGGATGCGCCGCAGTCTGGAGCAACTGCGCAAGTGCATGGACCGCCACGTGTAGGCGCAAAGGAGCGCTCTGATGAACCTGGTACAACACCCCGAACTGCTCGACCGCCTGGCCGCCGCCTATGCGCTGGGCACCTTGCGCGCAGGCGCCCGCCGCCGCTTTGAGCAGATGGCCCGCGCGCATCCGCAGGTGCGCTCGGCCGCACTGCTGTGGCAGGGCCGCTGGTCGGCGCTGTCCGAGCTGCAGTCGCCGGTGCAGCCCGATGCCGCCGTCTGGACCCGTATCCAGAACCTGGTCGATGCCGACAAGGCTGGCTTGGCCCTTGAGCAGCAGCGCAGCGCTGCCAACGCCCGCAGCCCCAAGGCGCTGGCCTGGTGGCGTTCGCTGGCGCTGACGGGGGCCGTGGCCACCGTCGCTGCGGTAGCCATTGGCCTGTATGCGCAGCAAAGCCTGCAACGCAACACCGGCCAGCAGCTGGCCGCCTTGCAAACCGAGCTGCAAAAGACCCAGACCGCATTGCAGGCCGCCCCTCAGGTCCAGTACGTGGCCGTACTGGCCGATGGCAAGGCCCAGGCCTCGATGCTGGTGACCTTCGATGCCCGCCATGGCCGGCTGGTGCTGCAGCGCGTCGGTGGCTACCAGGAGGCCGCCGACCGGTCCCTGCAGCTGTGGGCCTTGCCGGCGCAGGGCGCGCCGCAGTCGCTCGGCGTCATGGGGGAGGGGCGGCTGGAGCAACTGCAGGCGCAGCTGGCCCAGGTGCAGGCGGTTCCGGCACTGGCGGTCAGCCTCGAGCCCAAGGGCGGCGTGCCCAGCGAAACGGGCCCCACCGGGCCGGTCTTGTTCAGCGGGGCTTTGATCAAGCGCGATTTGTAAGCAGTTTTGCCCGCCCCCACGCCCTGCAGCTGGCGCTGCAGGGCGTTTTTGGCGCTTATTCCACAGCGGAAAACTGGTGTACAGGCACCAGTACCCGCCTTCCCGGGCGGGCGATTTAAGCCCCTGTTTTAAAAGAAAATTTGTATAACAAATGAGATTTATTCTCATTCGTAATATACTAGCGCGCCTCGTCATTTTTACTGCCCGCCCGTTCCGCCATGTCCGCCCTCCCGTTGGAAGCCTTTCGCGATAGCTATCGCGAGCTGATTGCCTTTGTCGCACGCCGTACCGGCAGCCGCCAATCGGCGCAGGACATCGTGCATGACGCCTGGCTGCGCGTGGTGGAAGCGGGGCCCCTGGCGCAGAGCCCGCACCCGGCGCCGCGCGCCTACCTGTACACGGTGGCCGAGCATCTGGTGATTGACCACCTGCGCCGGGCCGCGCGCACCTCCGAGCGCTTTGACAGCCGCTTCGATGACGGCAGCGCCGGTGTGCAGGCGCTGGGCCAGGATGTGGCTGAGGCCAGCCTGCGGCGCGAAGCGCTGGCAGCCGTCGATGCCGCGATTGCCGCCTTGCCCGAGCGCTGCCGCAGCATGTTGCTGGCCGACCGGCTCGACGGCGAATCGCAGGCGTCGATTGCCGCAGCGCACGGCGTCTCGGTCAAGACGGTGGAGCGCGAGATCATGCGCGCCATGGATGCGATCGAGGCCGCTTTGCACGCATGGCGTGGTGATGGCGTTGTGCCGGCGCTGCCGCGCAAGGGGCGGCGCCGTGCGCTGTCGGCCTTGCTCGGCGTGGCAGGGTTGGGTGCCAGCGGCAGCCTGGCCTGGCGCATCTACCAAAGCCAGGTGGTGACATGGCAGATCCAGCTGGCCACGGCCACCGGCCGCCAGCTCAACCAGGCCCTGCCCGATGGCAGCAGCATTGCGCTGGATGCGCAGACCCGGCTGGAGGTGCGCTACTACGGCAACCGCCGCCATGTGCAGCTGCACGAAGGCGTGGCCTTCTTCCAGGTGGCACGCCATGCCGATGCGCCTTTCATCGTCGATGCTGGCCCGGCCCGTATCACCGTGCTGGGCACCCGGTTTGAAGTCGCAGTCGATGCCCAGGGCGGGCTGCGCGTGGCGGTTGAAGAGGGCCGGGTGCGCGTGCAGCAGCGGGGCAGCGATGGTGATCTGGCCGATGCGGGTGATGGCTGGGAGCTGACGGGCAGCCAGACCCTGGACTGGCAGCCAGGACAACCGCCCCGGCGCGATACCAGCGCGGGCGAGGTGGCGGCCTGGCGCAATGGCTGGCTGGACTTCCGCCACGAGCCGCTGGGCCTGGCGGTGCAGCGCCTGGCCCGTTATTGCGACGTGCCCCTGCAGGTGGCGCCCGATGCCGAACATATGGCGATTTTTGGCCGGGTGCGCATTGCCGATGCCCGCGCCTGGCTGCAGCTGCTGCCGCGCAGCGTGCCGGTCGTGGTGCGCGAAGAAGGCCAGGGCGCTGCGCGCCGCATCACGATTGCACGGCGCAGAGCGCAGAGTTGAGCGATGGCGTGCAAGCACTATGGGCCGCTGTCCGGCCATTCAAAAATACTTGCGCAAGCGCTGAGGGAAAACTGCGTCTCGTTCGTATTACCTCGTGTGAACCACATGAGGAAAGTACCCACTGCTATGTCGCACCCCTGCAAACGCCACCTGATGGCCCTGGCGATGGCCGCCTTGGCCGGCGCGGCCTCGGCCGCTGATTTTGATATTTCTGCCCAGCCGCTCGACAGCGCGCTGGCCCAGCTGGCCCGCCAGGCCGGGCTGCAGTTGATAGCACCTCCTGCACTGGTGCAGGGCCGCCCCGGCGCCGCCGTCAAGGGCAGCATGAGCGCGCAGGACGCCGTACGCCAGCTGCTGCGCAACACCAACCTGGTGGCGCGCATCGAGGGCACAACCTTGGTCATCGACAACGGCCAGACCGCCGGTGAAGTGGCACTGAACCCGGTGGTGGTGACGGCCCCGGCGACCCGCGCCGGCGACCGCCCCGAAGCCTATGCTGGTGGCAAGCAGGCGCGCGGCAGCCGCATTGGCATGCTGGGCGACCAGGATGTGATGGACACGCCGTTTTCCACCGTGGCCTATACCGCAGAAGCGGTGGCCGACCAGCAGGCACGCACCTTGGGTGAGGTGCTGGCCAATGACGCGTCGGTGCGCCTGACCACCGCCTCGCAGGGCTTCAGCGAAGACATCCAGGTGCGCGGCTTTGGCATCAGCGGTGGCGATGTGGGCCTCAATGGCCTCTATGGCCTGACCTCCGCCAGCCGGGTGCCGGCCGAGATTCTGGAGCGTGCCGAGCTGCTCAAGGGCCCGGGCGCGATGGTGGGCGGCATGCCGCCGGGCGGCAGCATTGGTGGCGCGATCAATGTGCAGACCAAGCGTGCAGGCGATGCGCCGCTGAACCGCGTGGGCCTGCAGTACCTGGGCCGTGCGCAGTTTGGCACCAGTGTCGATATCTCGCGCCGCTTTGGCGAAAACAAGGAGTGGGGCGTGCGCGTCAATGGCGCAGCGCGCGGTGGCGAGGCCAGCATCCGTGGTGGCGACCAGAAGCTGGGCGTGGGCGCAATCGCGGTCGACTACCGGGGCAGCAATCTGCGCTGGTCGCTCGATGCCTATGCACAGCGCGAAGAGATGGAAGATTTCCGCCCGCAGATCGGCTTCAACCCGGCGCTCACGTCGTTGCCCAAGCCGCCCAACGCGCGCAGCAACTGGTTCCCCGATACCGATCTGTCGCTGGACGACAAGGTCATCGCCTCGCGCCTGGAAGTGGATCTGAACGACCAGGTCACCGCCTTCGCTGGCATCGGCTACCGCAAGGGCAAGGCCCAGCAGATTTTCCCGACCACGACGACGTCGATGAATGCGGCTGGCGACTTCACGGTGCGCAGCAGCTTCTACGATTCCTACACCGACACCAGCAGCGCCGATGCGGGGCTGCGGGCCAAGTTCGCGACCGGCGGTGTCAAGCACTCGCTGGTGGTCAGCGCTTCCGATTTGCGCCAGGAATCCGGCAATGCCTATGTGGCCGGCCTGACCACGTCGCCATCGAACATCTACCACCCCGCGCCACTGCCACCGGTCGAGGGCGCGCGCATCGCGCCCAACAAGGCCTCCAAGGCGCACAACTACGGCATCGCGGTGACGGACACCCTGGCCCTGGCCGATGACCGCCTGCTGCTGACCCTGGGCCTGCGCCGCCAGACCGTGGACCTGCGCAACTTCAGCACCGCTACCGGCGCGCAGACCAGCAGCTACGCCAAGAGCGCGACCACGCCGCTGGTCGGCCTGGTGGTCAAGGCCAATGACCAGGTCTCCGTCTACGGCAACTACACGGCCGGTCTCTCGCGTGGTGGAACCGCGCCCAACACGGCCGTCAATGCCGGCGAGGTGTTTCCGCCATTCAAGTCCAAACAGTACGAAGCAGGTGTGAAGGTGGATTGGGGCAGCGTCATGACAACGGCCAGCCTGTTCCAGATCAGCCGCCCCAACAGCATGACCGACCCGGCCACCAACATCTACAGCTTTGATGGTGAGCAGCGCAACCGGGGCCTGGAGCTGGCCGCCTATGGGGAGCTGCAGCGCGGTCTGCGTTTGATGGGGGGCCTCACCTTCAACCGTGCCAAGGTCACCAAGGCGGCGCAGTACCAGGGCAACGATGCCTACGGCGTGCCCAAGATCAATGCCAACCTGGGCGCCGACTGGGATGTGCCCGGCGTGCAGGGCCTGTCCGTCAACGGCCGGGTGATCCGCACCGGCTCGGCCTGGGCCAGCAATGCCAACACCCTCAAGCTCTCGGGCTGGACCCGCTTGGATGTGGGCGCGCGCTACCGCACCCAGGTCAGCGGCAAGGCGGTGGTGCTGCGTGCCAATGTCGAAAACCTGACGGGCAAGAACGTCTGGTTGATCAGTGGCAACAACTACCTGACCCTGAGCGCGCCGCGTACCGTGGTGCTGTCGGCGACGGTTGATTTTTGAGAACCGGTGGGTGGTCTCCGCGCAGTTGCGTAGAGACCGCCCACCGGTTCTGGGGAGTGGGCTGCGGGAGCGCGCAAGGCGCCGGCAGCATGTTTATCAAAAAAGGAGAGAGAGCATATGTTGAAGAAATCCCTGTCTGCGCTGAGTCTGGCCGTGCTGGCCCTGTCCGCCCAGGCCCACCAGGTCTGGCTGGAGCCTGCCGGTGCCGACCAGGCCGTGGTGCTGCGCTTTGGTGAGTTTGGCGACAACCTGCGCGAAGCGTCTCCTGGCCTGCTGGACCACTTTGGCAAGCCCCAGGGCGTGCTGATCAGCGCCAACGGCGAAGAAAAGGCTGCGGCCGGCAACAAGACCGCCCATGGCTTTACCTTGCCGTTCAGCATCCAGGATGGGGTCTCCATCGTCGCTGAAGATGCCAACTACCCGCTGTCCAAGTTCAAGCGCGATGGCAAGGATGTCACCAACTGGTACCACCCTGCTGCACGCCTGGTCACCGGCTTTGCCGCGCAAAAGCCCAAGCTGGCGCTGGACCTGACCCCGACCGGCAAGGACGGCGAGTTCAAGGCGACCTTCAAGGGCCAGCCGCTGGCCAAGACCCAGGTCGCGCTGGTCACCCAATCGGGCTGGATGAAGGAAGGCCATACTGACGCGCAAGGCCTGGTGCAGTTCGACCTGCCCTGGCAAGGCCAGTATGTGGCCGAGATCAAGCACAACGACCGCACGCCCGGCGAACGCGCTGGCGAAAAGTACGACGGCGTGAGCTATGTGACGTCGGTCACCTATGTGAAGCCACAAGGCCTGGCCCCGCTGGCGGCCGGCCCGGTTGCCACGCCTAACCCGGCCAAATGACCAGCCCAGCGCTGAGCGGCGCGTTGCGCGCCGCGCTGGCCAAGGCCTGCCAGGTAGGGCCGCTGCTCTCGCGCATCGTCGCCGCCATCGGCGGCGGCTATGCGCTGGCGGCGGTGGCCAGTGTTGCCGCGCTGGCGCTGCCGATGGACAAGCCCCAGGCCGTGCTGGCTGGCACGATGGCTAGCTTTCTGGTCTACACCGGCGCGGTGGTCTGGGTGTTCGCCGTGCGCTCAGCCACCCGCGCCTGGCTGGGGCTGCTGCTGGCAGCGATACCGCTGCTGCTGGCCGCTTGGCCGGTATGGAATGGAGTGACTCCGGCATGACTGCCAACGATAAAAAACATAGCAAACCCGGTAAGCCCGCCGCACGCGGCATTCGCCAGACCATGTCCGACCTGCACATCTGGGCCGGCCTGCTGGTGGGCTGGATTCTGTATGCGATGTTTCTCACCGGTACGGTGAGCTATTTCAAGGAAGAGATTTCGCAGTGGATGCGGCCCGAGGTGGCCCACCAGGCCGCCGTGCCCGATGCCGCTGAAGTGGTCCCCCGCATCGCCGAGGAGCTGCAGCAGATGGTGCCCGGCAGCTCGCAGTGGAGCCTGGGCATGGCCGATGCGCGCAACAACGTCGTGAGTGCGTTCTGGCGCATTGCCAAGCCCGCGAAGGGCGAGCGCGGCTTTGGCAGCGCGGTGTTCGATCCGCAAACCGGCCAGAAGGTCAGCAGCCGTGAGACTGTAGGCGGCGAGTTTTTCTACCGCTTCCACTTCCAGTTCCATTACATGCCGGTGCTCTGGGCCCGCTGGCTGGCCAGTTTCTGCGCGATGTTCATGCTGGTGGCCATTGTCAGCGGTGTGATCACGCACAAGAAGATCTTTGTCGACTTCTTCACCTTCCGCTGGGGCAAGGGCCAGCGCTCCTGGCTGGATGCGCACAATGCGCTGTCGGTCTTCGGCTTGCCTTTCCACGCGATGATCACCTATACCGGCCTGGTCACCCTGATGGCGATGACCATGCCCTGGGCCAGCAGTGCCGCCTTCAAGACCCAGGCCGAGCGCCAGGCCATGCAAAGCGAGATCAGCGCCTTCGTTCCTGCCGGCAAGCCCAGCGGCCAGGCTGTGCCGCTCGCCCCGTTGGGCGATATGGTGCGCCAGGCCCAACAGCGCTGGGGCGCGGACCGCATTGGCCGCGTCACCGTCAACAACGCCGGCGACGCCTCGGCACGCGTGATCGTCACCTATGGCGATTTCGAGCGCGTGTCGATCAGCCCCAAGTACATGCTGTTCGAGGGCAGCACCGGCAAGCTGCTGGAGGTCAAGGACCAGGTGGGCGCGGCAGCCGAGACGCGTGGCGTGCTCTATGCCCTGCACCTGGGCCGCTTTGGCGATACCACCGTGCGCTGGCTCTACTTCCTCACCAGCCTGGCGGGCACGGCCATGGTGGGCACGGGCCTGGTGATGTGGACCGTCAAGCGCCGCACCAAGCTGCCCCATCCGGACAAGCCGTACTTTGGCTTCTGGCTGGTGGAGCGGCTGAACATCGCTGCAATTGCCGGCCTGAGCATCGGCATGGCCGCCATGCTCTGGGCCAACCGCCTGTTGCCGCTGGGCATGGAAAAGCGCAGCGACTGGGAGATCCACTGGTTCTTCATCCTCTGGGGGGCCAGCCTGGTCTGGGCCATGCTGCGGCCTGCCAAGCGCGCCTGGGTGGAACTGCTCTGGGCCGGTTGCGCAGCGCTGGCCTTGCTGCCGGTCGTCAATGTGCTGACCACCGACCGGCCGCTGTGGCGCAGCGCCATCGACGGTGACTGGGTGTTCACTGGGCTGGAGCTGACCTTGCTGGCGCTGGCCGCGCTGCATGGCTGGCTGGCGATCCGCACCTGGCGCCACCAACCCAAGCGCAAGCCGCAGCGCCAGGCGGCACCGCGCCCGGCTGCCAACTCCCCGGCGCCTGCCGCCCGGGATGTGGATTCCGGCGCGACGGCTGCCAGCGCGGCCATGGCGCCCGATTTGCAGGAGGCCCGGCCATGAACCACCTTGCCATTCAGCTGGTGTCGCTGCCGGCGTTTGCACTGCTGGCGCTGGCGATGGACCGCCACCAGCTCGACCTGTTGGGCCGTGAGCTGCCACCCGGCCCCACCCGGCGCCTGCGCATGGCCGGCTGGCTGGCGCTGCTCGCCTCGCTGGCCATCGCCGTCGGGCTCAAGGGCTGGTCGCTCGGCCTGGTCACCTGGTGCGGCCATATCTCGCTCAGCGCCGCAATTGTCCTTCTCACAATGGTGGCCTGGGAACGCCGCAAATCTGTAAAAAAGTGACACGCCAGGCGGGCCGGGGGCCCGTCTTGCATCATTTCGTCTTCGACCCTGCCTACAATCTCCGTTGCCGCGACTAATAAACACATATAGCGGGTAACTAACAGATTGAACGGAAGGGGAGGCGGTTTGTCACGTGTCTTAGCAACCGAAGCCGAGGTGGTGGCGCTGTCCCCGGATGCCTCTTCCACCAAGGCGGCACAAGGGTTGAAGAACCCCAGCAAATGGCCCAGCCTGGGCTGCAACGAAACGGCAGCCTGGGGCGAATGCCAGGGCAGCGGCTCCAAGCCCTACCAGACCCAGGTCGACCTGAGCGGGCCGTCGTTCAAGTGCTCTTGCCCGAGCCGCAAGTTCCCCTGCAAACATGGCCTGGCGCTGATGCTGCTGCGCGCTGCCGGCCAGGTGGCCGACAACGCCGAGCCACCCGCCTGGGTCAGCGCCTGGCTGGACAGCCGCGCTGAAAAAGCCGAGAAAAAAGAAGCCAAGGCCGCTGCCATTGCCGCAGCGCCCCCGGCCGATCCCGCGCTGCTGGCCAAGCAGCAAGCCAAACGTGACGACAAGCGCTGGGACAAGGTGGCCGCCGGCATGCAGGAGCTGCAACTGTGGATGCAGGACATGCTGCGCAACGGCCTGGCCAACCTCTCGGGCGACCAGCAGGCGCGCCAGCACTGGAACACCATGGCCGCGCGCATGGTCGATGCGCAGGCCAGCGGCATGGCCGCCCGCATCAAGGACGCCTGGGACCTGGTGGACAGCCACCCCCAATGGTCGCGTGACCTGCTGGTGCAGCTGGGCCATTGGCAACTGCTGGCCGATGCGGTGGCACGCCGCGATGCGCTGAGCGCCGATACCCGTGCCGATGTGATGGCCGCGCTGGGCTGGCCCATGGACAAGGCCGAGGTGCAGGCACGGGGCGAGGCGCTGGCCGACGACTGGTTGGTCGTGGGCCTGCGCCAGATCGAACGCGAGGGCCGCCTGCTGGAGCGCCGCGTCTGGCTGCAGGGCCAGCACAGCGGGCGCATCGCCTGGTTGCTGGATTACGCGCAGGGCGGGCGTGGTTTTGAGACCGCCTGGGTGCCGGCGCAAAGCTACCGGGGCAGCCTGCATTTCTACCCCGGACAGGCACCGCTGCGCGCCATCGCGGGGGCTGATATCGAACTGCTGGCGCCCGGCGCCGGCGCCCCGTTGGGCGAGGGCGCATGGCGCGATGCGTTGGCGCAGCTGAGCCAGCGCATTGCCGCCAATCCCTTGCAGCCGGTGCAGCCGCTGTGGTGCGGCCAGGCGCGTCTGCAGGTCAGCGCGGGCCAGTGGTATGCGGTCTGGCCGCAAGGGGACGCGGCCGCCGCGCTGGTGCCGCTGGCCGTGGGCGATGACCATGCCTGGCAGCTGCAGGCGCTCGGTGGAGGCGCGCCGATGGCGCTGTTTGGCGAATGGGAGGGCGGCCAGCCATCAGGGCGCTGGCGCCTGCTCAGTGCCTGGCAGGCCGGCGATGGCCAGGCGCCGTGGACCAACATCTGGCAGAACCGGGGTGAAGTGCTGTGAGCCATGCAAATCTTTGGGCTGCGTTGCAGCAATCGGCGCTCGTTGGCGCCGAGCGGCTGGCGCTGCCAGCCATCTTTACCCAGGGCATCGACCGCACGGCGCCCGCCAGCCAGCAGGCGCTGCAGGCGGCTTTGCTGCAACCGGCAGACAGCAAGGCGCAGCAGTTGCTGCGCGCCACCGCGGTGGCGGCGGTGCTGGAGCGGGCCGGTTGGCGCCCCGCGCAACCCGCTGCGACGGTGGTAGCTGCCGCTTTGCCACCACCGGCCGCCGAATCGCGCCCGGCGCCGCAGGGCGAGCCGCTGTTGCGGCTGCTGGGCGAGGTGCTGCAGGGCAATGCGCCCGAGCTGCTGGCGCTGGCCTTGGCCAGCCTTGATGAAGCCGGCCAGCGCCTGCCTTATGCGCTGTTGGTGGATGCGCTGCACCAAGGCCGCCAATCGGTCGAGCTGCGCCAGTGGCTGACCCCGGTGCTGGGCGAGCGCGGCCGCTGGCTGGCCGCCCAGAACCCGCAGTGGGCCTATGCGCATGGCGTGCAAGAGACGGCCGATGCCGAGCAGATCTGGCAGGAAGGCTCGCTGGAGCAGCGCGTGGCCTTGCTGCAGCAGCAGCGTGCCACGGACCCGGCAGGCGCCCGCGCGCGGCTGGAAGCCAGCCTCAAGGAGCTGGGTGCCCGCGAACGCGCACCGATGGTGCAGAGCCTGGCGCGCGGCCTGTCGGCAGACGACGAGGCCTTGCTGGAAAAGCTGCTCGGCGACCGCAGCAAGGAGGTGCGCGAATCGGCCGCCAGCCTGCTCGCGCGCCTGCCGCACAGCCCGCACAGCCAGCGCATGGGCGCCGCGCTGCAGGCCATGCTGAGCCAGGATGCCCAGGGCGAGTGGCAGATCGAGCCGCCGCAGGAAGGCCACAAGGACTGGGAGCGCGACGGCGTCACTTTGCAGCCGCCCGCCTATATCAAGGGCCATCGCGCCTGGTGGCTGCAGCAGCTGGTGGAGCTCACGCCCCTCGATTTCTGGCACCAGCAACTGAACAAGACGCCCGAGCAGCTGTGGGAATGGAGCCGGCGCAGCGACTGGAAAAGCGCGCTGCGCCAGGGCTGGATCGCGGCGTTGCGCGCCCAGCGCGATGTGCGCTGGCTGCCACTGATCCAGAGCATGGAGAGCGACTCGCGCAGCAGCGATGTGCTGCCGCTGCTGATGGCCGAGCTGAGCGCCGAAGAACGCGAAACCCAGTGGCTGGCACAGCTGCAGGCCAAGCTGGGCAAGAGCGCGTTCATCGAGGCCATCCACCGCATCGACGAGGGCATGGGCCGCACCGAGTTGCTGTCGCCTGCGATGTCCCGCTGGTTGCTCGAGGCCGTGCTCGGCACCTTGCAGTCGCGCCAGCCTGCGGGCAACTGGCACAGCTGGCAGGCAGACCATGCGATTCTTGCCTGCGCACGCCGCCTGCAGGTGGGCGACCTGGAGCGCTTTGCGCAGCTGTGGCGTGCGCCATCTGCGGCAGCGCCCGCCGAGCCCGTGGCGTCCGACGACGCTAGCGCACTGGTGGTGCCCGAAGGCAGCAGCGAGGCCGACATCGCCAAGCTCCAACAGGAGCAGCAGGCGCGCCTGGAGCGCTCACGCCTGCGCCCCTGGGATGACGAGCAGGTGCTCGCCCAACTCAACCGCATTGTCGATCTGCGCCTGGCGCTGCAAGCGGCCCGAATCGCCTGATGGCGCCCACCACGAACCTTTTGATCTCTACCGGAAGCACACCATGAGCCAAGTACTCCGCCAGCACGCCGAGCAGCAATTTGCCGAAGAACTGGATGCCTTGCAAAAGGCCGATGACCGTCCGCGTCCACCGAACTGGAAGCTCTCGCCCTGGGCCGTGCTGCAGTACCTGATGGGCGGCACGCTGAGCAATGGTTTTGAAGTCAGCGCCAAGTACATCGGCAGTCCGCGCCTGATGGAGATTGCCGTCTCCACGCTGGCCACCGACCGCGCACTGCTGCTGTACGGGGTGCCCGGCACCGCCAAGTCCTGGGTGTCCGAGCATCTGTCGGCGGCGGTGAGTGGCGACTCGACCATGCTGATCCAGGGCACGGCCGGCACCAGCGAAGAGCAGCTGCGCTATGGCTGGAACTATGCCCAGCTGCTGGCCCACGGCCCGTCGGAAAAGGCGCTGATCCCCAGCCCGCTGGTGCATGCGATGAAGCTGGGCAAGATCGCCCGCATTGAAGAGCTGACCCGTATCCCTGCCGATGTGCAGGACACCCTGATCACCGTGCTGTCCGAAAAGACCTTGCCGGTGCCCGAGCTCTCGACCGAGTTCCAGGCCGTCGCCGGCTTCTCGGTGATCGCCACGGCCAACAACCGCGACAAGGGTGTCAACGAACTCTCCAGCGCGTTGAAGCGCCGCTTCAACACCGTCGTGCTGCCCGTGCCTGCGTCGCAGGACGAGGAGGTGCAGATCGTCACCAAGCGCGTGGGCGAGCAAAGCCGCGCGCTGCAGCTGCCTGCCGAGGCACCGGCGCTGGAAGAAGTGCGCCGCGTCGTGCAGATCTTCCGCGAGCTGCGCCATGGCCAGACCGAAGACGGCAAGACCGTGCGCATCAAGTCGCCCAGCTCTACCTTGTCGACCGCCGAAGCGATCTCGGTGATCAACAGCGGCATGGCGCTGGCCGGCCATTTTGGCGATGGCGTGCTGCGTGCGCACGATGTGGCCTCCGGCCTGCTGGGCGCCGTCATCAAGGACCCGGTGCAGGACAGCGTGGTCTGGAAGGAATACCTGGAGACGGTGGTGAAGGAGCGCGCGGAGTGGAAGGATCTCTACCGCGCCTGCCGCGAGCAAATCTAAGCCGCTGACACCGTTCTTCTTCTGCCCCCGACAACGCTGACCGAGCCCATGGCCACTTCTGCTGACAACGTCCATTTCTTTGGCATTCGCCACCACGGGCCGGGCTGTGCGCGCAGCCTGGTGCAAGCGCTGGCGCAACTGCAGCCCGACTGCCTGCTGGTGGAAGGCCCGCCCGAGGGCGAGGCCCTGCTGCCGATGCTGCGCAGTGCCGAGCTGCGGCCGCCGGTGGCCATGCTGGTGTACATGCAGGACGAGCCCAGCCAGGCGGCGTTCTACCCCTTTGCCGAGTTTTCGCCCGAGTGGCAGGCGCTGCAGTGGGCGAGCGCGCAGGGGGTGGCCACGCGCTTTATCGACCTGCCCCAGACCCATGCGATGGCCCAGGACTGGGCACGGCGCCAGGCGCTGAAAAAGCCGGAGCCTGCGCAAGACGTGGAGGGCGAAGAGGGCGGCGAGGACGATGCGGTGGAGGCAGCGGACGAGGCGCCAGGTGATGCCGCCGAGGCCAGCGCCGACACGGCCCCCGCCGCGGATGTGGACAGCGATGCAGCGGATACCACTGCGCCCCCGCAGGCACCGATGCGCGACCCGCTCGACTGGCTGGCCCATGCGGCCGGCTTTGAGGATGGCGAGAGCTGGTGGAACCGCCTGGTGGAAGAGCGCGGCAACAGCGAAGCGCTGTTTACCAGCATCAACGAGGCCATGACGGCGGTGCGCAACGAACTGGGCGAGGAGGGCGAGGCCTGGCGCGGCCCCCACCATGTGCTGCGCGAGGCCCAGCGGGAGGCGCATATGCGCCAGTGCATCCGTGAGGCGGTCAAGGCCGGCTACCAGCGCATTGCGGTGGTCTGCGGCGCCTGGCATGTGCCGGCGCTGCAGCAAAGCACCACTGCCAAGGCCGACAGCGCCGTGCTCAAGGGCCTGCCCAAGGCCAAGGTGCTGGCGACCTGGGCGCCCTGGACCTACCGCAACCTGGCCAGCCGCAGCGGCTATGGCGCAGGCGTCACCTCGCCAGGCTGGTACGAGCACCTGTGGCAGTGCTACCGGGCCGATGCGGCCTTGGCGCAGCAAGTGGCAGAAGGTCTGCCCGTGCCTGCACGCAGCGCCCGCGATGCCGCCACATTGCGCACCGCAGGCTGGCTGACCCGCGTGGCACGGCTGCTGCGCGACAAGGACCTGGACTGCTCCAGCGCCCACATCATCGAGGCCACCCGCTTGGCCGAAGGCCTGGCTGCCATGCGCGGCCAGCCGATACCGGGATTGCAGGAGATCAACGAGGCCATCGTCACGGTGGTCTGCATGGGCGAGACCGCGCCGCTGAACCTGATCGACGACGAGCTCACCGTCGGCCATGTGCTGGGCACGGTGCCCGCCGATGTGCCGCAGGTGCCGTTGCAGCGCGATATCGAGCAGCAGCAGAAATCGCTGCGCATGAAGCCCGAGGCAGCCAGCAAGCTGCTGGCCTTGGATCTGCGCAAGGAGACCGACCTGGCGCGCAGCCATTTTCTGCACCGCCTGCGTTTGTTGGGCATTGGCTGGGGCACCCGCGCCGCCGATGCGCAGCGCAACCGCGGCACCTTCCGCGAGAGCTGGCAGATGCAGTGGGAGCCGGAGCTGGCCGTGCGCATCATCGAGGCCAGCGTGCATGGCGCCACCGTGGCGCAGGCCGCCACCGCGCGCCTGCGCGCCAGCCTCTCGCCCGATACCCCCTTGCCCGAGATTGCACAGGCGATTGACGACGCGCTGCTGGCGAACCTGCCGCAGCTGGTCGAGTCGCTGATTGCCACGTTGGCTGATCGCGCGGCCACCACCGGTGATGTGGCCCAGCTGCTGCAGGCGCTGCCGCCACTGGCCAATGTGTACCGCTACGGCAGCGTGCGCCAGACCGATACCGCCCTGCTGGCCACGGTCATCGATTCGCTGGTGCTGCGCGCAGCCATTGGCTTGCCAGTGGCCTGCATGGCGATGGACGAAGAGGCCGCTGCGGCGATGAAGGGCAACGTGCTGGCCGCGCACGAGGCACTGCGCCTGCGCGGCAACGATGCCCAGGCCGCCGTGGACGCCTGGCGCGCTGCGCTGCGCAGCCTGGCGATGGGCGATGCCGCTGCGGCCTTGCTGCGCGGCATGGCCTGCCGGCTGCTGCTGGACGAGCATCTGCTGGACAGCGCCGAGGTGGTGCTGCAGTTCAACCGCAACCTGTCGCTGGGCGCGGCGCCGCTGGATGTGGCCGCCTGGCTGGACGGCTTTTTGAACCAGCAGGCGCTGGTGCTGCTGCATGACGAGGCGATCTGGGGCGCCGTCGATGCCTGGCTGGCCGGGCTGGGCGAAGTGCAGTTTGCACAGATCTTGCCGCTGGTGCGGCGCAGTTTTGCCCACTTCAGCAAGCATGAGCGCCAGAGCTTGGGCGACAAGGCCCGGCGCGCGCCGGTGGCCGGTGCTGCCGCGCCAGCTGCGTTGGCTGCGGGAGATGACGATTCGCCCTGGGACGAGGCGCGCGCCGTGCTGGCCTTGCCACTGCTCAACACCTTGCTGGGGCTGGAGCTGCCGCCCGAGTTGCTGGCGCAGATCGCCGCTGCCTCGGCCCCCCGCAACGACGCCCCAGCGCTGGAGTGATGACGATGACGAATGCCACCCATTCCGCGCCAGGCCCGGCGCAAAACGATAGCCAAACCCTGGCCGCCGACGCGGCAGAGGCGCTGCAGCCAACCACCCGCTTGCAACGCTGGCGTATGGTGCTGGGCAGCCCGGCCGATGCCAGCTGCGGGACCGTGGGCGGGCGCCTGCAGGAGATGGACCAGGCGCTGGCCGCGCTCTACGAGGGCGACAGCCAGCTGGGCTCACGCAAGGGTGGCCGGGGCAATTCTTCGCCGTCGGTGTCGCGCTGGCTGGGCGATATCCGCAAGTACTTCCCCAGCCAGGTGGTGCAGGTGATGCAGCGCGACGCGATGGAGCGCCTGCAGCTGCGCGAGTTGCTGCTGCAACCCGAGATGCTGGAGAACGTGCAACCCGATGTGCACCTGGTCGCCAACCTGATGTCGCTAGGCTCGGTCATCCCGCAAAACACCAAGGCCACCGCGCGCCTGGTGGTGCGCAAGGTCGTGGACGAGCTGATGAAAAAGCTCGAAGAGCCGATGCGCAGTGCCGTGGCCGGCGCGCTGGACCGCAGCCAGCGCAACCGCCGCCCGCGCCATGCCGAGATCGACTGGAACCGCACGATACGCGCCAACCTGTGCCATTGGCAGCCCGAGTACAAGACCATCGTTCCCGAGACCTTGATCGGCTATGGCCGCAAGGCGCGCCGCCCGCAGCGCGAGGTGATTCTGTGCATCGACCAAAGCGGCTCCATGGCCAACTCGGTGGTCTATTCCAGCATCTTTGGTGCGGTGATGGCCAGCCTGCCTGCGGTCGCCACCAAGCTGGTGGTGTTTGACACGGCCGTCGTGGACCTGACCGAGAAGCTCGACGACCCGGTCGATGTGCTGTTTGGCGTGCAGCTGGGCGGCGGCACCGACATCAATGGCGCCGTGGGTTATTGCCAGAGCCTGATCAGCGAGCCGCGCAACACCATCCTGGTGCTGATCTCGGACCTGTACGAGGGGGGCGTGGAGTCAGGCCTGCTGCGCCGCGCCCATGAGCTGGTGGAGTCGGGCGTGCAGTTCATCACCTTGCTGGCGCTGAGCGACGAAGGTGCCCCCGCTTACGATGCCGCGCTGGCGGCCAAGCTGGCGGCCTTGGGCGTGCCTTCCTTTGCTTGCACGCCGGACGCCTTCCCGCAGCTGATGGCCGCTGCGATCCGCCGCGATGATGTGGCCGCCTGGGCGGCGACCCAGGGCTTCAAGACCAGCCAATAAAGGACAGCAGCGGCCAACAGCGGCCAGAAAAAAGCCCTGCGGAGCAGGGCGGTTGGAGTAAACAGGGAGGGGTGGTTGAAGACGTTCAGCGGCCCAGCGAATCGGGCAGCGGAAAGCCGGTAATCCGCTTGGCGCGCGGCGGTGCATAGGTGCGCACCTTGGAGGTCTTGAGGCCCAGGCGCACCAGCGATTCGGCAATCGTCACCGCTGCAGCCACGCCATCGACCACCGGCACGCCGGTGCGGCTGCGCACCTTGTCTTCGAGCTCGGCCATGCCGCCGCAGCCCAGGCAGATCACCTCGGCATGGTCTTCTTCAACAGCCTTGGCCGCCTGCTGCACGATGGCATCGACCGCGCGCTCGGGCTGGCTCTCCAGCTCCAGCACGGCCATGCCGCTGGCGCGCACCGAGGCGCAGCGCGCATCCAGACCGGCCAGCTTGAGCCGGTCTTCGATCAGTGGCACGGCCCGGTCCAGGGTGGTGACCACGGCGTATTTGTGGCCCAGGAACATGGCCGTCGATGCCGCTGCCTCGGTGATGTCCACCACCGGCACTTCCAGCAGCTCTTGCAGGCCTTCGCGGCCATGCTCGCCATAGCCGGCCTGGATGACGGCATCAAAGGGCTGGTCATAGCGCATGACCGCATCCATCACACCGACAGCGCAGAGGTAGCTCTCAAAATTGCCCTCCACCGACTCGGCGCCAAAACGCGGGGTGAGGGCGACGATCTCGGTGCCCGGTGCCGCTGCCCGGCGCGCCTGGGCGCCAATGGCCTCGGTCATGCTCTTGGTGGTGTTGACGTTCACGATCAGAATGCGCATGCAAAAAACTCCGTCTCAATGTTGGGCATGGTTCACGGCAATAGCCTCGCCGTCCTGGTCTTCGTAGTGCTGGCCCTTGGGGGTCAGCAGCCAGTAGAACAGGCCGCCGAGCCCGGCCGCAATGAACCAGGAGAAATGGGACACCGACTCCAGCGCCGGCAGAAAGGCGAACAGCAGCGCAATCAGCGCCGAGGGCACCAGGGCCTGGATGGCGCGGCGGTTGACGCCGTTGTGGTAATGGTAAGGGCCACAGTGGTCATCGCTGTACAGTGCAGGCACATGCACGCGCTCCTTGCGGATCAGCCAGTAGTCTGCCATCACGATGCCGAACAGCGGGCCCAGGAAGGAGCCCAGACCACCGAGGAAATACAGAATCACCAGCGGCGAATCGTAGAGGTTCCACGGCAGGATCACAAAGCCCAGGATGGCGCTGACCAGCGCCGCGCGGCGGAAGTTGAGCTGGCGCGGCAGCAGGTTGGCCAGGGCCAGCGCAGGGGCGACAAAGTTGGCCATCAGGTTCACGGCGATGGTCAGGATCAGCAGCGACAGGCTGGCCAGGATCAGCAGCGGCTTGTTGGGGATCTTCTCGACGATGTCGGTGGGGCTGAGGATCAGGGTGCCGTCGATGGCCAGTTGGCCGCCGGTCAGCACGACGACGATCAGGCCGAAGATCAGCATGTTGATGGGGATGCCCCAGAAGTTGCCCTTGACCACGGCGCTGCGCGAGGTGGCGCCCCGGGTGAAGTCACAGAAATTGAGCACAAAGGTGCCGTAGATGGCGACCCACAGCGAGGCCGCACCCATGATCTGCACCCACATTGCCCCACCGGTGCTGGGCTGGGGCGCCGTCCACTGGATCTTGCCGCCCGAGCTGTACAGCACCCAGCCGGCCAGCGCGATGAAGGTCACCAGAATCACCGGGCCGGCAAAGGCCTCGTACTTGCGGATGCTCTCCATGCCCCAGCAGGCAATCATCGTCTGCACCACCCACAGCAGGCTGAAGCTGATCCAGCCCAGCACCGGCAGGCCCAGCACCTGGTGTGCCAGCAGCGCCTGCAGGCTGGGGAAGAGGGTGATCAGCAGCACATCGAGCACCTTGGAGGCCAGGTAGGTCTGGATGCCGAACCAGGCAATCGCGACGCCGCCCCGGATCAGCGCCGGGATCTGCGCCCCCCGGGTGCCAAAGCTGATGCGGCTCATCACTGGAAAGGGCACGCCCGTCTTGGGGCCCATGAAGCCCGACAAGGTCAGCAGCACAAACAGCAGTGCGGCGCCCATCATCAGCGCCGTCAGAATCTGCCAGCCGCCCAGGCCCAGCGCAAACAGGCCGATGGCAAAGGCATAGTTGCCCAGGCTGTGCACATCATTGGCCCACAGCGTGAACAGGCTGTAAGCGCCCCAGGATCGGCTGTCTTTCCGGGTGGGTGCCAGGTCCTTGTTGTAGAGCGAGGGGCATACACCGGCGGGCAAATCGGTGGTGGCTGCGGGCCGCTGCTGGGCGGGGTTGAAGGCAAAGCCTGCGTTCTGGTCTGCTGCAAGATCGGTCATTGACATCCTTGGATCGGGCGCATCCAGGTGCGCCTTAGTAACGGCCTGGCGGCCTGATTTGTCTCGTCATGTGCGCGGGTCCATGCATGGCATGTGCAGCAGAGAAGCGGGGCCTCAATGGCTATGCTTTGTGTGCACATATGCATACATTAAGTGTATACAAAGCGTTCAAAAATGAACTAGGGCCAACCCTGAAAGGGCGCCGTTGCTGTTGCCTGGGAGACGCGTTTACCGGCGCTGCCAGAGGGCGCATCGGCGCATGCGAGTACATGAGGTTGCTCTTGTTTCGGCCTGTAGCTATCGGCCGTTTCGCTGCACCAACGCTTGGGCATCAGGCAGAAATGCGATCCATTTCTAAAGAGCCTGGCGCCTCTGGGGCCATGCGCCGCAACGCGCTGCGCAAGGTTTAGACTGCGGTCTCCCTTGGGGAGTAGCCTGCTTCCGCGCTGGAAGCGTCTGCGTCAACATACTCGGCATTTCACATGCTGTGGCGCAGACATCCGTTCTTCGGTTGGCGAGACCATCGGCATGCCAGCACGACCTCGGTCGGGCAGTGGTGGCATGCCGTTGTGCTCATGCCCGACTGTCCCAGAAGAACCTCCGATGAACGCTGCTTCCATTTCCCTGTTGGCGCTTGCCATGTCTACCGATGCCTTTGCCGCCGCAATTGGCAAAGGCTCTGCCCTTGTCAAGCCCCGTTGGTCCGAGGCACTGCGCACCGGCCTGATCTTTGGTGTCATTGAGGCCATCACCCCGCTGGTGGGCTGGGCGCTGGGCTACGCCGCTGCCGATTATGTGAAGGCCTGGGACCACTGGATTGCCTTTGTGATGCTGCTGGTGCTGGGTGGCCGCATGGTGCTGGGCGCTTTCAAAAGTGCCGATGAACCCGAGATGGGCCGCCCGGCGCGCCATGGCTTCTGGCTGCTGGTCGCCACCGGCTTTGCCACCAGCATTGATGCGATGGCGGTAGGCGTGGGCCTGGCTTTCCTGGATGTGAACATCACCGTGGTCGCGCTGAGCATCGGCTTTGCGACCTTTGCGATGGTGACCTTGGGGGTGATGGTGGGCCGTGTGCTGGGCCATATCACCGGCCGCTGGGCAGAGGCGGTGGGTGGCGTGGTGCTGATCGCGATTGGCTCGCTGATTCTGTACGAGCACCTGGTGGCGGTATAAAAGCAGGCCCTCTGCGGTTGCCACGGCAGAGAGCTTTGGTGTGCGGCCCTGTAGGAGGACGGCGCCAGACAAAACAAAGCCCCGCAGAGCGGGGCTAAAGTGAGAGAGATCAGTGAGCCTGCAATCGCTGCGGGTGCCGGGTTTTCAGTTCTGGCTCAACCGCTGGCAAGCTTCGCTGGTATCAGAAGCGGGCAGGAGCACGCTTACGGTCACGTTCGTCTTCAGGCCAAATAGCAAACACTTCAGTCATTTCAGTCCTTTCACCTTTCTGGTGTAGATGGGTGTACAACGGGCCGCGCGCTGAAGTGGTTGACAAGGCCTGCATAAAGTTTTGTGAACAACCTCCAACAAAACGTAGAAATCACCGTTTTACGGGGCTTGAGACGGCATTGCATTGTGAAATCGCTATGATTTGCCACCGAATTTGGATAGGGAGTGCGTAATGGCTGGTGCTGGTTTATTGATGTTGCTCGATGATATTGCGACCTTGCTTGACGATGTGGCGCTGATGACCAAGACGGCTGCGGGCAAGAGCACGGCCATCCTGGACGATGTGGCCACGCAGACCAAGGTGGCGGTGCAAAAGACGGCGGGGGTGCTGGGCGATGACCTGGCGCTGAATGCCGAGCAGGTGACCGGCGTCAAGGCCAACCGGGAGTTGCCGGTGGTCTGGGCGGTGGCCAAGGGCTCACTGAAGAACAAGGCCATTTTGGTGCCGGCAGCGTTGCTGATCAGTGCTTTTGCGCCCTGGCTGATCACGCCGCTGTTGATGATTGGCGGCGCTTTCCTGTGTTTTGAGGGGGTGGAGAAGGTGCTCAGCCTGTTCCACAAGCCCAAGCACACCCATGACGCCGTCAAGGAGTCAGAGCAGGCTGCACAAATGGGTGTAGCCCCTTCGTCGGTCAAAGCCGCCAACGAGAAGAACATGGACCCGGTGGCCTATGAAAAGGCCAAGGTGGCGGGTGCCGTGCGTACCGATTTCATTCTGTCGGCCGAGATCATGGCGATTGCGCTGGGCACCGTCGCCAGCAAGCCGATTGCCGAGCAGTTGGTGGTGTTGGTCGCTGTGGCGCTGGCGATCACCGTGTTTGTATACGGCCTAGTGGCCGGCATTGTGCGCATGGACGATGTGGGCATGTGGCTGATGCGCAAGACCAGTGCCGCCGCAAAGGCGTTTGGCCGGGGCCTGATCGCTTTTACGCCCTGGCTGATGCGCGGCTTGTCGATTGTGGGTACGGCTGCGATGTTCATGGTGGGCGGCAGCTTGCTGGTGCATGGCATCGGCCCGATCGAGCACTGGCTGCAGAGCACCGTGACCCCGATGGGCGGTGTGGTGGCCCTGCTGGCACCGACGCTGGTGCACGTGGCCGTCGGCGCGGCCATTGGTGGCCTGGTGGTGCTGGCGGTGGAGGCCTGGCACAAGTTGCGCAGGCACTGATCAGCAGCAGCGCCACATCGTTGGGATGCGGCTGCAGTAAAGACCTCAAGGCGGCATCGCAACAGCGGGCCGCCTTTTTTCATGGCTTGTTTTGTCTCGTTGATCTGGGTCAGGGCCGCCTGGCGCGCAGAGGAAGAAGATGCAGGGCATGGACAGCAGGCAGATCTGCCACCCACCTATCCGGCGCTTGGCGCTGGCCGGGCATGCAGATGCTGGCTCGTTTCAGCTACTTTTCAATCCATGCGAGCAAGATCGCAGCGAGGGCAATGATGATGAAAAAAATGATGTTGGCAGCGGCGGCTGTATGTGCAATGGCGTCGGGCGCCGCGATGGCGCAGGAGGCGCAAAGCCCCTGGCAAGTGCGTTTGCGTGCGGTGCACCTGGACAGCGCCAACAAGGACTCCACCGGCCTGGGTCTGTCGATCAATGACAAGACCATTCCCGAAGTGGATGTGACCTACTTCTTCACGCCCAATATCGCGGCCGAGCTGGTGCTGACCTACCCGCAAAAGCACGACCTGCGCTCTGACGGCGCCAAGATCGGTACGCTCAAGCACCTGCCGCCCAGCCTGCTGGCGCAGTACCACTTCACCAACATGGGCGCGTTCAAGCCCTATCTGGGCGCTGGTGTGAACTACACGCGCTTCTCGAACGTGAACTTCGCACCGGCGGTTGAGGCCGCGCTCGATCCATCGATCAAGAAGAACAGCTTTGGCGCCGCACTGCAGATCGGCTTTGACTACATGCTCGACAAGAACTGGTCGATCAACGTGGATGTGAAGAAGGTCTACATCAAGACCGATGTGCGCTCGGCGGGCACCAAGGTGGGAACCTTCAAGGTCGATCCTTGGCTGCTGGGTGTCGGTGTGGGCTACCGCTTCTAAACGGGGTCTGAAGCCGTCCACGGATCAAAGAGCACTGTGATTGAGCCGCTTGTTGCAAGCGGCTCTTTTTTTGCGTGCGACGGCCCCTCAGACCTTGGCCAGCGCCTGATCCAGATCGGCCAGCAGGTCATCGACATGCTCGATGCCGACGGACAGACGCACCATGCCTTCGCTGACGCCGGCCTTCTCCAGCTCGCCACTGTCGAGCTGGCGGTGGGTGGTCGAGGCCGGGTGCGTGGCCAGTGATTTGGCATCGCCAATATTGACCAGGCGCGTGAACAGCTGCAAAGCATCCAGAAAGCGGGCGCCTGCGGCACGGCCTTCGCCATCGGCGGCCTGGAGGCTGAACGACAAAATACCCGAGGCGCGGCCGCCCGACTGCTTTTGCAGAATGGCATGGTCCGGGTGGTCTGGCAGGCCCGCATAGCGCACCCAGGCGACCTTGGGGTGCTTTTGCAGGGTCTCGGCAATCTTCTGGGTGTTCTGGCAAATGCGGTCCATGCGCAGCGCCAAGGTTTCGATGCCTTGCAGGATCTGGAACGCGTTCTGCGGCGAGATGGCCGCGCCCATATTGCGCAGCGGCACCACGCGCGCGCGGCCGATGTAGGCCGCAGGGCCCAGCGCTTCGGTATAGATCACGCCGTGGTAGCTCACATCGGGTTCGTTGAGGCGCTTGAAGCGCGCCTTGTGCTCCGCCCAGGGGAAGGTGCCGCTGTCGACGATGGCGCCGCCGACGCTGGTGCCATGGCCGCCGAGGTATTTGGTGAGCGAGTGCACGACGATGTCAGCGCCATGCTCGATGGGGCGCAGCAGATAGGGCGATGGCACGGTGTTGTCGACGATCAGCGGCACGCCATGGCGGTGGGCCACATCGGCCAGCGCGCGGATGTCGGTGACATTGCCCAGCGGGTTGCCGATGGACTCGATGAACACGGCCTTGGTCTTGTCGTCGATCAGTGCGCCAAAGCTGGCCGGGTCACGCGGATCGGCAAAGCGCACCTCGATGCCTTGCTGCGGAAAGGTGTGGGCAAACAGGTTGTAGGTGCCGCCATACAAGGTGCTGGCCGAGACGATGTTGTCGCCCGCTTCGGCCAAGGTCTGGATGGCTGCGGTGATCGCTGCCATGCCCGAGGCCAGTGCCAGCGCGGCAATGCCGCCTTCCAGCGCGGCCACGCGCTTTTCCAGCACATCGGTGGTCGGGTTCATGATGCGGGTGTAGATATTGCCCGGCACCTTCAGGTCAAACAGGTCGGCGCCATGCTGCGCGCTGTCAAAGGCGTAGGCCACCGTTTGGTAGATGGGCACGGCCGCAGCCTTGGTGGTCGGGTCGGGCGAATAGCCTGCGTGAACGGCCAATGTCTCGATGCGCATGGTGTTGGAATCCTTTTTGTGGGCAGAAATATGCCTCCCGGTTGTAGCAGTTTTGTGCGGCAGACCAACGATTTTTTGGGTATGAGCTTATGAGCGCTCAGCGCCATCAACACGCTCAGAGCCAGGTATTGACCGCCAGCCCGCCCAGCACCAGCCAGACAAACAGCACCAGCCCCAGCAGCAAGGGCTTGATGCCCGCAGCCCGCACGGCGCGCACATGGGTGGTGAGCCCCAGGCCGGCCATCGCCATCGTCAGCAAGGCGTTGTCCCACTGCACACCGATGGCGAGCGCCTGCGCAGGGATGATGCCCAGCGAATGGATGCCCGCGACTGCGACAAAGCCCAACGCAAACCAGGGAATGGTGATCTGGCGGGCCTGCACGGCGCCACCGGCTGCCGGCTGCCGGACCGCTGCAGCGCTGCCAGGGCGCCTGGCCAGCCACAGCGACAGCGCGATCAGAAACGGGGCCAGCATCATCACCCGCACCATCTTGGCGACCACGGCAGTATCGGCCGCGCTGCTGCTGACGGCGCCGCCAGCCGCCACGACCTGGGCGACCTCGTGCACGGTCGAGCCGACCCAGAGGCCATAGCCGGCCTCGGTCATCTGCAGACTGGGTGCGAGCCATTGGTAGAGCACGGGGTAGAGAAAGGTGCCCACCGTGCCAAAGACCACCACGGTGGCAATCGCGACCGCCACATCATCGGCACGCGCCTTGGCCACCGGAGCCGTGGCCAGCACGGCCGCTGCGCCGCAGATGGCGCTGCCTGCGCCCACCAGCATGCTGGTGCGTGCATCCAGCCCCAGCCAGCGCCGGCCCAGCCATTGCGCCAGCACAAAGGTGCTGATGAGCATCAGCGCATCGGTCAGCACTCCGGCCAGGCCCACGGCGGCGATCTCCTGGAAGGTCAGGCGCAGGCCATAGAGGATGATGCCCAGGCGCAGCAGCTGCTGCTTGGACAGCCCGACCCCCGCTGCCGCCGGCGCCTGTACCGCGCCATAGACGGTATTGCCCACCAGCATGCCGATGACGATGGCCACCGTAAGCGCGCTCAGCCCATGGCTGCCGAACCAGGGCAGTGCCGCCAGCCCGCTGGCCAGCCAGGCAATGGCCGCGCACAGCAGCAGGCCGGGCGCCAGGCGTCTGGCGGTATCGAGCCAGTGGCCGTGGCGCAGCCGGGGGAGGGGGAGGTTTGCGAGTGACATGGGCGGTTCCAGAGGCCCTGGCAGGGCCGGAAGCGGCAGGCTGCTGGGCGGTATGAGGTCACTATAGAAATTATTCTTATATCTGTATAACGGATTGTTTGATTAAGTTCTATCGATAAAATAGGTAGATATAGGCCCATCAACCGACCGAGTTTCTGTTCACCATGCTCCATCTCAGCCTGCGCCAGTGGGAGGTTTTCTGCGCCATTGCCCATAGCGGCAGTACCGTCGCTGCGGCGCAGACTATTGGCCTGTCGCAGTCGGCGGTCAGCGCCGCCCTGCAGCAGCTGGAGGCAGGCCTGGGCGCGCAGCTGTTTGCGCGCAGCGGCAAGCGCCTGGTGCTCAACGACCTGGGCCGCAGCCTGTGGCCGCAAGCACAGGCCTTGCTGGAGCTGGCCTTGCAGCTGGAGCAGGCCACCCAGCACAGCGAGCCCATGGCGCCCGTGGTGCTGCGGCTGGCGGCCAGCACCACCATTGCCAACCATGTGCTGCCGGCCATCCTGGCGGACTTCATGCAGCGCTATGCCCAGGTGCAGTTTGAGGTGGTGATCGGCAATACCCGCGAGGTGGCCGATGCGGTCAGCGAGGCCAGTGTGGACCTGGGCTTTATCGAAGGGGTGAGCCACTGGCCGGCACTGGAGGTCCAGCCCTGGCGCGAGGATGAGCTGGTGCTGATTGCCGCGCCTGGCCATGCGCTGGTGGCGGCAGCAGGCCACGGCCCTGTCAGCGCGCAGCAGCTGGGCGCCTGCCGCTGGCTGTTGCGTGAGGAGGGGTCGGGCACGCGCGAGGCCGTGGAGTTCAGCGTGCTCTCCCAGTTGCGGGAATGGCCGATTGCGGCGGTGCTGGGCAGCTCGGAGGCGATCTGCACCGCCGTTGCGCGGGGGGCGGGCATCAGTTGCCTGTCGCGGGTGATTGCCCAGCCCTGGATCGACCGGGGCGAGCTGGCCGTGTTGCACAGCCTGTTGCCGCCGATGCGGCGGCAGTTCTCGTTGTTGCAGCGCCAGGGCAAGCAGCGCTCACCGGTGTTGCAGGCGCTGGTGCAGGCCTGTGAGGACGCTGCCTGAGCGCTGTTCAACGGACATGGTGCTTTTCCAGCTTGCGGGCCAGGGTGCGGCGGTGCATGCCCAGGCGGCGTGCGGTTTCGGAGATGTTGAAGCCGGTCTCGGCCAGGGTCTCGTGGATCTTCTCCCACTCCAGTGTCTTGATCGAGGTCGTGGCGGCAGTCAGGTCGACCTCGGTGCTGCCTTCGACCCGGCTGAAGGCCGCTTCGATGTCATCGGTGTTGGACGGTTTGGCCAGGTAGTGGCAGGCGCCGAGCTTGATGGCTTCGACCGCGGTGGCAATGCTGGCGTAGCCGGTGAGCACGACGATCAGCGCATCGGGGTTTTGCGCATGCAGCAGCTGCACGCAGGACAGGCCCGAGGCATGGCCGGCCAGCTTCAGGTCCATCACCGCGTACTGCGGGCGCTCGGTCTGCAGCAGTTGGGCCACCTCGTCAGCGCTGCTGGCATGCAGCACGCGGTAGCCACGGCGCTCAAAGGAGCGGCGCAGCGTGCGGGCAAAAGCGGCATCGTCTTCAACCAGGAGTAGCAGGCGTTCTTGGGTGGAGGTCATGGTGTGGTTCATCATCCAGAGCAATGGAGGCCAGCGGCAGGCTGATGCGTACAGCTGCACCGCCGCCCAGGTGCTGCTCGCGGTTGCGGGCCTCGACATGGCCGCCCAGCGAGCGGGCCACATTCATCACCAGAAAGAGGCCCAGGCCACCGCCAGGGCGTTGTTTGGTCGACTGGTAGGGCTTGCCCAGATGGGCCAGGATCTCGCTCTTGAACCCCGGGCCGCTGTCGGTCACCTGCAGCACCAGCTGGGCGTCGTCCTGCGCGGGGCATTCCACCACCAGCTGGACAAAATCGGGCGAGGCCTCCAGTGCATTGTCCAGCACATTGAAAATCATCTGTTGCAACGAGGTATCCGAGATGATGGGAACGTCGCGTGCCACCTGCTTGCGGTAGACAAAATTGCCGGGCTGGCGGTGGCTTTGCCACTGCGCCACCACGCGGTCCATGAAGGTGACCAGGGTGGTGGTCTCGGGCGCATCGCCGCGCGTCTCACCGGCCGACAGCAGCACGCCGGTGACGATGGATTTGCAGCGCTGCACCTGGTGCTCCATCTCGTGCAGGTCCTCCATCAGCTCGCCGTCTTGCGCGATCGAGGGCATGCGCTGCCAGTCGCCCAGAATCACCGCCAGGGTCGACAGCGGCGTGCCCAGCTCATGGGCTGCGCCGCTGGCCAGCAGGCCCATGCGCACGATGTGCTCTTCCTCGGCGGCGCGCTGGCGCAGGTCGGCCAGGCGCGTATCGCGCAGCTGCAGATTGGACATGATGCGGTTGATGAACGAGACCAGCAAGATCGCATTGAGCCCGAAGCTGATCAGCAGCCCCAGCAGGTACAGCGAATGCATCGCGCCGCTGCGGTGGCTCATGATCTGCAGCGGCTGGTAGAAAAAGGCCAGCGCCACCGCGCAGCAGCCGGTGACCACCACAATGCCCCAGGCATAGAAGGGCTTGAGCAGTACCGCCCCCAACGTGACCTGCAGCAGGAACAACGTGATGAAGGGGTTGTTGGCGCCGCCGCTGAGGTAGAGCTGCAGGCTCAGCGCAGCGACATCGGCGAGCAGTGCCACGAACAGATCGCTCGACGAGATATCGTGCTGGCGCCAGCGCAGCCACCAGATGCAGATCAGGTTGGTGATGACCAGTCCGGCCAGCACGGCCAGCATCTCGTACAGCGGCAGGTAGATGTCAAAGCCCCAGCGGACCAGCGAAATGGTGACCACCTGCCCCACCACGGCCAGCCAGCGCAGCTGGATCAGCAGCTGCATGTTCTGGCGGTCGGTGGTGTGGGTGACCTGAAAAGGGGAGGGGATGGACAGTGGCACCGTGCGATTGTGCCGCAGTCGGCAGGCCTTGCGCCTGCCAGTGTTACCAGCGCCGCCAGGCGCCGGTAAGTCTGAGGGTGATTAACGCACGCGCTTGCGTTTGCGCAGCACCAGCCAGGTCGCGCCTGCCACCATCAGCGCCAGGCCGTACCAGGTCAGCGCATAGACCAGGTGGTTGTTGACAAAGCGCACCTGCGTGAGACCGGCGCGTGGCCATTGCTGGCTTTGCAGGTCGCTGGCGCTGCTGCGCTTTTGCTCGCCCACCAGCTCGGCGCTGCCATCGGGCAGGCCTTCATCGATGAAGAAGGGGGCCACCTGCGTCAGGCCCTGGGCCTGTGCGATGGCCTGCACATCGCGGGAGAACCAGCGCTGGGATTGCGGGTCGTTGTCGCGCAGAAAGCCGCCCTTGGGCTCGGTGGCGCGCAGCAGGCCCGTCACGCGGACCTCGCCCGTTGGCGTAGCAGCTGCCAGCTGCGGGCCGCCTGCCCAGTCACGGCGCAAGGCATCAGGCACAAAGCCCCGGTTGACCAGCACCTGGCTGCCATCGGCCTGCTGCAAAGGAGTCAGCACCCAAAAGCCCGAGCCCAGCGCGGTAGTGGCCTGGGTCAGCACGGTCTTGTCGGTCAGCCACTGGCCTTGCAGGCTGCTGGGCTGGTATTCCACCGCCTTGGCATCGAGCTGGTTCCAGCTGGCCGGGGCGGGCAGCGCTTGGGGCGCGCTGTGCACCCGGCGCTCGACCCGTTCGATCAGGTCCAGCTTCCACTGCAGGCGGTAGACCTGCCAGGTGCCCAAGGCGATAAAGCCCAAGAACAAGGCGATGCCCACGGTCGCGAGCATCGCCTGAAAAAGTGCGGAATGCCGGGGCAGACCCGGGGCATTCCGTTGCGTTTCGTTGGTCAAAACAGCTTAGTGGTTGGTGTGGCCTTCGCCGGCAGGTTGCTGCGGGTTCACGACCGTGGGGCTGTGGTTGTGGCCCGGCATCATGTTGGTGTTCATGTGGTACATGACCCACAAGGTACCAGCCAGGGTCACGGCCACGAACACGATGGTGAAGATCGTGGACATCAGGGTCCAGCCGCCTTCGACCTTGCCGTTCATGTGCAGGAAATAGATCATGTGCACGATGATCTGCACGACGGCGAAGAAGGCGATCACGACAACGGTGGTGGTGCGGTTCTCAAACACATCGCCCATGACCACGGCAAAGGGGATGGCCGTCAGGATGATCGACAGGAAAAAGCCGATCATGTAGCCCGAGAAGGTGCTGTGCGGGCCATCTTCATGACCGTGGTGGTCGTCATGGCCGTGTGCAGCGTGGTGGTGTTGTGCGCTCATTTACAGCACTCCGATCAGATAAACGAAGGAGAAGACGCCGATCCAGACCACGTCCAAGAAGTGCCAGAACATCGACAGGCACATCAGGCGGCGGTTGTTCTCACGGGTCAGGCCGTGCTTGCCGATTTGCAGCAGCAGCACCACCAGCCACACCAGACCGAAGGTCACGTGCAGACCGTGGGTGCCCACCAGTGCAAAGAAGGCCGACATCGCAGCGCTGCTTTGCGGGCCGGCGCCCACATGGATCAGGTGGTGGAACTCATACAGTTCCACGCCCAGGAAGCCCGCACCGAACAGGCCGGTGATGATCAGCCAGACGACGGTGCCCTTGACCGAGCCCTTTTGCTTGGCCAGCATCGCAAAGCCGAAGGTGATGGACGAGAACAGCAGCAATGCCGTGTTGATGGCCACCAGGCTCAGGTCGAACAGCTCGGCACCACCGGCGCCGCCGGCATAGTTGCGGCCCAGCGCGCCGTAGGTGGCGAAGAGGGCTGCAAAGATCAGGCAGTCGCTCATCAGGTAGAGCCAGAAGCCCAGAGCGGTGCCATTTTCAACATGCGGCTCTTCCTTGAGGAAGTAGTCGCGGTTCAGGGCGCCGGGCGCCCCGGCGAGTGTGTTGTGATTAGACATGGCGGGCCAACAGTTGGGTACGTTCTTCTTCGGTGGCTGCTACCTGCGTTGCAGGGATGTAGTAGTCACGCTTGTAGTTGAAGGTGTGGATGATCGAGGCCAACACGATGCCGGCAAAGCTCAGACCCGCCAGCCACCACATGTGCCAGATCATGGCAAAGCCGAAGACCAGGGCGATCATCGAGATCACGAAGCCGGCGCCGGTGTTCTTGGGCATGTGGATTTCCACGAAACCGTCGAGCTTGCGCTTGAAGCCGTGCTTCTTCATGTCCCACCAGGCGTCGCTGTCATGCACCGCTGGCGTGAAGGCGAAGTTGTACTGAGGAGGAGGCGAAGAGGTCGCCCATTCCAGCGTACGGCCGTTCCAGCAGTCACCGGTCACGTCACGCAGCTGGTCGCGCTTGAGGTAGCTGACGAACAACTGGATGAAGAAGCAGGCGATACCCAGAGCGATCAGCACGGCGCCGAACGCAGCGATGATGAACCAGATCTGCAGCGAGGTGTCTTCGTAGTGGTTGACGCGGCGGGTCACACCCATCAGGCCCAGCACGTACAGCGGGGTGAAGGCCACCCAGAAACCGATGAACCAGAACCAGAACGACGCCTTGCCCCAGAACTCGTCGAGGCGGTAGCCGAAGGCCTTGGGGTACCAGTAGTTGATACCGGCAAACACGGCAAACACCACGCCACCAATGATCACGTTGTGGAAGTGGGCGATCAGGAACAGCGAGTTGTGCAGCACGAAGTCAGCAGGCGGCACGGCCAGCAGCACACCGGTCATACCACCGATGGTGAAGGTCAGCATGAAGCCCACGGTCCACAGCATGGGCACGGTGAACTTGATGCGGCCACGGTACATCGTGAACAGCCAGTTGAAGATCTTGGCGCCGGTCGGGATCGAGATGATCATCGTCGTGATGCCGAAGAACGAGTTCACGCTGGCACCGGACCCCATCGTGAAGAAGTGGTGCAGCCACACCAGCCAGGACAGGATGGTGATACACACGGTCGCATACACCATCGAGGTGTAGCCGAACAGGCGCTTGCGGGAGAAGGTGGCGACGATTTCGGAGAACACGCCGAACGCAGGCAGGATCAGGATGTAGACCTCAGGGTGGCCCCAGATCCAGATCAGGTTCACGTACAGCATGGGGTTGCCGCCCAGCTCGTTGGTGAAGAAGTTGGTGCCGACGTAGCGGTCCAGGGTCATCAGCACCAGCACGGCGGTCAGGATCGGGAACGAGGCCACGATCAGCGCGTTGGTGCACAGCGAGGTCCAGGTGAAGATAGGCATCTTCATCAGGTTCATGCCAGGTGCGCGCATCTTGATGATGGTCACGATCAGGTTGATACCGGACAAGGTCGTCCCGACACCGGCAATCTGCAGCGCCCAGATGTAGTAATCCAGACCGACGCCCGGGTGGTACTCGCCCAGACCCGACAGTGCCAGCCAGCCCAGGGTGGAGAACTCACCGACGAACAGCGAGGCCATCACCAGCACGGCACCGGAGGTGGTCATCCAGAAGCTGAAGTTGTTCAGGAACGGGAAGGCCACGTCACGCGCACCGATTTGCAGCGGCACCAGATAGTTCATCAGGCCGGTCACAAAAGGCATGGCCACGAAGAAGATCATGATCACGCCGTGGGCGGTGAAGATCTGGTCGTAGTGGTGCGGAGGCAGGTAGCCCATCGATTCACCGGCAGCCAGCGCCTGCTGGCCACGCATCATGATCGCATCGGCAAAGCCGCGCAGGAACATGACCAGGCCGAGGATCATGTACATGATCCCGATGTTCTTGTGGTCGATGGAGCAGATCCAGTTCTTCCACAGCGGACCCCAAAGCTTGAACTTGGTGATACCGGCGAAGACGACGAGGCCGCCCAGGACCACGGCAATGAAGGTCCACAACACGATGGGCTCATGCACCATCGGTATGTCATTCCATGTCAGCCGCCCGAGGAGCGGGTCATGGCTTACGTTTGTAGCTACGGACATATTGAGTCTCTTTGAAAATTCTCGATGGGGTTACTGCGCCACGGGGGTGCCAGGCGCCTGCTCGCCCAGGGAGGCGACCACCGCAGGGGCGTTGGCCACCGTGCACACGTCGTCTTCAGGGATCAGCGAAACACTCTTGCCTGCAGCTGCACGGGCCTTGATGTTGGCCATGGCATCCTTGGCCATGATCTCGTCCATGCACATCTTGCCGGCTTCAACGCAGCGGTTGAGCACGGCGTGGTACAGGGTGTTGTCAACGGTGCCGAACAGGCGGACCGGATCGCGCTCGCTGGGCTTTTCCAGCTTCACGTATTCGGCGCGGTCCAAGGTAGCGCCTTCGGTCTTGGCCTTTTGCACCCAGGCGTCGAAATCGCCATTGCTCAGGCCATGGAACTTGAAGGTCATACCGGCAAAACCCGAGCCGCTGTAGTGCGAGCTCATGCCCTTGTACACACCGGGCTTGTTGATCACGGCGTTCAGCTGCGTCTGCATTGAAGGCATGGCATAAATCATGCCTGCCAGGTCAGGGACGTAGAAAGCATTCATCGTCGTGGTCGCCGTCAGCTTGAAGCGGATCGGGCGGTCGACAGGTGCAGCCAGCTCGTTGATGGTCGCAATGCCTTGCTCAGGGTAGATGAAGAGCCACTTCCAGTCCATCGCCACCACTTCCACTTCGAGCGGCTTGACGTCGGCGGCCAGAGGGCGGTTGGCGTCAATGCGGTCCAGGGGGCGGTAGGGGTCGAGCTTGTGGGTGTAGATCCAGGTCAGCGCGCCCAGCGCGATGATGATCAACAGCGGTACGGACCAGATCACCAGCTCCAGCACCGTGGAGTGGTGCCATTCGGGATCGTAGTCCGCAGGCTCATTGCTTTCGCGGTACTTGAACGCGAAGAGCAGGATCAGCACGATCACCGGAACGATGATGATCAGCATCAGCAACGTGGCGATGATCACCAGATTGCCGGACTGCGCCGCCACGTCTCCCGCAGGGTTGAGGACAACGGTATTACAGCCTGCAAGGCTGGCGGCAACCAGTAACGCCGCAACGAGCCGTGAAGGCCCGCGAAGTTTTTTGAGATCAGGCATGCGAAAGGGCACGGCAAGCGCGCTTAGGTATAAACATGGATTGCAAAATCCCCCCAAATGTAAATGCTAGAGGCAGGCCTGTCGATTGGACATTTTGTCCTACGCCCTCTCAGAAAGTACCCAGCTAGGCTCCTGGTGAAGGTACGGTCTCAGCAGGCCGGTAACAGCTTGAGGAAGGAGCTTTTGTATGAGTAGTCTCGGTTACACAGCATCTCCTGTCGGCGGCACCCCCGGTGCTGATCCCCATTCCCGTGCCCATTCTGACGAAGATGTAACACCTGGCGAGATCGCGGTCGGCGTTATTATCGGCCGTTCGTCAGAGTACTTTGACTTTTTCGTATTTGGTATAGCGGCCGTCTTGGTCTTTCCAAGCGTTTTCTTCCCCAATTTCTCTCAGCTGAACGGCACTTTGCTGTCGTTTGCGGTCTTTGCAATCGCCTTCATTGCCCGACCGGTGGGCACTGCGATTTCGATGGCCATCCAGCGCCGCTGGGGCCGGGCCGCCAAAATGACCGTGGCTTTGTTTCTGCTCGGTGTCTCCACGGTCGGCATCGCCTTTTTACCCGGGTATGACGTGCTGGGCCGTACGGCCATCTGGCTGCTGGCACTGTTCCGCTTTGCCCAGGGCCTGGCGCTGGGCGGCTCCTGGGACGGGCTGCCATCGCTGCTGGCGATGAATGCCCCCAGCAACCGCCGAGGCTGGTACGCGATGATTGGGCAGCTGGGTGCGCCGCTGGGCTTTGTGCTGGCGGCCGGTCTGTTTGCCTACCTGTACAGCGCGCTGTCGAAGGCCGAGTTTCTCAGCTTCGGCTGGCGCTATCCGTTCTATGTCGCCTTTGCGGTGAACGTGGTGGCCTTGTTTGCGCGGCTGCAGCTGGTGCTGGGCCAGACCTACACCCAGGCCATGCAGGAGCGGGAGCTGGAGCCTGTCAGCGTCACCCGCCTGATCGATGAGGAAGGCAGCCACGTGGCCATCGGTGCGTTTGCCGCGCTGGCCAGCTTTGCGCTGTTCCATCTGGTCACGGTGTTTCCGCTGTCCTGGATTTCGCTGTACTCCCAGCAGCCCATCACGCATGTGCTGGGCGTGCAGATACTGGGCGCCTTCTGTGCGGCGCTGGCCATTGTGGCCTCGGGCACGCTGGCAGACCGCTTTGGCCGGCGCAATACCTTGGGTGCGATGGCCGTGTTGATTGCACTGTTCAGCCTGGCCACACCGAAGCTGCTGTCCAGCGGCGTCACTGGTAACAACATCTTCATCATTGTCGGCTTTGTGCTGCTGGGCCTGTCCTACGGCCAGTCCTCGGGCACGGTCACTGCCAACTTCTCCGCCCGTTACCGCTACACCGGCGCCGCGCTGTCCACCGACATGGCCTGGCTGGTGGGTGCGGCGTTTGCACCGCTGGTGGCTCTGGGGCTGTCGGCCAAGTTCGGCCTGATCGCCGTCTGCCTGTACCTGCTGTCGGGTGCCATCTGTACGTTGGCTGCGCTAGGGATCAATCGCGCGCTGGAGTCGCGCGAGAGCGCCGAGTCCGGCGCGTGACCGGTTTTATCAAGGGACTGCCCATTGCGGGCAGCCAGGCCAAGGATTGACCTCGGTGCCTGGACCTTGGTGAAAATAAAGCTGCAGAGCGAAGCTCTTGCAGCTTTTTTTATGGGCGCAGGCCAGCAGCGGCGATCAGCTGCGCACCACCGCAGGCCGGGTGCGGTAGAACTGCATCGGGAACTCCTGCATCTCCTTGGCATGCTGGTTGATCACCGAGCGCTTCATCTTGCCCACCACATGCATCTCGCAGGGCTTGCAGTCAAAGCGCAGGGTCAGCTTTTCCTTGCCATTGATCAGCTGCAGCGGCTCGGCCTTGATGGTGCCCTTAACGCCGATGACACCCTTGGCCTGCTTGGGGCAGAGGCTCATTGAGAAGCGCACGCAGTGCTTGGTGATCATCAGCGAGACTTCGCCTTCCTCTTCCTTGCTCTCGTAGGCCGCGTCGATCACCTTGACGCCATGCTTCACATAGAAGTCATGCGCCTTCTGGTTGAACACGTTGGACAGGTAGGTCAAGGTGTCTTCCGGGAAGGGTACCGGTGGCTCCACCGGCAGCGCGCGCGGCAGGCGCACAAAGCCGGCCTCGCGGGCCGCTTCCAGCGCGGCCACCGCATCGCGGCGCAGCTGGTTCAGCGCCGAAGCCGGAATGAACCAGGGCTGGTCCAGCTGCAGGCTGATGTCATGCACCGAGAAGATCGTTGCGCCAAAACGGCCGAGCTGGTCGCGCAAGGTCGCCTCGGCCCGTTCGCTGTCGGTGGCGGGCTGGTGCGGCTGCACCAGGCTGGCGCTGCCGACAAAGCCGTCCTCGTCGGTCAGGGTCAGTGCAAAGCCGTCCGGGGTCTGGCTGAGCTGGGCCCACAGGCCAATGCGGCGCTCGCTGGATTTCTTGTCCAGCGTGCGCACCCAGGCCATGTCGCGGTTGCGGTTCACTTCCAGGCCCTTGCGCAGGTCCTTGAAGCCGGCGATCGGGTCCTTGGGGAATACACGCCACAGCGATTTCTTCGCATCCACCGATTCGGCGCGGTTGATCTGCATGCCGACCAGCTCTTTTTGCAGGTCGTAGTAGCACAGGCCATCGCCGTTGTGCAGCACGGTGTCGCGGCTGGAGGCTTCGAGCTCAACAAAGTTCTCGCCCACCTTGGTGACCCAGCCGATCGCACGGCCCGGCGTCTTGGGGGTGTCAAAGGCGCCGATATCGTCCTTGCGGCCATTGACGAAGTAGTCGGTGAACTCGCGGTTGAAGTTCTGGTCCGGGTCGGGCGTGAAGCTGAAGCTGGTGCGCCCAGACGACGAGCGCGCCAGTGGCGCATCCGAGAATTCGCGCTCTTCGATGATCTCGTCGAGCAGCTTGCGGTAGTGGGCGGTGATGTTCTTCACATAGCCCATGTCCTTGTAGCGCCCCTCGATCTTGAAGCTGCGCACACCGGCATCGATCAGCGCGCGCAGGTTGTCGCTCTGGTTGTTGTCCTTCATCGACAGCACATGCTTTTCATGCGCAATGATGCGGCCCTGGGCGTCCAGCACCTCATAGGGCAGGCGGCAGGCCTGGTTGCAATCGCCCCGGTTGGCGCTGCGGCCCGTGTGGGCGTGGGTGATATAGCACTGGCCCGAATAGGCCACGCACAAGGCGCCATGGACAAAGAATTCAATCGTCGTGCGCGCCGGGTCGGTCGCGGCACGCACGGCGGCAATCTGTTTCAGATCCAGCTCACGCGCCACCACGATCTGCGACAGGCCGGCATCCTGCAGAAAGCGGGCTTTCTCGGGCGTGCGGATATCGCTCTGGGTGGAGGCATGCAGCTGGATGGGGGGCAGGTCCAGCTCCAGCAGGCCCATGTCCTGGATGATCAGCGCATCGGCGCCGGCCTCATATACCTGCCAGGCCATCTGGCGCGCGCCTTCGAGCTCATCATCGCGCAGGATGGTGTTGAGCGTGATGAAGATGCGGCTGCCAAAGCGGTGCGCGTGGTTGATCAGGCGCTCCAGGTCGCGGATGTCATTGCCCGCCGTGGCGCGTGCGCCAAAAGCCGGACCTCCGATATAGACGGCATCGGCGCCATGGTTGATGGCTTCCATACCGATATCGGCATCACGGGCCGGGGAGAGCAGTTCGAGCTGGTGGGGCAGGAGGGACATAGGGGCCGGATTATCTCAGGTCGCTGCACTATGCCCTCGGTGCTGGGCGATAAGCTGACTGCCGTGCCAGCCCAAGCACCCAGGCAGCCCGGTTCAGCCGCGCGGGCTGAAGGTGCGCGGAAACACCACCGGCGCGCTGCGGTCGGCCAGGCGGTAGCCCATCGCCGGGCGGTTGGAGGGGCCCGCGACATGTCCGGCCTCATGCAGAAACTGCGCCGCCAGCATGCGGGTGCGAAAGCCGCTCTTGTCCACCGGTCGGCCCAGCACCGTCTCGTACACCTGCTGCAGCTGGGGCAGCGTAAAGGGCTCGGGCAGCAAAAAGGCGGGCAGCGAGGTGTACTCCACCTTGCCGCGCAGGCGCTCGACCGCAGCGCGCAGGATCTCGCTGTGGTCAAAGGCGAGTGCCGGCTCGCCGCCGAGCGCATCGACCTCGAACCAGGCCACATCGGCCGCATTGGCGCCCTTGGCCAGAGTCAGCGGCTGCGCAGCAATCAACGCAAAGTAGACATGGGTGGCGGACCAGCCACGTGGGTCCCGGCTGCGTCCGCCCCAGCTGCCCAGCTGCTCCAGGTAGGGGCTGGCGACATTGGTCTTCTCGCGCAGCTTGCGGTGGGCGCAGGCCTGCAGATCGCTGTCCTGCGCCACATCGACAAAGCCGCCGGGCAGCGCCCACAGCCCCGGGAACGGCTCCGAGCCGGATGCCGGGCGCTGCACCAGCAAGACCTTCAAGGCCCCGTCCACCACGCTGAAGATCACCACATCCACCGTGGTGTAGGGGCGTTCAAAATCAACGGGTTGGAGGCTGGCAGCGCTGGAAGCCATAGAAAACCTTGACGGATGGAAAAGCTAGTTGTATTGTACAACTCATGTAAGTTGTTCAATACAACTTAAGGCTTGTAAGCGTGGAGCAGCCCGAAGGCGGGCGCTCCCAAGGATGCATAACTACAACAAAAGAAAGATAAATGATGACTTTTAACCCACCAACCAAGGACATCCAGGCCGGCGAGCAGTCCGCCGCCATGACCCGCCGCAGCAAGCTGCTCAGCCTGGTGCTGCGGCACAGCCCCCAGAGCATCGGGCTGCAGCTCGATGATGCAGGTTGGGCGCATACAGACGAACTGCTCGCCTGCCTGGCCCGCAGTGGCAAAGCCATGAGCCTGGCCCAATTGCACGCGGTGGTGGCAAGCTGCGCCAAGCAGCGCTTTGCGTTCAGCGCGGATGGCAAGCGCATCCGGGCCAACCAGGGGCATTCGGTCACCGTCGAGCTGCAATTGGCCCCCAGCACCCCACCGGACGCGCTCTACCACGGCACGGCGACCCGCTTTCTCGACGCGATCCTGGCGCAAGGCCTGCAACGCCAAAAGCGCCACCATGTGCACCTGTCGGCCAGCATGGAGACGGCTGGCGCGGTAGGGCGGCGCCATGGCAAGCTGGCCCTGCTGCGGGTAGATGCGGCAGGCATGGTCGCCGATGGCCATGTGTTCTATTGCTCGGACAATGGCGTCTGGTTGACTGACGCTGTACCCGTGGCCTACCTGCAGAGGCTGGATGCATGAGCAGCCATCGCGTATTGGCGCTGGATGCTGACGGCGTGCTGCTCGACTACAACCTGGCTTATGCCGGGGCCTGGCAGCGCGCTTTCGGCTGCCGGCCTGCCTTGCGCAATCCCCACGCCTACTGGGCGGCAGACCGCTGGGATGTCGAGCGCCTGAGTGGCGAGGCGCTGCGCCAGTTTCGCGCAGGCTTGGATGCGCAGTTCTGGTCCGCCTTGCCTGCCGTACCCGGTGCGCTGACGGCTTGCCAGCAACTGGTGGCCGGCGGCTTTGAGCTGGTCTGCCTGACTGCCCTGCAGCCCCAGTTTGCCCAGGCAAGGCTTGGCAACCTGCGGGCCCTCGGCTTTCCGATTGAGCGGGTGACGGCCACGGGCAGCGGTGGCAGCGGTGCCAGCGCCGGCAGTCCCAAGGCGACAGCGCTCGCCCAACTGCAGCCGCTGGCCTTTGTGGATGACTATTTACCGAACTTTGCGGGCCTGCCAGACGGCATCCATCGCGCATTGGTGCTGCGCGAACCCGAGGGCAGCCCCAACTGCGGGCCGGCATTGCAACAACTGCATTCCACCCATGCCAGCCTGGCCGCGTTTGCGCACTGGTGGCTGGCGGAGAGACAAGAGAATTGACATGACATACACCAACCCCATCCAGCGGCCCGCGCTGGCGCGGCGTGCCTATCGCTGGGCCAGGTTCTTCATGGCGGCGCACGCGCAGCTGCGCGCCGGAGGCCAGTGATGCCGCCCAGCCTGGACCGCTTTCAAGGCGCATTGCTGGGCCTGGCCTGTGGCGATGCGGTGGGCACCACGGTCGAGTTCCAGCCGCGCGGCAGCTTTGTGCCGCTGACCGACATGGTGGGCGGGGGGCCGTTCTCGCTGCGGGCGGGACAGTGGACCGACGACACCTCGATGGCGCTGTGCCTGGCCGAGAGCCTGGTCACCAAGGGCGGCTGCGACCCGGCAGACCAGATGGCGCGCTATGCGAACTGGTACCGGTGGGGCTACTGGAGTTCCACCGGCCATTGCTTTGACATTGGCATGGCCACGCGGGAAGCTTTGCAGCGGTTCTTGCTCACCGGCAATCCACTGGCAGGCAGCACCGACCCGCACAGCGCTGGCAATGGCTCGATCATGCGGCTGGCACCTGTGGCGCTGCGCTTTTGCGGGGATGCGCAGCGATTGCAGGACCAGGCGGCGCTCAGCTCGCAAACCACCCACGGCGCCGCGGAGTGCCTGGATGCCTGCCGCCTATTGGCCGTGGCGATTGCCCGCGCGTTGCAGGGCCGCTCCAAACACGAGGTGCTGGCGCTGGCGGATCTGCGGCTGGCCAGCCCCCAACTGCAGCAGATTGCGCAGGGCCATTACCTGGCCAAAAGCCGGGAGGATATCCAGGGATCGGGCTATGTGGTGCGCAGCCTGGAGGCGGCGCTGTGGTGCTTTGCCCGGCATGGCTGCTTTGAGGATGCCGTGCTGGAGGCCGCAAATCTGGGCGATGACGCCGACACCACGGCGGCCATCACCGGGCAGATAGCGGGCGCCTTCTGGGGCGAGCAGGGCATACCAAGCCACTGGTTGCAGCGCCTGCACCTGGCCGATGACATCCGGGCGCTGGCTGGGCAGCTGTGGCAGGCCAACCAGGGCCTGCCGGCCACGGGCTGCGATGCCGCGCGATAATCAGACCCGCATACGGAATTGAGGGAGGATGCTATGCGGGCTGTATTGGGTTTGGCAGGGTTGCTGGTGGTGATGGCGATTGTCGCGCTGTTGATGAAACAGAACATGGCCGTGACCAAGGCGCCTGCGCCCGCTGCCGTGGAAGGCGTACCCGTGCCGCAGATCGACACCAGCAAGGATGTGAATGCACAAAGCCGGCAGATCCAGCAGCAGGTGCAGGACCAGCTGAGCCAGGCGCTGCAGCAGGATGCCCAGCGCCTGAAACAGGCCGAAGAGTGACGGCGATGGCCGACAGCCTCGTCCCCGCCGCTACCGGCAGCCCATTGCCCCACCAGCCTGGCGATGCGCACTGGATGCGCGCTGCGCTGGCGCAGGCGCGCGCTGCGGCTGAGGCGGGTGAAGTGCCGGTGGGCGCCGTGGTGGTGCGTGATGGCCAGATCGTAGGCCGGGGCTTCAACCACCCGATTGGCGCCCATGACCCCAGCGCCCATGCCGAGATCGAGGCCCTGCGCGATGCGGCCCAGCGCCTGGGCAATTACCGGCTTGAGGGCTGCACCTTGTATGTGACCTTGGAGCCCTGCGCCATGTGTGCAGGCGCCATCCTGCACGCGCGCCTGGACCGCGTGGTCTGGGGCGCTGCCGAGCCGCGCACCGGTGCCGGCGGTTCGGTGCTGGACCTGTTTGCGCAGGCCGCGCTGAACCACCACACCGCGGTGACCCCGGGGGTGTTGGCGGACGAGGCCGCAGCGCTGCTGACGGCATTTTTTGGCCAACGCCGCGTGCAGCAAAGGCAGCAGGCGCTGGCCAGCCACCCGCTGCGCGACGACGCACTGCGCACGCCCGACACGCTGTTTGCAGCGGCGCTGGATTGCGGCTGCCCCAGCTGCTTCTACAGCGATTGGCCCGCATTGGCGGGCCTGCGCCTGCATGTCAAAGACAGCGCGGGCCAGAACCCCCTGCCAGCCGCCGCAGCCCGGCAATGGCTGCTGTTGCCCGGCATGCCGGCCCATCAAGGGCTTTTTCGTGAATTGGCGGCAGGCCTGGCCGCGCGGGGTGATCGCGTAGTGGCCCCGGATTGGCTGGGCCTGGGACGCAGCGACAAGCCCAAAAAGGACCAGCGCCTGGGCGATGCGCAGCAGTTGGCAATGCTGCAGGACCTCATCGAGCATTTGCATCTGGATGGCCAGCAGGGGCTGGTCGTCGTCGCCCATGGAGATGCCGCGCGCCTGGCCCCGGCCCTGGTGGCGCAGCAGGCGGCGCTGGGCCGGCCGGTACAAGGGCTGTGGCTGGTCAACCCGCCTAACGCCGCGGTGCCGAGTGCGGACTACCGGCTCTGGCTGGAGCAGCTGGCGCGCAAGCCGGCGCTGGATATGGCCGCCGCGCTGGGCAGCAGCGCAATCGGTGCCGAGATGGATGCAGACCGCCAGCAATGGGCGGCGCAGTTTCCTGACAAGGGCTACCGCGCAGCGCTGCGTGCCTGGTCGCGTGATGCGTTGGCCGCCCTGGATGCCCCGGCTATGGCGCCGGCCGCATCAGTGCAAGCGCTGCCTGTGCTGGTCAGCCTGGGCGAGCAAGCCCGCTGGTGGCCTGCACCGGTGGATGGACTGGATGCCTGGCTGGCGGATGTTGCTACCAAAGCGGGCGGCACCGGGCCGCTGGCCTGGCAGCGTTGCGCTGGCGGCGACTGGCTGCCCTTGCAAAACAGCGCCGCACTGCTGCAGGCCAGCCGCTTCTTTGACGCCGGTGCGCAGCCCGCAGCACTGGGCTTGGCGGCAGCGGCTTTGCGCTGAGCCTATCTGCTGCACAATAGCCCGCAGCTGTTCCGTTTTCTGACCGACATTTTTTGCTATGAGCTCCAACCCCGAAAACCAGGCGCCGATCACCGGCATCATCCACCACCCCTACACGGTCGATGCGCCCTTTGCCGCGCCGCAGCCCGGCGTGTTCAAGGCATCGAGCGTGTTCTTCCCGAACGTGGCGGCGATGCGCAACTGGGAGTGGAAGGACAAGAGCGCCTTCACCTATGGCCTGCACGGCACGCCCACCACCTATATCCTGGAAGAGCGCATTGCCACGTTGGAAGGCGGCACCCACTGCGTGCTGGTGCCCAGTGGCCTGGCATCGGTCTCGGTGATCGGGTTGGCGCTGCTCAAGAGCGGTGACCATGTGCTCCTGCCCGACAACGTCTACGGCCCAAGCAAGGGCTTTGCCGAGAGCGAGCTGCAGCGCTATGGCGTCAGTGTCGGCTACTACGACCCGATGCGTGTGGACCACTGCGCCAGCCTGATCCAGGACAACACGCGGCTGGTGTGGCTGGAAGCGGCCGGCTCGGTCAGCATGGAGTTCCCCGATCTGGTGGGCCTCGTGCGCCTGTGCCGGCAAAAAGGCATTGCCACGGCGCTGGACAACACCTGGGGCGCGGGCCTGGCCTTCAACTGCTTTGACCTGGATGGCGATGGCAGCTACCGCCTGGGCGTGGATGTCTCGGCGCATGCGCTCACCAAGTACCCCAGCGGCGGTGGCGATGTGCTGATGGGCTCCATCGTGACCCGTGATGCCGCCGTGCACCGCAAGGTGCAGGCCACGCATATGCACCTGGGCCTGGGCGTGGGGGTGAACGATATCGAAACCGTGCTGCGCAGTCTGCCCAGTATCGCGCTGCGCTACCACGCGCAAGATGCCGCTGCCCGGCAGCTGGCCGCCTTCATGGCCGAGCATCCCGCCGTCGTGCAACTGCTGCACCCGGCGTTTGCTGGATCTCCCGGCCACGCGCATTGGCAGCAGCTGTGCGGCGCTGTTGCGGTGGCAGGCAAGCAGGGCACGGCAGCCGGTCTTTTCAGCGTGGTGATCGATCCGCGCTACGGCCAGAAGCAGATCGACCTGTTCTGCGAAAGCCTGCGTCTGTTCAAGCTGGCCTACAGCTGGGGCGGCCCGGTCAGCCTGGTCGTGCCCTACAAGATCGGCAGCATGCGCGCGCTGGGCGAGTCGCAGTTGCAGCCCGGCATGGTGGTGCGCTTTGCGATCGGGCTGGAGGATGTGAACGACCTGCAGCAGGATTTGGCCCAGGCGCTGCAAAAAGCCTTTGGCTAAGGCATCTGCCTAAGCGGTAGCGCCAAACCCCTGAATCCCGCCAGCATCGCGCCGGCGGCATTTTTTATTTCATCAGCTTTTGCAGCTCGGGCCAGACATTGGCGAGCAGCTGCGGGTGGGCGCTGGCCAGCGGGTGGATGCGGTCGGCCTGGAAGTTCTTCTCGGCGTTGGGCACATCGGCCACGCCGTGCAGCAAGAAGGGCACGACAGCGGTTTTCTTCTCGCGCGCCAAGGTGGTGAAGACCTGGGCAAAGTCCGTGGTGTACTTGGTGCCGTAGTTGGGGGGCACCTGCATGCCCAGCAGCAGCACCTGGGCACCGGCCTTTTGCGCGCTGTCCACCATCGCTGCCAGGTTGGCCTGGGTGCTGGCCAGCGGCAGGCCGCGCAGCGCATCATTGGCGCCCAGCTCCAGCACGACGATGCCGGGCTTGTGCTGCGTCAGCAGCTGGCCAAAACGGGCCCGGCCGCCGGCGGTGGTGTCACCGCTGATGCTGGCGTTGTGCACCTGGTAGGCGTTGGCGGTTTTGCTTTTTTCGAGCTTGTCCTGCAGCAGCGCCACCCAGCCCGTTCCGCGTGCGATGCCGTATTCGGCGCTGATCGAGTCGCCCACGACCAAAATTGTGGCAGGCGCCTGTGGTGCAGCCGCCTGTGCTGTAAAACCTATAGCGATGGAGGTCATCATTGCCCCCGTTACGATGCTGCGCAGACACCGGCGTCGTGTGACGGGTGCTCGACCATTGGAGGAAAGATTGGTTGTCATGACAGATGCAGTGCTTTCTCAATCGCAGGCGCCTGAAGCGGTGTTGGTGGCCCAGGGCCTGGGCAAATCGGTCTCGGATTCGACCGGCAGTCTGACCATTCTGCGTGATGTGGACTTTAGCATCGCGCAAGGGGAAACCGTAGCGATTGTCGGTGCATCGGGCTCGGGCAAAAGCACCTTGCTGTCGATCCTGGCGGGCCTGGATACGCCCAGCGTGGGCACGGTGCGCATTGCTGGCCAGGACCTGTTTGCGCTGAGCGAAGATGACCGGGCCGCGCTGCGTGCGCGCACGATGGGCTTTGTGTTTCAAAACTTTCAATTGATGGGCAATTTGACAGCGCTGGAGAACGTGATGCTGCCCTTGGAGCTGGCCGGACAGCGCGATGCCCGCAAGCAGGCGACTGCGATGCTCGAGCGCGTGGGCCTGGGCCAGCGCCTGTCGCACTACCCCAAGCTGCTGTCGGGCGGCGAGCAGCAACGCGTGGCACTGGCACGCGCCTTTGTGGTGCAGCCTGCCGTGCTGCTGGCCGACGAGCCCACCGGCAGCCTGGACTTTGCCACCGGCGAGGCGGTGATGCAGCTGGTGATGGACCTGAACCGCGAGGCGGGCACGACCTTGGTCATGGTCACGCACGACCGGGCCATTGCCGCCCAGTGCCAGCGCGTGATCACGATTGCCGCCGGCGCGGTCGTGCAGGACAGCCGAATTTAAATTCTTTATCGCTTTTCTTGTGCATTAAGACATCGGTAAGTTCCGCCCGCCACAGTGCCAACCTACAGAATGCGCGGTTACCGGGTGAACACCCATCCAGAGCGGCCTTCTGTGCGAGGGGTTTGCGATGGATGCATGGAATCTGCAGTGGTTTGCATGGATGGCCGGGGGCTTTGCACCGACGGCTTGGGTGCTGGAGCTGGCCCGTTGGCTGGGCATGGACGGCGTTGTGCTGGCAGGCGCGGCGCTGCTGTGGCTGTGGTGGAAGCGGCCGGCGGACCGCCTGTACCTGCTGGGCAGCATGCTGTGCTGCGCCGCTGCGGTGCTGCTGGCGCACCAGCTCGCCATCTGGGTGGGGCATCCCCGCCCCTTCGTGATGGGGCTGAGCCCCGCCTATATTGAACATGCCGCCCGGGGCTCACTCCCGAGCGCGCATGCCAGCGCACTGTTTACCTTGGGTTTTTGCCTGCTGTGGCTGCGCCAGCTGCGCCTGGGTGGCGTGGCAGTGGTGGCGGTGGCGCTGGCAGTGAGCTGGGGCCGTGTCTACTGCGGTGTGCACTTTCCCTTCGATATCGCTGCCGGCGCAGCGCTGGGCGGGGTGATCGCGCTGTTGTATGGCTGGCTGTGGCGGCATGCCGGTCCGGTGGTGCAAGAGCCTGCTGCGCTGGCGCTGCCAGACGCCGCAGCGCCCCGCCCATCGCCGCAGCCCGCACCGGTGGAGTAAGCCATGCACAGTCTTGCTTCTGCACGCGCGGTGCCTGCCCGCTTTGCCTGGACGACCGAGGCCAGCATGGCGGTCCTGGTGGCAGTGTGGCTGCTGGCGCTGGCCTGGCTGCGGCCGCTCAGCGATCCGGATGAGGGGCGGTACGCCGTTGCCGCGCTGCAGATGCTGCGCAGCGGCGACTGGGTGACGCCGGCACTCAACGGCCTGCCGTTCTTCCACAAGCCGCCGCTGTACTACTGGCTGGCGGCCACCGGCTTCCAGGTTGCGGGTGTGCATGAATGGGTGGCGCGCCTGCCGTCGCTGCTGGGCGCATGGCTGGCGGCCATGTCCTTGTTGGTGTTGCTCAAGCGCTATGCCAGCCTGTCGGTGGCTGTCGCTGCAGCGGTGGTGCTGGTGACCATGCCCTATACCTATATGGCCGCGCAGTACGCCAATATGGACATGCTGTTGGCAGGCTGCCTGACCGCCTGCATTAGCAGCGCCGCGATGGCGACCCTGGAGGCGCGCCAGGCCACAGGCCGCATCCGCGGCATGGCCTGGATGGGCTGGCTGGCTGCGGCCGGCGTCTGGGCCGGGCTGGGTTTTCTGGCCAAGGGCTTGATTGCGCTGGTGCTGCCCGGCATGGTCTGGGCCCTCTGGCTGGTGTGGGAGCGGCGCTGGCGCCAATGGTGGCTGCCTTTGCATGCAGCGGCATGGCTGCCGGTGCTGCTGATTGCCGGCCCCTGGGTCTGGATGGCGCAGGCACTGCACAGTGGCTTTTTCCACTACTTCTTTGTGACCCAGCACTTTCAGCGCTACACCGGCAGCAGCTTCAACAACCCCCAGCCCTGGTGGTTCTATGTTGCCGTGATCGCGCTGGCCGCATTGCCCTGGACGGGCTGGGCGCTGGCCGCTGGCTGGCGCAGTGGGCGGCGCAAGGCCGTTGCCGGATCACTGCCACCGCAGGCGGCACGGCCAGCCGCGCAGCCCTTGGTGCAGAGCCTGGACCGGCTGATGCTGGTCTGGTTTGCCGTCATCGTGCTGTTCTTCTCGGTGCCGCACAGCAAGATCGTAGGCTATGTGCTGCCTGCGCTGCCGCCACTGGCCTATGCGGTGGTGCGCCTGGTGCAGGCCGCTGGCTGGCAGCGCTGGGGCCGGCACGCGGCCGCGCTGGCCGCGCTGTTGTGTGTGGCCTTGGCGGTGGTGCTGGGCACGGTGGCCGTGCCTGCCAAGGCTCAGTGGCGCGCACTGCGCAGCCTGCCGGTGCAGCCGGCCGACCGCTTGGTGATGCTGGAGCACCTGTACTACGAAGTGCCTTTTTACCTGCCTGCGATGGCAGCTCCGCTGGTCGTGGATGACTGGACCACCGAGGGCCAGCAGGCCGACAACTGGAAGAAGGAGCTGAGCGATGCAGCGCAGTTTGCGCCTCAGCAGGGCAATAGCCTGCTGCTGGATGCGCAGGCCTTGCAGGCCTACGCCTGCGCGCATCCGCAGCAGCGCCTGTGGGTCGTGGGCAGCACCGAGGCGGCCCAACGCCAGATGCCGCCGTTGGCATCGGCTGCACCAGCACTGCACCTGGGCAGCACCCAGGTCTGGCAGCTGCAGGCGGGCCAGGCCTGCGGCAGGGGCACGGCGCAGTGATTCACAGCGCCGTTATGGCCGCGCAGTTCGCGTTGGCCTACATCGGGTATCACCAGGCAGGGGTATAAACATAGGCTTCATCCTTTGGCATGTCCTGAAAGTGAGAATGACTGTGGCAAAACCCCAAATTGGCATCATCGTTGGCAGCAACAGCAAGACCTCGATCAACAAGCAACTGGCGCATGGCCTGGTGAACCTGGTGCAGGACCAGGCGGACTTCGAGTTCCTCGACCTGAGCGCGCTGCCGTTCTACAACCGCGACGACGACGCTGACGCCTACCCGGCAGCGTTTACCGCTTTCAAAGACAAGGTGCGCAGCAAGAACGGCATCCTGTTTGTGACGCCTGAGCACAACCGCTCGGTGCCGGCTTATTTGAAAAATGCACTCGACGGCGCCAGCCGCCCTTATGGCAGTGGCGCGTGGAACGGCATTCCCGCCGGCATCATCGGCACCTCGACGGGAGGCCCGGCCACGTCGATGGCTCAGCAGCACCTGCGCAACATTCTGGTGTTTCTGGACATGCCTGCGATGGCGCAGCCTGAAGGCTTTATCCGCTGGACCGATGGCCTGGTCAGCGCCGATGGCAAGGTGGCCGAGGCCAGCGAAAAGTTCTTGCGCAACTACATGGAGCGCTTTCTGGCCTGGGTGGCTGTGCACCAGAAGAAATAAGCCATCTGTGGCGGGCTGGGGTGCCAGCGGCGGTGCACCGGCCTCAGCCGCCGCAAGGCGTTTTGCTGTGCTTCCCGCCATGGTTGCCAAGGCTGCGGTACGATGCAGCCAATTTTTTGACCAGGGCTGCCATGTTGAAACTTCCCCTTGACCACCTGTACCGTGCCGCTGCGCCGGATACCCGCGCACCCTGGTTGCTGGTGCTGATGCATGGCGTGGGCAGCAACGAGCAGGATCTGTTTGGCCTGGCGGGCATGGTGCCACCGGCGTTCCATGTGCTGAGCCTGCGCGCGCCTTATACCTTGGGCCCCGGCAGCTATGCCTGGTTCCAGTTTGGGGTGAACCCCGATGGCAGCCGCACCATCGATACTGCGCAGGAGAAAGCCAGCCGTGCGCTCGTCGCCCAGACCTGTGCCCAGGCGGCCCAGGCCTTGCAGATTCCTGCCGAGCGGGTGGTGGTGGGCGGCTTCAGCCAGGGCGGCATCATGGCGCTGTCGGCGCTGCTGACCGAGCCGCAGCTGCTGCAGGCCATTCTGGTGTGGCACAGCCGCCTCTTGCCCGAGATGGCCGCCGAGCAGGTGGCTCCCAGTCAGCTGGCCGGCCGCAAAGCCTGGATCAGCCATGGCACGGCCGACAATGTGATTCCGCTGGCGCAGGCCCATGCCATTCGCGCGGCCCTGCAGGCCATGCCTGTGGATCTGAGCTACCACGAGTACCCCTGCCGCCATGAGCTGCACCCGCAAGAGCTGCAGGACAGCATCGCCTGGCTGCAGGCACTGACCGGGGCGCAGCGCGTCTAACGTCTTGATTGTTTAGCCGGCATCCGGGCGGAACAGCCCGGCGAGCATGCGGTCGAGCTGCGGCCATTCCTCGGCGAAGTGGCGGCGGTTGACAAAAAAGGCCTCGCAGGCGACCGCAAAAAACTCGGCCGGGGCGGTGGCGCCATAGCTGTCCAGCCAGGGTGCGGGCTCGCCAAAGCGCTGGGATTTGGCAATTGCATGGCGAAAGGCATCAAAGGCCGATGCCCAGGTGCGCTCCCAGGTCTGGCGTGCTTCGGCCGCACTGGCCAGGCCCAGAAAATGGCTAGGCAGCGACGGGTAGCCATCGGCTCCGCCGTTGCGCATGTCGATCTTGTGGCAGAACTCGTGGATGACGACGCTGGTGCCGCGCTCGTTTTGCTGCAGTGGGTCTTGCGCAATGGCCGCCCAGCTCAAGGTGACAGGCCCATGCTGCATGGCTTCGCCTTCGAGCATCATGCGCCGGTGCGAGATAAGGCCCGCCTCGTCATGCATATCTCTGGCGGCCACCATGGTGCCAGGGTGTACAACGATGCCGACAAAATCATCGTAGAGCGCAATGGCCTGTTCTGCGTCGCCCCGGTGCAGCAGCGGCACGCAGGCCTGTGCGGCAATGGTCAGCGCCATCGCATCGCTCACCACCAGACCATGCGCACCAGAGAACTGCTTTTGGCGCAGAAACAGTGCGCTGAGGGCGCGCAGCTTGGCTTTTTCTTCGAGCGACAGCGCTTGCAGAAAAGGGTATTTTTGCAGCACCTGCAGCCACAGGGCGGCAGGTATCTCGGGCACGGGGCGCGCCAGTGCGCGCAGGCGTGACCAGGTGCGGTGCAGCCAGGCCATGGGATCAGCGCGCGCCCGGCTGGGGCGGCCGGGCCAGGTAGTCGTCCAGCGCGATGCGCTGCAGGCCTGCGGCATCGATGCGCAGCACTTCGGCGCGTGCCGGCTCCAGGTCGGTGTCCCAATCGGTCAGTACCACGCGCTGGTGGTCTGCATCCAAGGGGTGGCTGGCAGGGCGGTGGGTATGGCCGTGGATCAGCGTGTGCGCCTGGGCCTGCTGCAACCAGGCCAGGGCGGCCTTTGTATCCACATCGGCGGTGATGACCTCGCGCATGCGGCGCGCCTCGCTCTGGCTGCGCATGGCGCCTGCCAGCTGGCGGCGCTGGGCCAGTGGCTGGGCCAGAATCTGCTGCTGCCAGGCGGGGCTGCGTGCCACCGCACGAAAACGCTGGTACTCGCTGTCTTCGACGCACAGCGCATCGCCATGGCTGAGCAGCCAGTGCTGGCCCAGAAACGCCAGGCAACTGGGATCGGGCAGCAATTGCATGCCGCTGCGTTGGGCAAACTGCGCGCCAATCAGAAAGTCGCGGTTACCGTGCATGAAGAAAAGGGCGCGCTGGCCACTGGCCTCGCGCAGGGTCTGGGCGCAGGCCGCTTCAAAGCTGTCTGCCTCGTCGAGCGCATCGTCGCCGACCCAGGCTTCGAACAGGTCGCCCAGCATGAAGATCGCATCGGCCGTACTGGCTTGCAGGTACCGCTGCCAGCTGTGCCAGGTCAGAGGCAGCTGGGGTTGCAGATGCAGATCGGAGATGAATTCGATGCTGCGCCAGGCGGGGGGCGCAGCGAAGGCATGGACTGCCGTGGTGGCCAACTGGGCGCGCAGCGCCTCATCGGGGTCTGCGGCTCGGGTGTCGGTCGGGCTGTCCATGCAGATGGTGGCGGCCTGTTACAGCGCCACAGCCTTTTCGATCAGCACTTCTTCCTTGGGCACGTCTTGGTGCATGCCCTTGGAGCCGGTCTTGACGGCCTTGATCTTGTCGACCACATCGTTGCCCTTGACCACCTTGCCGAACACGGCATAGCCCCAGCCGCTGGGGGTGGGAGAGGTGTGGTTCAGGAAGTCGTTCTTGGCGACGTTGATGAAGAACTGGGCGGTGGCCGAGTGCGGATCGCTGGTGCGGGCCATGGCCACGGTGTACTGGTCGTTCTTCAGGCCGTTCTGGGCTTCGTTCTGGATGGGGGTCTGGGTGGACTTCTGGTCCATGCCCGAAGCAAAGCCGCCGCCCTGGATCATGAAGCTGTTGATCACGCGGTGGAAGATCGTGCCGTCATAGTGGCCGCTTTTGACGTAGCTCAGGAAGTTCTCGGTGGACTTGGGGGCTTTGTCTGCGTCGAGTTCCAGCGTGATCACGCCGTAGTCTTTGATATGCAGTTCAACTTGTGGATTGCTCATGGTGTGTTTCCTGTTGAGAAAGGTGGGAAGGGCGCCGCTGGCCGGGTTGAGGCCGGCGGCATAGCCATTTACTTGACGACGGTAGCCGACTTGATGATGACCGGGGTCTTGGGCACGTTCTGGTGCGGGCCGGCATTGCCGGTTTGCACCGCCTTGATCTTGTCGACCACATCATTGCCGCTGACCACCTTGCCAAACACTGCGTAGCCGTGGCCATCGGGATTGGGGGCGTTCAGCGAATCGTTGTTCTGCACATTGATGAAGAACTGCGCGGTGGCCGAATCGGGCACAGCCGTGCGGGCCATTGCAATGGTGTAGGTGTTGTTCTTGAGGCCGTTGTTGGCCTCCAGCGGGATGGGCGAGCGCGCAGGCTTTTGCTGCATGTCGGGGGTAAAGCCACCGCCCTGGATCATGAAGTTGCCAATCACGCGGTGGAAGATCGTGCCGTCGTAGAACTTGTCGTTCACGTACTGCAGGAAGTTGGCCACCGTCTTGGGCGCTTTTTCTGGATTGAGTTCCACAACGATGTCGCCCATCGAGGTGGCCAGTTTCACGCGGGGCTGGTCAGCCGCCTGTGCAGCGCTGGTCAGCAACATGCCGCCGGCCAGTGCCAGGCCGCCCAGAATGGAAAGAGTGTGTCGTTTGGTAGGCATCGGTTTCCTCTGTGGTCAATTACGGTAGATGGCCAGCACAGGGCACTGCGCTGTCCGCAATGCATGCTGCGCTGCGCGCAAGTCATCGGCGTTGCAGCGTGGGCGTTGCACCGACTTGAGGGCCAACGGTGCAAGATTCAAGGCAAGGCCTTTACTTTTTTGCGTCGGGCGCCGCTGCCGGGGCAGCCGGCGCGGCCGCAGCGGGTGCTGCAGCAGCCGCAGGCTGGGCCCGGGTCACCAAGAGGCGCAGGCTGCTGATCTTGGGCTGCAGCCGCGCCTGCTGGGCGGGCGCCAGGCTGCTGGCCTTGCTCAGCGATTGCTCGGCTAGGCGGATATAGATGTCGCCCAGGTTCTCATAAGCGGTGGCATAGCCGGGGTTGGCCCGCACGGCATCCTGCAGCGCACGGCTGGCTTTTTCCAGCTGGTTGTTCTGGGCGTAGAGTACGGCCAGGTTGTTGTAGGGCTCGGGCAGCTCGGGGTATTCCTGCACCAGCTTTTCGAAGGTGGCCGTGGCTTCATCGCGCTGGCCGGCATTCATCTGGGCCACGCCTTGCAAAAAGCGCCATTGCGGGTCACGCGGCGCTTGCTGGATCTTGGGCTCCAGCTGCTCCAGGGCCAATGCGGTCTGGCCGGACTGGATCAGCTTTTCCACGGCTGCGTAATCGTCCGCATAGGCGGCACCGCAGCTCAGTGCGAGCGCCAGCAAGGCAGCACGAGGCATCAGGGGGGAGAAAAGGCAACTGACTAACTTCATAGGGTTCGGGCACGCTGGGCGCGTGCAAGTGGCCTGCAGGCTTATACTGCAGCGCATTGTAGCTGAGGGGGCTGGCGCCCCGGAACGGCGGGCGGCCATGGTTTGCAGGGCATGGTGTCGGCATCAGCTACCATACATGGTTCGGCGGTTCCTGCCGGGCGGATCTGCCCCAAGCAGGCTCTGCACAACCCGCACACCAGTCTCTTTGCAGAGGGTGGGTGCGGACCGGCGTGGGGCGCCAGGCGTCCTTCCCTCTCAACCACAACCACGCTAATTTTTCATGAGTTTGCGCATCTACAACACGCTTTCGCGTGCGCTGGAGTCATTTGTTCCGATCGAGCAGGGCCATGTCCGCATGTATGTATGCGGCATGACGGTCTATGACCTCTGTCATCTGGGACATGCGCGCTCGATGCTGGCGTTCGATGTGGTGCAGCGCTGGTTGCGTGTCAGCGGCCTCAAGGTGACCTATGTGCGCAATGTCACCGACATCGAGGACAAGATCATCCGCCGCGCTGTGGAGAATGGCGAGACCATTCGCAGCCTGACCGACCGCATGATCGAGGCTCTGCACCAGGACGCCGATGCACTGGGCATCGAGCGCCCCACCCATGAGCCCCGTGCGACCGAGTACGTGCCGCAGATGCTGTCCATCATCTCGCAGCTGGAGGAAAAAGGCCTGGCCTACCGCACCGAGGGCGGCGATGTGAACTACGCCGTGCGCAAGTTTACGGGCTACGGCAAGCTGTCGGGCAAGTCGCTCGATGAGCTCAATGCCGGCGAGCGCGTGGCCGTGCAGGACGGCAAGGATGACCCACTGGATTTTGTGCTGTGGAAGAGCGCCAAGCCCACCGAGCCGGACGAGGCCAAATGGCAAAGCAGCTATGGCACGGGCCGGCCGGGCTGGCACATCGAGTGCTCGGCGATGAGCTGCGCGCTGCTGGGCGAGACTTTCGACATCCATGGCGGCGGCGCTGACCTGCAGTTCCCCCACCACGAAAACGAAATTGCGCAGAGCGAAGGCGCACACGGCCAGCCGCTGGCCAGGATGTGGATGCACAACGGCTTCATCAACGTCGACAACGAGAAGATGTCCAAGTCCCTGGGCAATTTCTTCACGATCCGCGATGTGCTCAAGCGCTACGATGCAGAAACCATCCGCTTCTTTGTGGTGCGCACCCACTACCGCAGCCCGCTCAACTACAGCGATGTGCACCTGGACGATGCCCGCAATGCCTTGAAGCGCCTCTACACCGCGCTGAGCCTGGTAGCGCCAGAGCCGGTCGCCATCGACTGGAGCCACCCAAGCGCAGCGCGCTTCAAGGCGGCGATGGACGAGGACTTTGGCACGCCAGAGGCGGTGGCGGTGCTGTTTGAGCTGGCTGCCGAAGTCAACCGCAGCAAATCGCCTGCGGTGGCGGGGCTGCTCAAGGCCTTGGCCGCTACCTTGGGTTTGCTGCAGGCCGACCCTGCCGCCTACCTGCAGGCGGGTGCTAGCGTGGATGCCGCTTATGTGGAGGCGCAGATTGCACTGCGAGCTGCAGCCAAGGCGGCCAAGAACTATGCGGAATCCGACCGCATCCGCGCCGAGCTGCTGGCCCAAGGGGTGGAGCTCAAGGACTCCGCCCAAGGCACGACCTGGACGGTCGTGCAGGCAGGGGCCTGATGCGCGCTGTGGGTAGTCTGACTTTGTCCCTGGCGTTGACGCGGTCCGTCTAGCCCTATGCCTGGTATCAGCAACAAACCGCTGTCAGCGGAAGACTGGGCTGCCGCCTGCAAACACCTGGCCCGCAAGGACCGGGTGATGCGCCGGCTCGCGCCGCTGTATGCCGGTGAGATGCTGCGCCGCGAGGCGGACGGCTTTGCGCTGCTGATGCGCTCGGTGGTCTGGCAGCAACTGTCCGACAACTCGGCGCGCCAGCTGTGGAAGCGGCTGGTGGCAGCGCTGGGCGCAGCCACGCCCAAGGCCATGCTGGCGCTGACGGACGAGGCCGCCAAGGCCATTCGCCTGCCGCAGCGCAAGCTGGGCTATCTGCGCGATCTCGCCCAGTGGTTTGTGCAGGAGCCCAAGGATGCGCTGTCCTGGGTGCATGTCGACGATGATGCCGTCATTGAGCAGCTGCTGGCGCAGCGCGGCATCGCACGCTGGGGCGCGGAGATGTTTCTGCTATTCCATCTGGGGCGGCCCAATGTGCTGGCCATCGACGACGCAGCGCTGCTGCAGGGCATCAGCGACCATTATTTTTCGGGCGAGGCCGTCAGCCGCAGCGATGCGCGCGAGGTGGCCCAGGCCTGGCAACCCTGGGCCAGTGTGGCGGCCTGGCTGATCTGGCGATCCCAGAATGCCATGCCACTGGGGCAGGATGCAGATTGATCTGGTTTGGCCGCATGCGGTTACACTGTCGGTCGTTATGAGAAGGCTGCCTGCGGCTTTTCTCGAGGAGAATCATTTTGGCGAAAAGAACATTCCTGGATTTCGAGCAACCGATTGCGGAGCTGGAAACCAAAATTGATGAACTGCGCTATGTGCAAAGCGAAAGCGCAGTCGATATCTCTGAAGAGATCGATCAGCTCAGCAAGAAAAGCCAGCAGCTGACCAAGGACATCTACAGCGAGCTCTCCCCCTGGCAGATCACCAAGATCGCACGCCATCCCGAGCGCCCCTACACCCTGGACTATGTGAACGAGATCTTCACCGATTTCGTTGAAATGCATGGTGACCGCCACTTTGCCGACGACCTGTCCATCGTGGGCGGCCTGGCACGCTTCAATGGCAACCCCTGCATGGTGGTGGGCCACCAAAAGGGGCGCGACACCAAGGAGCGCACCCTGCGCAACTTCGGCATGAGCAAGCCCGAGGGCTACCGCAAGGCGCTGCGCCTGATGAAGACCGCCGAGAAGTTCAAGCTGCCGGTGTTCACCTTTGTCGACACGCCCGGCGCCTACCCCGGCATTGATGCCGAAGAGCGCGGCCAGTCTGAAGCCATTGGCCGCAACATCTATGAAATGGCGCAGCTGGAAGTGCCGATCATCTCCACCATCATCGGTGAAGGCGGCTCCGGCGGCGCGCTGGGTATCTCGGTGGCCGACCAGGTGCTGATGCTGCAGTACTCGGTGTACTCGACGATCAGCCCCGAAGGCTGCGCCTCCATCCTGTGGAAGACCAGCGATAAGGCCCAGGAAGCGGCCGATGCGATGGGCATCACCGCGCACCGCCTCAAGGCCTTGGGTCTGATCGACAAGATCATCCACGAGCCTGTGGGCGGTGCCCACCGTGACCACAAGCAAATGGCGGCACTGCTCAAGCGCGGCCTGAGCGATGCCTTCCGCCAGCTGGCTGACCTCAAGCCCGCCGAGCTGCTGGACCGCCGCTATGAGCGCCTGCAAAGCTATGGCCGTTTCTCGGACACCAAGGCAGAACATTGATGCCTGCTGCCGGCCGCTGCTGATGCTGCGCCGCTGCTGCCAAGCCTCCCGTTGCGGAGGCTTTTTGCTGTGGAGTGTGCGCCATGGCTGAGCCCGCCATTGTTGCTGCGCTGACCGGCTGGCAGCCCGCGCTGCCATTGGCGGTAGCCTACAGCGGCGGGGCGGATTCCACGGCGTTGCTCTGGGCCTGCCTGCAGCGCTTTCCCGGCCAGGTGCATGCCATCCACATCAACCACGGGCTGCAGGCGGCGGCGGCTGTGTTTGAGGCCCATTGCCGTGCCCAATGCACTGCCTGGGCAGTGCCCTTGCAGGTGGCGGCGGTGAACGCGCATGCGCAACCTGGCCAAAGCCCGGAGGATGCGGCACGCATTGCGCGCTACCGGGCGCTGACCGAGGTCGTGCTGGCTGCCGCTGATGCAGGGCAGGGCGCCATCCAGACCATTGCGCTGGCCCAGCATGCCGATGACCAGGTCGAGACCGTGGTGCTGGCACTGTCGCGCGGTGCCGGGGTGGCCGGGCTGGCAGGCATGCGCCCGCAGTGGCAGCGCGCAGGCCTGCAATGGGCGCGGCCCTATCTGGCGCTGGGCAGTGCGCAGATCCGCGCTGATCTGGCGGCGCTGGGCATTGCCTGGGTGGAAGACCCCAGCAACACCGACACGCGCTACACACGCAACCGCATCCGCCAGCAGGTCATGCCCGCTCTGGTGCAGGCCTTTCCGCAGATCGCGCAGACGGTGGCACGCAGCAGCGCCCATGCGGCGCAGGCGGCCGAACTGCTCGATGACCTGGCGCAGATCGACCTGCAGGCCACGGGCTCGCCACCGCGCATCCGCGCGCTGCAGGCGCTGACCGAGGCCCGCATGGCCAATGTCTTGCGCTACTGGTTGCGCACAGCCCATGGCCAAACGCCCAGTGCCGCGCAGTTGGCGCAACTGCTGCTGCAGCTGCGGCGCTGCACCACGCGGGGCCACCAAATCCATATAAAAGTGGGCCATGGGTATATACAGCGCCACAGAGATGTCATCGATTGGTACAATCCGCCAGTTTTGGTCTGACTAATGTACGATTCCGACGGCGTGCCAAAACACTTTGCATCAACGCCGAGCTTCGTGTTTCGTCATCGTGATATTCAATGGCACTGATCGTTCATAAGTACGGCGGCACGTCGATGGGCTCTTCCGAGCGCATCCGCAATGTCGCCAAACGCGTCGCCAAGTGGGCAAGGGCTGGCCACCAGATGGTGGTGGTGCCCAGCGCCATGAGTGGCGAAACCAACCGTCTGTTGGGTCTGGCCAGTGAGCTGGCACCCAGCCGCGCAGACAAGTCCTATTACCGTGAGCTGGACATGCTGGCCGCCACTGGCGAGCAGGCTTCATCGGCCCTGCTGGCCATTGCGCTGCAGGCCGAGGGCGTTCCTTCGGTCAGCTACACCGGCTGGCAAGTGCCAGTGCGCACCGACGACAGCTACACCAAGGCGCGTATTGAATCGATCGATGACCAGCGCGTGCGGGCCGATCTGGACGCCGGCCGCGTGGTGATCGTCACCGGTTTCCAGGGCATTGACCCGAACGGCAACATCACGACCCTGGGCCGTGGCGGCTCGGACACCTCGGCCGTCGCCGTGGCAGCCGCCCTCAAGGCCGCCGAGTGCCTGATTTATACCGACGTTGATGGTGTCTACACCACCGACCCGCGTGTGGTGTCGGCCGCACAGCGCCTCAAGACCGTGAGCTTTGAGGAAATGCTGGAGATGGCGAGCCTGGGCTCCAAGGTGCTGCAGATCCGCTCGGTGGAATTTGCCGGCAAGTACAAAGTGCCAATGCGTGTGCTGTCGAGCTTCACGCCCTGGGATATTGCATTGGATGAAGAGGCCAAATCGGGCACTCTGATCACATTTGAGGAAGACGAAAAGATGGAAAAGGCCGTCGTATCCGGTATCGCTTTCAACCGTAGCGAAGCCAAAATCTCTGTCCGTGGCGTGCCTGACACCCCCGGCATCGCCTACCAGATCCTGGGTCCGGTGGCAGACGCCAACATCGATGTGGATGTGATCCTGCAAAACATCGGCAAGGACGGCAAGACCGACTTCAGCTTCACCGTGAACCAGGGCGACTTCAACCGCACCGTTGAGCTGCTGCGCGACGAAGTGGTGCCCAAGCTCGGCGCTGACGAAGTCATCGGCAACCCCAACATCTGCAAGGTGAGCATTGTCGGCATCGGCATGCGCAGCCACGTGGGCGTCGCATCGACGATGTTCCGCGCACTGGCCGAAGAGGGCATCAACATCCAGATGATTTCCACCTCCGAAATCAAGACCTCGGTCGTGATCGATGAGAAGTACCTGGAACTGGCCGTTCGCGCGCTGCACACCGCTTTTGGTCTGGATTCTGCAGAAGTTTCCAAATCGGCCTGATTTTTCAGGTTAGAATAGCTGTATTGGAAACGTGACCGAGTGGCCGAAGGTGCTCCCCTGCTAAGGGAGTATGGGGTGTAGAGCCTCATCGAGGGTTCGAATCCCTCCGTTTCCGCCAATAAGATAAGCCCCAAGTGATTGATTCACTTGGGGCTTTTTCTATGTCTGGGTGGGGCGCTCTCAAGTCATCCCTAATCCATCCCTAAATCGCTTCTTTTCGGGGTGTGGCCTGGGTGCTGATCGCTGCATTGACTGCTGCGAGGTTGGCGCCTCGATCCGCTGATGGAATCCACTTCGCATAGTCGCGCATCATCACCTGCACAGAGTGACCGTGTTGCATGGCCACCCACATGGGATTCGCGCCGGCCATGAGCGCCAGGGTTACGCTGGTGTCCCGGCATTCCTTGGGCGCCCTGTATCGCACGCCAATTGCGCGCAAGGTGAGGCGCCAGGCTCGGCGCTGTGACTGCTCATCGTGATAGGGCGCTCCAGTGTTCGGGTTATAGAACACCTCAGCATTCATTGCTGCAGTTCTTGCACGCTGGCGCTGGATCACGCCGGCGGCGCGCTGGTTGAGCTCTACCGTGCGTTCAACGTTGGTTTTGGTGCGGTCTTTTTCCATGGTCATGACCTTGGAGCGGCGAACCAGCACAGTGGCCTTCCGTAAGTCCACATCCTCCCACCTCAGCGCGATATGCTCGCTTGCCCGTAACCCGGCAAAGAATGAGAATTCAAAATAATCTGTCATTACCTCCCCAAAACGCTTTTGCATTTCCTTGAGGATCAATTCAACCTCATCAGGTGCAAAAGGGTCAGGGTTGGCTTTTTGGATCTTCTGATTATCTATTCCTTCAACTGGGTTGCTAACTCGGCTTGGTGGTTTGCATATCAGGTCGAAAACTCCACGCAGTGGGATCAGAATATTATTCTGTGTTTTCCGCGATAGTCCTTTCATTTTGCGCCCGGTTTCCAAGTCCATTCGGTCTTTGCTCAATGTTGCCAAGTGCGTTAATACCATTTCATGGCTTATTTTCTCTGGTCGCAGGCTTCCGAATGCGGGAACCCAATAGGCATTTAGATGACGGACATAAATGGCATGCGTGGAATGCTCCAAGCTCCGAGCGGAGAGGGTGACCCATACCCGCGACCACTCTAGGAAGGTTCGCATGCCAGCCTCGCTCTCTGGCTGGTGTTGCTGCAGGTGCTTGTAGTCGGGGAAATGCGCTGCAAAGCTGAAGGTGCCGTGCTTTATTTCCTCGACTATGGCGGCTCGCACCCGAGCCGCATGTTTGAGGTTTGCGGCAGTGGGGCGAAGATCAAGCGTAGGGGAGACCTGTTTCCCATTCCAGGTGAAACGGACCTCTATGCGGTCGCCTCGCGGTCTAACACCTCCTGTCGTTGCTTTGCGGCCCATTGGTTGTAACCTTCCATATCAATCAAAATATTATTGTCCGGGGCGCGGACGTATTCCTTGCCTTCAATCCAAACTCCCCGGTGAATTTTCGTCTCAACTGCGCGATCAGAGTATCCAGTCTCTGCGCAGAATTTGACAATGCGTACAAATCGTGCGGCCATCATGGCTCCTTTCTGGTTCTGGTCGAAATCATTGCACCAGCAACACCTGCAGGTTCCTCGCTCACCGGCGTGGCCTGCAGGTTTTCGTCTGGCCTGCAGCCGTCTACAACGCCAGATCGCCGGTCATGCTCCAGCAGGGCCTTGCTGAGCATCTTGTGGGCCTGGCGCACGTATGCGGGCACCTGGTTGATCTTGGCGGCCTGCTGCTGCAGGATCTCGCCAGCACGCTCGGGGGTTGCCGCGCCATGCTGCACGGATTGCGCAGCCCCTTCCATGAAGCCCCGTTGCATGTGCTCATCCAGCATGTACTCGCAGCGCAGCCAGGCCAGCAGACGGCGCAGATGGTTTACCTGTGCATCGGTCATCGGCAGAGCAGGGATGTTGTTATCCCCGGTCAGGATCATCATCTTGGTCATCGTTTGTCCTTGGTGTTCCCATCCTTCTGTGGTTGGGCCTGGGCCGGCTGCAGCTTTGCCCGGCGCTCCGCAATCTCTTTGAGGATGTCAAAGGGTGAGCCGCTGCGTGGAGCCGGTGGTGGGGGTGGTGGGCTGTAGTGCCTACTCATCAAGCACCCCCAGGTCACCATCCACGATTCTTTTTGCGCTCATCAGCAAGTGGTTGACACCATGCAAGACCTGGTCGCTGCGTTCATCATGGTTGACCGCGTGGAACAGGTTGATGATCTTGCTCAGGTCGGCAGAGGTGTCAGCAAGCGGCCCATCACCTGACTCCGCGGCCTTAATAGCTTCGTCAGTGCTTTCGCAATATGTGCCCAACAGGTCGCGTAGTGCGAACACCTCCCCGGAGTTGGCGTGCTCCGCATACTGGCTGATAACGCTGCTGGCGCAGTCCATGTATACGTACGCCAGCCAGTGCAGCTCATTGCGCTGGGCTTGGGTGAAATGCTTGTGCTTGCTTTCTGATGCTGGCGCAGGTGTACGCGTGGGGCGCGGCACATCGGTGAAGATCATTTGATGCACAGGCGTGTCGGCAATGATTGCAAGGCGCTCCGCCGCATTGTTGATATGCAGCGTGCGCTCCACAGACTCGTCGTCGTCAGGTACAAGCCGCGCAGTATTTATGCATGCCGCAATGTCGTAGACAGTGTTTTCAGCATTTGTGTTCGAGAACTTACCTTTTGCGGCGTCCAAAGCGATCATTGCCCCGATGGATAGCAGCCGGTCGGACTCGCCGCTGAACGCATGGTCTTCATCGGTTCCACTGGCCAGCGTCAAGAAGTCTCCCACTTGTGCAAACAATGCAGACTGTTCCGAAACAAAGGTGGCTGGCGCGTGGGTCGGAGTCGCCGGTTTCGCTTTACGGCCCTGGGCCTTGGAAGGTTGCTTTTCAAGTACAGCGTTCATCATTGGCCTCCTTCGAGGGGGCGAGTGCCGCGAAAGATCTTCCAGTGCATATCACCCATGGTGGTGTTGTCCCCGCCCAGAAATGACATCAACTGGCCATTAAGTACAAGGATGCGGAGGGCATAGCACCGAAGCAGCGCTTCAGCAGTTAAGGCGCCGTAGTCGTCTATCCGGTCTGCGATTTTTGCGATCTCTTCAGCGACGCCCTCAATATCCCAGGTGCATTGCAAAGCAAGCATTTGCCCTGCGCGGCCGGCTTGGGCAGCAGGCACGGACTTTGGATGATCGACAGGTTCTACACGCCGGATCGGCGGTGTCGGCCGGTCGCGGAAGGTCTTGATGCCCGCAAAGGTGGTCAAGGCGCGGAGATCTTCCAGGGTGCCTGGCAGGCCTGCAATCGCTGCGTGCAGCCGCTCTGCATATTGGTCGATATGCTCCAGCAGTGCGGCTGAGGCGATAGCCACGGGAACAGTTGGGCCAGACACCGCTTCAAGACATGCGAAGGTGTTTTGCACGCACTGACGCAGCATCACCAGGCTTTCCAAGGTGCCGATTTGAGGGCTGTCCGACTCCTTGGGGTTCAGCAGGTTGAACAGCACCGTATCGCACTCTATTGCCTCGGCCCGGGCATGTGGCATGTCCTTCAGTTCTGCCTGGGCCAGCTCCGTGCAGAGGTAGTGGAGGATCTGCAGAGCTTCCGTCTGCAGGCGCTCGGCCTCAGTTGGGCGCGCTCGCACTGGATCGCTGTGCTTAGCCTGTTGGCGCGCAGGGCTCCGCTTGGCCTCCGACGTTGGAGGCGCGATAATTGCGTTCATGATCTGAACTCCGAGGTAAGGTTTTTTGATCTAGAAGTCCAAGAGCAGGTGAGATGGCTCTTGGACTTCGCCTTTGTGGGTCATGCTGCAGAGCCTTGCGGGCCCCCGGGTGCAGCGCGGCTGGAGGTCTTGCGCTTGGTTGTTTCGGCGGGCAGGTTGTCGCGCACCACGTTGACGACAGACTCATACCAGTCGATCTGCAGGCCGGAATGATCGTTCTCGGCTTTGTAGTCGTGGATCTCGCCATATTTGGTGCCGGCCTCGGTCAGAACATAGCCGTCTTCTACCTTGCGCTGCAGACCCAGCGCCAGCAGCACCTTATTCACTGCTTGCGGGCTGATCTTGCCTCGGCCTGTCTGCTCCGCAATACGCTGTCCGATCTGGGTAGGGTTCAAGTGAACCATTTGATCCAGCGGCAGTGCGGGGAGGGCGCGACGAAAGTCGCTGAAATCCAGGCCCGTCTGCTCGGAGAACGCCTTTAGCTTCGCGGCTGCCAGTCGGCCCAGACGGATGCCCGGTACGTTCTTGATGGCATCGCCTACGAAGTTGATGAGCTTCACCTGCTCCAGGGCGGTGCGGCCGCGAATGCGGGCAGGCTTCGAGGGGGCTGCCATTTCTTTGGCGCGGAAGTAGCCGGTGACCACCTGGCGTTGAACCTGCCAAGCCAGGTCGTCCGTGAAGGGCTTGACCAGCATGGTGTAGCCCTGTTCGCTGATGAGGATCACTTTGCCAGGCGTGCCACCTTGAGGGCGCTCGATCCCAAGCGTACGTATTACGTCCGGCTGGTCGAGCTCGAAGTAGTCTTCGCCTTCAACGAGGCGGTGTTTATGCTCGTTGAACGTGCGGCGTGCTGTCCCCTCCGGGCGCGCATGCACCTCATCAATCTGTGCGAGTGTGGCCACGCGCTGGCCCTGGTACACGATCACCTGCAGGTCCGTGTCGTTGATCTTGACGATATTGCTCATTGCGGGGTTCCTTTCTGCGCGACTTCGCGCTCCAGTAGACGAACGATCAGACTGTTCAAGCTGATGTGCTCTTGCTTTGCGTGGGCCTTTGCAGCCGCCTGCAGCGCCGGTGGCACTCTCAGAGTGAAGGTGACTTGATCCTGTTGAGCTTGCATTGATCACTCCTGATCGGCTTCATTTTGAAGCTGGTTTGTAATGTAGTTCGGCTTCATTTTGGTGTCAACACCATTTTGAAGCCGTCGCGTAGAATTGGGGAATGGCACAAGACGACTACATTCGGACCGCACTGCGGGTTCCCCCGGACCTCCACAAGGAGATACACGAGGCAGCGGATAGAGCTGGACGGAGTTTCAATGCGGAATTGATAGAACGTCTGTCACGCTCCTTCCGAGATGACCAAACTATCGAGTTAGCTAAGAGCAATATGGCTACTTTGCGTATGCTGTCGAGTTTCATGTCTCTGCATCTGGACCGGCCGGATATGGTTGAACCAATGGCTGGAGCGATGAAAAAGATGGCGGAAGCGGTTCTAAAGTCGAAGGAGTCTGATAACACTATGCTGGTAGTCGCTCCGCTCATGGATGAATACGCAGATGGTTTGCGTCGGGTTGTGGAGAAGGCCAACGAGGTCTTCGGGCCAGGGTGGGCCAAGAAATTTAAGGCAGCTGAAAAAGCGTCCCTGAGTTCGCAAAGCCAACCTGACACTCCATCACAGGCCGACAAATAGTCGGTTAGTCGTTACATCCACCACTCACTCCATCCATGCTCTGGGCCCCAGCGTTCTACGCGCAAACGAATGGTGGGAACGGGCCCCGGTATCACGAACCACTCTTGAGGATTGGCGCCTTGCAAGCGTCCTGCTTGCTCAAGAGCGCGCTGCATCTTCGGGCTCATGCGCAGGGCTTTTTGAACGGCATGCCAGGGGATCAATCGTGGATCGTTCTCAGGCACTCCAATTCGTACCAGGCCGCCTAACTTTGACTGCTCTTCCATCGTGAGGGTCCGCAATCCGGCACTGGTTTGGACGGCCTTCAGAGCAGTGGGCTCACAGTGCTGATTGCGCGAGAACCAGACAGCTGGCTTCTCACGCGCTGGCACATTGGCACTTGCTGGTAGGATCTCGCCGCAGGCCAAGATCAAACCGGCGTTCGTCGCGGTGGTGTAATGCCAAACCGATTTCATTTGGTGTCCTCTGCAGGCCATCCGCCGGCGATCAAGCTGCGCAGAATGTCCGGGGTCTCGTTGCGGTCCATCCCGTCTTTGTCTTCCAAGTGCTGGTACACCTGCAGAGCTTCTTCCTTGGAGCGAGGCGGGATCTTGGCCAGCATTGCGAAGCAGTAATCATCGTGGGCGCGGCCGGCAGGATCGGCGTCACTGGTATAGATCGAAAAGACATTCCGCAGCCAGTAAAGCGAGTCCCAGTAGTCCTGCTCATAGAGACAGTCGGCAAGCGTTTGCGGCACAAGCTCTGGGCGCTTGGCAAAGCGGGCTGCCGCTTCCTCTGGGTTGTACTCGCACCAGTCCTTGTCGCGCTTGAGTCCCCGCAGGGCCTTTTTGCAGAGCGTCTCCGCTGGGGTCAACTCAAACAGCGCCTTCTCACTCCCAAAGCGAGCGATTGCCTCATCCTGTTGGGCCTTTTTCTTGACGGACGATTGGACTAAGCCTTCCAGGTTGGCAAAGTCGAAGCCACCGAGTGCAGCTGCCAAAGGGTTGCCGCCGCTTGCGCGCATCAGGTAGTCGCTGTAGCGACGCTCAAGGTCCTTGGCCGGTGTGTTGATCTTCTTGAACGCCTCCAGCGCGGCGGCGATCAGCGCAGGGTGTGCGGTCTGGATGCATTCGCGCAGCCACAGCACCGCATCGAGCTCGCGGTCGCCAGTTTCATTCTTTGGCGCCGGCGTCTGCACGGTGGCCAGCGCTGTGCTGGCGCTGAGCGCGATTGGAGGAAGCGAGAAGAGGGCGCGGAATTCTTGGTTATCGTTCATGGTGTCCTTACAGGCGTTGGCGGGCAGCGCGTTCGACTTCTGCGCGGTGGTCGAGGCGGGCGCGGCGGTCGTTGCGCGCGTTGCGCCACACCAGGCCGAGGGCCCAGGCAGCAGCTTTGGACCAGCTGGCGCCGGCCCAGCGACGCATGTTGAAGAGGCGATATGTGAGGGTGATTTTTTCGGCCATAGCGGTTCCGTTGTCAGTGCCCAGGTGGGCGGGGTTATCAGTGGCCGCAGGGCAGGCCTTCGCCTGGCTGTGGTTCGCGTTCTACGGGGGCGCCGCAGCTGCCGCAGCGGAAGGGAGCGGAAGAGTTGTTTTCAGCCATGTTGGGCTCCAGAAATGGAAATGCCCGCTCAGGTGGCGGGCTGGGGGGTTTAGGCTCTGCCTGGGGGGTTTAAGGGCAGAGGCTGGGGGGTATAGAGGGCCCCTCTGGCCGGGCGTGCGGGGATCAATATCCTGCTCCGGACTCGTCAGTTTCTGCACCGCAGACGATGCGGTCGTGTTGCGCCGCCATTTGCCCCTGGCGGCCCCTGCAGAGGGAGTAGTGGGGGATCAATCACTGGCGCAGGCGAATATCTGGAAGGATCGCCGCCGGCTTGAAGTTGACGACGTAGTGGCTGGTCCCGGCCGGCAAAGGCTCCAGCTGCTCCATGAAGTAGGTGATGTTGTCAGATAGTCCGAGGTAGTGCTTCTTGAAGACACCAGGTGCTGTTTTGCATGTGATGGTCACCATGCTGCGACTGTCCCCGTTGCCCTTGCTGCACAGGCCCTCGATGCTGAGCATGTACTCGCCGGTGATGCCGTTGTAGAACACCACCCGACGGTTCACCTCGAAGTTATCTGCGGCCTGCGAGAGGTTGCGAGATGCCACATCGGCATCACTGCTGCAGCCGGCGAGAGCAGCCACCAGGGCGATAGCTGCAATGGTCTTGGTTTTCATGCGTGCTCCTTGAAAAGCAAAACACTCGTAGGGGGGGGGGGAGTGTTTTGTTTTTCGCCCTCCGGAGAGGGCAGGGGGCGCTTTCGCGCATTGGGATCTTTCTTGTCTTGGCATCCCGCCGTACCTCACCAAATTCAACCTTGCAGGGTTACGGCTGGGCACCGCACAGAGCTGCGGCCATGCCCGCAGATGCATTGAGCCGGACGAACCCCAAACAGGCGGGGAGCAACATCGGCTAGGCTGACTTTTTAAAGACCGGGAGGGGGCTCGCTCGATCACTGGCACCCATCGCCTGGTGCAACTGCTGCTGCGCTCCCTTTGGAGCTAGACCCGCCCTCTGCGTCCTGTCGGGCTTACCGGCTTCGTATCGCTTGCCGGGGTCGTTTTGCGTTCGTCGCTGCGATAGACTGCAATGTAAGGCATAGCCTAATCATTGTCAATAGGCGAAGCCTTATATCCGCATGGCATTGCCTTATCGTCAAGGCAAAAAAAACCCCGCATATCAGCGGGGCATTGTGGTGGGGGTGGAATCAAAAGCGCCAGCTGGCTGCCCGGAGCTTCCCGATGATCCTGTCGCCTGGTTCCAGTTTGATGTACGGTGCTGGCCACTGCGGATTCAAAGCAAACAGGTATGGCTCACCTTCTACATTGACAAGCTTCTTGAAGGTGGCCGAATTCTCACCCGTTCTTTTAGCAACGACGAAATCACCTGGGTAGGCGTCCGCCCCCGGCATGATGTGAACCAGCATCCCATCTGGGAAGTTTTCTTTGCCGCCATCAGGATTGGTCATAGAGTCTCCAGAGACTCGCAAGACAAAACCTTGCGGCCCCAAATCCTGTAGACCGGGCAACCATTCTTCTGCATCCCCCGGCTGAAAATTATCGGCAATCTCAGACCAGTTGCCTGCTTGGACTGAAGAGATCAAGGGGTACAAACGCTGCACTTTTGGAGATGGTGCAGCCGTCAAATTCTTGTCCCAAGCCTTTAGGACATGTTGCGCTGCACCTAACGCCGCCGCTCCACTAAGGGTGGAGAGAGGCGCTGGGCTAGGAATAGGCATCCCCTTGTCAAGCCCCCAATGTTCAGGTCCCACAACATCGGAAAAGTACGACCAGAGAAGCGGAAGCTTCTCCTTGGAAATCGTCCCCCGCTTTATCCAGTCTTGCACTGAAGGGGGGCGCACCCCAAACGCATCCGCAAGATCCTTCTTGGTGATGCCTTTTTTCTTGATGGCCGCGTCGATGGCGGCGCCTAATTTTTCGCCAGTAAGCATTGCCTAATCTTCCTTTGTTGTAGCCGGTTAGGCAATTCCTCTTGATTGTGATTAGGTGATGCCTTATGATGAGGCTATGGCTAATTACAATGCATCCGAAGCTGTGGTGAAGATTGCCCAAGTTGTTGGCAGTCAAGCTGCAATTGCGCGTCATCTGAGTGTGAGCGCTCCGACTGTGAATCAGTGGGCGAAGGGCGCGAAGCCGGTGCCCATTCGTCATTGCACGAAGCTTGAAGCTCTATCAGGTGGTGCAGTAACTCGACATGAACTCCGTCCTCACGATTGGCGCGTGATCTGGCCGGAGCTTGCCGAGCCAGCCACTGCTTAGGCCCCAGCCTTCGCCAAAGTCACCGCGCTACCAGTGAACCGAATGACTGCCTCGCCGCTTATCCAATTGACCTCTAAGCATGAGGTTTGGAGTGTGCGAGTGGTGCGCCCGTCTGCATCGACGTTCTGGGCAACTCGGGTTTGGGTGCTGCTGTGTATCTGCTTACCAAGCAAGGGTTGGCGGCGGACGGTGGCGGAGGTGTTTTGCGTTTTCATGCAGCCAGTATCTGAAATCAAAGCCAGGCGCGCCAGCCTGAAATGAACTCACTTTCAAGGGATAGAAAAATGACTTGCCACCTCTCTCAAACCGACTGGCGCGATGTTGTCTACAACACGGTCCGCAGCACCTCTGGCGGCGTTGTGGACGCGGCCCGCTTCCTTACCGAGCGCCGTGGTCGTTCGATCCATCCCGAGACCCTGCGCGCCCGTCTGCGTGGGATCGATGGCGAATTTGTCAATTTGGAAATGCTGGAGCTTCTGACCGAGTGGATGCAAGAAAAGACTGGCTCCAAACCTTTGGACTGGCTCAAGGCCCTGAGCCATCGTTTCGGCATGGTCTCCATGGAGCTGCCGCCAGCTCCAGAGGGTGGCTGGGCCTGCGAGGTCAGCGCCATCAGGCAAAAGCTGCTGCAGCTGAACGTCGAGGGCGGATCGCTGACAGCGCTGGGGATGAAGGTCACTGATGACCTGTCGATCAGCCCCCGCGAAGCCGAGGAAATGTCGGCCCAGATCATGGCAGAGGTCGAGCTGCTGCTGCGCTTGCGCCGCAATATCTGCCGCGCTGCAGGCCTCGAAAGCTAAAGGTTATGCCAGCGGCCAGGGTAGCTCCCGCACAGCAGATCCACCACCTGCCGGCCGCTGGCCTTCTATCTGTGGTGTTCCTTCATTTTTGTGGTGGACACATGGCAATAGCAATACAGCAACAAGACGAGATTCAAGTCTCATTGGCCCAAGACGGCCAAATCGTCATCACTCAGGAGCCCTCTGACCTCCAGAGTGCCTCCAGCAATGTTTTCGTCGCGGTCACCAACGTGGACGCGCTGATTCGTGCAATCCGTGCTGCCAAGCGTCAGGCGCTGGAGGGCCGGGAGTAAATATGGTCACCGACGCTCGAATATCGACAGGCCTGCCGCATCACCCCAAGACCAAGAAGCTGATACGCCGGCTGGGCCAGGCAGCTGGCTACAACTTGCTTTGCCTGATCCTGTGGACGGCCTCCAATCGGCCTGACGGCGACCTGGCTGGCATGAGTGCCGAGGACTTAGAGATCTCGGCCGACTGGTTGGGTACGGAGGGTGCATTTATTGGCGCTCTGACAGATGTGCGCTTCCTTGACGGTGAGGAGGGCGCATACCGCTTCCACGATTGGGCAGACCATAACCCTTGGGCCGCTGGCGCCGAAAAGCGCTCAGAGAAAGCTACATGGGCAGCACTGTGCAAGCAGCATGGCCGCCCCGAGGCCGCCAGGATGATGCCCGAATATGCAGCGCGCTTAGACCAGGCACGCCAAGACACAGGCGGCGCACCACGCAAGGATGCTAATGCGCTGCCAGATCCAGCTATGGGCACTGCTACCGGCAAGCCAGATGCACTGCCAGATAGTGCTACTGGCACTCCTTTAGCACTGCCAGACCCTGCTAATGGCATCCCACTAGCGCAATCTGGCTCTGCCCCGTCTCCGTCTCCGTCTCCGTCTCCGTCTCCGTCTCCGTCTCCGTCTCCGTCTCCGTCTCCAAAAGACCTTATGGGGGGTAAACCCCCCGTCCCGCTGCCGGAAGGATTCTGCAGGTTCTGGGCTGCTTGGCCCAGCTCCAGGCGCAAAGAGGCCAAGGGCAAATGCCTGGAGGTCTGGAAGGCGAAGGGATTTGAAAACCAGGCTGACGAGATCGTTGCCCACGTTGAGCGGCATAAGGTCGATACGGGTTGGACAAAGCAGGGCGGTGAGTTCATCCCGGCCCCCTTGGTCTATCTGAACCAAAGGCGCTGGGAAGGCGCTGAAGACCAAAAGGAAGGCCCATCCACTGCGAGTGGCGGCCCTGAAAACTTTGACGCGAGTTACTACGAAGGTGCGGAGAGCTGGGCATGACCGATACACGAAAAGAAAACTGCCCCATTCATGGCGACTACAGCGCCCGCGTGAACGCTGAGACAGGCCGCTGGACTCGCTGCTGGGGATGCGTCGAGGCGGAGATTCAGGCGCAAGAGGCGCAAGACCGCCAGCGGGAAAAAGCTGCAGAGGCTGGCCAGGTGCTGGCGCAACTGCTCGACAGCAGCGGCATGGAGGGGCGCATGCTGCGCGCATCGTTCGAAAGCTACGAGGCAAGGACACCCGCTCAGGCTGCTGTGCTTACCGCATGCAAGGCCTTTGCCGAATCCGTGGATCTGGATGGTGGCCGCAATCTGTGGCTTATCGGGCCGCCTGGCACCGGCAAGACGCACCTTGGCAGCGCAATCGTGAGCCACCTCATCCGTGAACGCGGCATCCCTGCTGCGATCTACAGCGCCCGGGAGATTGTGCGGTTGCTGCGCGCTACCTGGGGGCGCAATCGTGACGAAGACGCCGAAACCGAGAGCGAGGTGATTGACCGTCTGGGCGAGATTGGCCTGCTGGTGCTCGATGAGGTGGGCGTGGGCTTCGACAAAGAGGCTGAGCGCACGCAAATCCTTGATGTCATCGACCGCCGATACAAGCTGGGCCGGCCGACCGTGGTCCTGTCCAACCTGCACGCCAAGGATGTGAAGCCAGTCTTGGGCCCCCGGGCGTTCGACCGCCTTCGTGACGGCGCAGAGATGCACATCTGCGCATGGGAAAGCCACCGCAAGGAGAACCGATGAACGCGAGAAGTGGCTTTGATATGCAGGATTTCGATTCGCAATTTCCCGCCCCCGCTGTTGCGGTTTGGGCCGATCCATCCCTAGTCCCTGAGCAGAGTGTGTTGGGCGCGCTGCTGAGTGGTGGCGCTGAGGCCTTTGACATGGCAGCGGGGCATGTGTCGGCCAGCAGCTTTGCGCATCCACTGCACAAAAGCATTTGGACCGCTGTGGAAGGACTGGTTCTGGCAGGCCGTGACGTGGACCCGGTGGTGGTGCTTCAGGACCTGCAGGGCAAGGTTGATGACGCTTACGCCGCTGGCCTGCCCAGCTACCTCAACAACCTGACAAGCTCCTTTGCTTCGGTGCGGATGGTCACCCACCACGCCCGCATTGTGGCGAACCTTCACCGGCTGCGCCGCGTGGCAGACGCCTCGGCAAAGGTGGGTGAGCTGCTCAAGGATAAATCGCTCTCAGCTGAGGAGATCTCAGGCCAGGCTGTGAAGCTGTTTGATGCCATTGCTGATGAGCGTATGACCTCTGAGGCTAAGTCTGTGGGCGAGTTGGCTATCCCATTCCTTGACGAGCTGGAGGACCTGGCCGACGGCAAGGCCGTGCTGGGGCGCGAGACGGGCATTACGAAGCTGGATTACATCCTCGCCGGCGGCACGTATGACGGGCAGTTAATCGTCATCGCTGCGCGGCCAAGCGTGGGCAAGTCATCTTTTGCCCAGCAGCTGGCGCTCAACCAGGCGGAGCGGGGCTATCCCTCCGCATTCTTGGGCATGGAGATGAGCGAGAAGGAGCTGATGCGCCGCACGGTGGCCAACCTCGGCCGGGTGCCACTGCGCCTGCTCAAGACGGGCAAGCTCAGCCCCGATGACTATGGCCGAGTGCCTGACGCCATGGAGCGCATGCGAGATCTTCCGCTGTATTTCGAGTTCTGCCCAGGCGTCAACCTGGCAGAGATCTCCGCCAAGATTCGCAAGCTGGTGCGCAAGCACAAGATCAAGCTGGTGGTCATCGACTACCTGCAGTTGATGGCTGCCACTGACGAGCGCAAGGACCGCCGCGTACAGCTGGAAGAGATCACCCGCAACCTCAAGCGCCTGGCTGGCCAGCTGGGCATCACCATCGCGCTGCTGTCCCAGCTCAATCGGGAGGTGGAAAAGCGCTCCAACCCTAAGCCCCAGCTGTCCGATCTGAAGGAGTGCGGCGCCATCGAGGAGGACGCCGACATTGTGCTGGTGCTGTGGGACCACAAGAAGGGCGACATCGATGAGTCATCCATCAAGGGCCTGGGCGCCATCAAGGGCCGGGACCTGGGGCAGAGCGACATGGCGCTGAACTTCGACGGCAAGTACCAGCGCTGGTCTGAATCCACCGAATCCCTCACCAGCAACACCAACACCACCACCAGTGCCCCACGGGCGCACAAGAGGTATCCCGATGACTACTAAGCCAGCAGATGCAACGCATGTGCTCCTGTGGAGCCAAACCCAATCGGCGCTGCACGTAGAGCCAGTGGAGGCCATGCTCAAGTGCAACCGCCGGGCCTACGTCGAAAACGCCTGTTCTGACTGGGTGCCCATCCACCTGGGGTCTGAGGACGAATGCCGGACGGCGTCAACCCTTGCCATGAACGCCCTGAGCCAGCGACCAGCTGGCGCTACCCATCCCCAATAACCGAAACGGAGCCCGAATGAACTTTGCAGAGACAGCAGCACTATCTACCCCAGCGCGCCGCAGTGCCCGGGGCTATGTGGATTTCACACAGGTCCTCCCCCAGCACCGCCCAATGGATGTGCGCCTGGCCAACTGGGGTAAGTGGTGCCACGGCCCGATGCGCCGCGACGTATCCCCCATGTTTCGAGGCATGCCGCGTGAACCGCAGTTGCGTCAGCCTGGTGATATTGGGCCCGAGCTGATGGACCCAATGGACGCTGCGAAGTTGGCCAAGGCCGTCGCACAGCTGCCCGAGAAGCACCGCGCCGTCCTGAACTGGTGCTATGTGTTGGATCCGCGCAGCAGGGAAGCCAGCCCCGCCCGTGCAAGCAAGAAGCTGGGCACAAGCCTTCAAGGCCTGGCCGATCTGCTGCGTGATGCGCGCCAGATGCTGATCAACCGGGGTGCATGACATGGATGGCGAGTACAAAGCTGACCGCGCATTGTCCGAGGCTGAGCGCATGGTGAATGTGCGCTACTTGGGCCACTGCTTGCATGAAAACCGGAGCGTTTGGAACAACCGGACCATGGGCTGGTTCAGCCGCTGCCGGGATTGCAAGGTGGAGATTCAGATAGACGGATACATGCAGGTACGCAGGCTGCCAGACGATGTACTAGCTCACGCCTGGAGCCAGGAGCATGTAAAGACTGCAGCAAGTCCGGTGAATGGCGCGCAGCTGCGCTATGCGTTGGAGCGAGAAGGCTGGCGCGTTCAGTTTCTGGGAGTTGACGGTAGGACTTCGTGCGAGGTGCGAAAGGGCAGCACCTTCTGGCGCACAGGTTTCTTCGACACGCAGGCGGAGGCCGTGGTTGAGGCTGGCGCAATGACGCTGAGAAACTACACGTTTAATGCTTGTGTGTAGCCTGGTAATGTGCTACAGTCACCCCATTGACTGAGCAACAGCACAGAGTCGCATATCCTATGTGGAGGCGGCGGTGACTGCAAATGCTCGATAAGAGCTCTCCACTTCGGAGGGCTCTTTTCGTTTTGGGATTGAAGATTGTTAAAAGTCTCGCAGTCTCAACTGACTAATAATTTGTGCTCCTGTTTTTAGATGCCCCTCTATGGACGTGCGGGCATCGACTATTGAGTGTCAGATGTTGCCGGAAATTGTTGTGTCCCATGAAGCGTCAATGATGCTTCGTTCGTACACGCTTCAAGAGGGCTTCACCACCTTTGGGCGCTATACGGACAGCGAAATTTGCCTTGATGATCCCACTGTGAGCAGAGACCACGGGGCGTTTTTATTACGCTCCGGGGTGTTGGTGGTAGAAGATCACCAGAGTTCCAATGGAACATTCATGAACGGTGTAAGGATCAGGCGACGGGTGCTCTATCAAGGAGACCGCCTAACAGTCGGTCCTTTTGAGATCTATGTGAAGCAAGGAACTGTGCCTTCCCAGGATCTCGTTACTTAGCTTTGTCAAGGTCGATCCGCGCCTTCAGCCTCGCTTAGGGCGAGGCTTTTCTGTATTTGGCTGTACCTTCAATTAGGTACGCAAAAAGCTTGTAGTCAATGAAAAGTGGTTGCCCGAGCGACTAAATGTAAGAGCATGTTTTACTATCACAAGTGAGTAGTTGAGCGAATTAAAGCTAAGCTTTCGTCATGATACAAATTGTCAAATTTCTTGACTTTCTAACTCATGAGACTTGTGAAATGAAACTTCGCACACTTCTTGCAGGCGCGGTGATAAGCCTTCCCGCCATGGTCTTGGCTCAGGCAAACATAGACAATGGGACAGTCAGAATCGGGGTGCGTGCAGATGGCGCCTTGATGCCCTCGGATGTGTCGCCGTTAACCGGTATCACCTACTTGGCCAATGGTCAGGACGGTCTCACCCCAGGCTGCGCTTGTGAAGCTTGGGGGATTGCTGACGCCGTCTCTAGCACTTCTGGGTACACAGGGGCAGATGTCGGCACGTCTGGGATCACTCAAGAGTCCTTTGCATCTACAGCTACCACGGCTACTTCAGTTGTGAATGCATTCGGTGTTTTCCGCGTCACTCACGCATATGCACCTTCGGCGGCGACCAACAACATTTATGAAGTAAAGGTCACCATTGAAAACATCTCTGCCGCGCCGGCAGAGGCTTTGTACGGCCGCGCAATGGATTGGGACGTATACCCCACCCAATTCAATGAGTACACCACTATTCAACGAGGCAACAGCACTGCACTGGTTTTTTCTAGCGACAACGGGTTTCACAACGCCGATCCGCTAAACCCAGATTCGGGCCAGTTGGTTGTGAACCAAGATGTTGTGGACAGTGGTCCAGAGGATCATGGTGCTCACTTTCGCTTCAACTTTGGAACTATTGCACCTGGAGCAAAGTTTGAGTTCGTAATCGGCTATGGAGTAGCAGGCAATCAGGTCGATGCACTTGCGGCTCTCGGTTCTTTCGGAGCGCAAGCATACTCGTTGGGGAAGCCAAGTCTGAATGAAGCGGGAGACCCATCCACGGATGGCACCCCCAATACGTTCATTTTTGCGTTCAAGGGAATCGGAGGCGTGCAGTTGATCGGTGTGGATGCTGTAGACGATACCGCACCTCCACTGACGCGCCCCACATCCGGCACGGTTGCCGCGATTAATGTGTTGACCAACGATACGGTGGACGCCGCAGCTGCCACTCCTAGTAATGTTGCATTGACGGCAGTTGGCGCCTGGCCTACCGGTATCACTTTGTCGGCAGATGGCAATGTGCTGGTAGGCTCGACCGCTGTGTCTGGGACCTACACCTTGAACTACCAGATTTGCAGCACGGTGCAGGCGACACAGTGTGATACGGCTACTGTGACCTTGAATATCGATTCCATAGGTGTGGAGGCGCTTGATGATGCACCTCCAGCCGTTACGCGCCCGAACAGTGGAACAATTACTGCGATCAATGTCCTTGCCAATGACACCTTTGATGGAGGTCCTGCAACCACTAGCAACGTGGTGTTGACTCCCGTAGGCACTTGGCCTGCTGGCATCACTATCTCGGCAAACGGTGATGTTCAGATTGCCTCCACAGCTGCAGCTGGTGCTTATACGTTGACCTACCAAATCTGCAGCACGGCACTGGCTACACAATGCGATACGGCTAACGTTACTTTGAATGTGACTGCGCCTGCTGCGGTCGCTCCCCAGGCAGTGCCTGTTGACGGACCTTTGGCTCTGGCCAGTTTGGGTCTGCTGATGCTGGGCTTTGCTCGCAGGAAGTTCAAGTGAACTGCAGAGCCCGATAAGGCCTGAAAACTTTAAAGCATGAGCCCCGCCAAGTGCGGGGCTTTTTCATGTCCAGCTGCAGCAAGCGCAGCCCGCGCCTGAGTGGCTTGAGGGAGTGGCATCTCCTACTGAGAGCTTCCCAGTGCTTGAAGAAGCGAACAGCAACCCCAGCCCATGAGGGTTGTCTGATGGGGTACGAATACCAAGGCCAGTCAAGTGCTGGCTTTTCTTTTGGAGCCAGCCATGAGCCTAAGATGAAGTGGGGACCTGCGGGTTATGAAGATGCGCGCTTTTTAGTTGTCCCCTTTTGTCCTCAGTTGGGCTAGGGGGTCGATGGATGGATTCACTTGGTTCAGACTCGCATACATATCTATCGCCCGCCGATATACATCCCCATCAACTCCGGTCGCTTGCATGTCGATTTGGCCAAGTTCCGCAGCATCACGCAGTCGACTGAGGTATAGCTGGAAGTTATGGTGATTGTGGTGAGTTTGAACTAGCGCAGAGATTACTAGCTGTTGCGCTTTTACGAGTCCGAGAAGGCAGTCCTTTTCGCGTTCGATGTACGCCGCAAATTTTTCTACATCTTCAAAAGATTCGAATTTCATATGCCCTCTTGGTGAAGGATGTGTGAGAACTCCCATCGTAAACCAAGAGGGTTAATCGCGAAATTAGGGCTTCCGGCGTTGACGCATGCAGGCGAGGCAGATCAACAGAGAGGAAAGTACCAACAAACTCCATTGATTCAGGGTTGGGACAGGAGTGGGGTTGCCAGGATTGCCAGGATTGCTGGGAGTTACAGCCTCTGGTTGCAGAGTGACTAGTGCTGTTGAGCAAGCACCATCAGGCGTACATGCCTTATAAGTGAAGGTGACGGGATCGCTGAAGGTCGATGCTGGATTAAATTGGATCTGATTACCCACATATGAAAGAGTACCTGCCGAAGGATTTGATAGCACGAGTGGAAATGTAGTGTCCAAAACTACACCAACTTGATCATTTGTCAGGACATCAATGTCAGTTGATGCTACTCGCGAAACAATCCTAGAATCGTCTTGTAAAGTGGGGGGGGTCAGGTTGCCGATAAGCTCCAACTGCGTATAGAAGTTAGATGTGCGATCAGTCCATACATTGGAATAATTCTGGTATTCGGCGTCTCTTGTAACTAAATGGGCCGTAGGTTGCTCATTTCCTCCAAGCACCGACACTACGCATGATGGTGAAGTGACGTTGAATTGGATCCAGTAAGCTTTACCTGCTTCCAGGTGAACAGGAGTTGCAGAGGAAAAGGAATAATCAACTTGTTGTGGTATTGGATCTGCAGTTGGATCGGCCGTCGGAAGCGTTTCATTAATAGGTAGGCGCGCAATTAGATCAGTGGGGTCCGACGGCGGAGTACCATTGGCCGTCCATTTAAACACGTCCATCGAAATGTTTGTTGGGGGATCATTTGGGATTATTTCAAATGGCGCCTTTATAGCTGTTAAATCATAGTTTTTTGTTAGGGGTACGATGAATTTAACAGCCACATTGTGTGATTCATTGTCCACGCACCAGCCTGAGAACCGAGCCGGATCATTAGCAGAATACAGGGTCTGTGTCACCTGAGCCATGGAAGCAGAGGAGATGAGCCACAGCGAGGATGAGAGAGCGAGAGTAGCGAAAAAGCGTTTCATGATTAGATCCTGTTGCGAACGTCTTCGACAGGCTAGCAGAGGGTCCTCGCGATCACAATAGAGAGTTCCATTCGAACATGCAAACAAACTTCAGCTGGCCTAAGGTAAGAGGGATAGCGTTGGCTCATCCCCACATCAGTTCACATGTCGGCAATATCTGCCGTACAAGGCTTTTCTATCTCGGGTATGTAGTGTCTACCGTTTAGTAACGATGCTGGAAGCAAACGATGGCTTGGTCAAATATCAACAGACACGCCCGAGGATATGGCTCTCAGTGGGAAAAGCTGCGACTGCAGATCCTGGAGCGAGACGGCCACCTGTGCCAGTGCCCAGACTGCAAAGGCGGATTTCTTCAGCCCCTGCCGGCACATGAGGTTGACCACATCAAGCCCAAGGCCTGGTTCAAGACAGGGAAGGCGCAAGGCAACCCCGATGACCCGAGCAACCTGCGGGCGGTGAACAGGGAGTGCCACAAGAAGCTCACCAAGCTGCAGAAGGGCCACAGGCCTGCTGTAAGGGTAGGCCTCGACGGCTTCCCTGTGGAGGATTGAGCATCGACCTCTAGGGGGGCGGGCGCCATCGGGTCGCGTCGAATGAGAGCGAGTCGCATCAATGCGAGGGGAGGGGTGGGTCAAAACCTTAGGGCCTCTCCACCCAGTACCGACCACGGAACACTTTTTTCGCACGGTCAAGATAGAAATTTCAATTTTGGAGGGGAGGTGCTTCATGCCTGGACCCGGAAGGAAGCCCGCCCATCTCAAGGCCATCGCGGGCACGGATCGCAAAGACCGAGAGCCTGATAACGTCCTAGACCTGCCGATCATCTCCGATGTTCCGCAGGCGCCTGACTGGTTGCCCAACGCACATGCGTTCAAAGAGTGGGACCGCCTGGCGCCAATCTTGGTGGCTAACAAGCTGCTGACCGAGGCCGGGCTGCAGGCCCTAGCCCATCTGTGTGCTTTGCATGGAAAGACTGTGCAGCTGTACGCGGCCGGCGAGGCACCCAATGCCTCCATGGTTGGTCAGCTGCGCAACTTGATAAACGATTTCGGCCTTACGCCGGTAGCCCAAGGCAAGGTAAAGCCAGTGGGGGAAGGGCCGACAACAAATGCCTTCACGAAAAACGGAAAGCGAGCAAACGCTCGATAAAGACTATGTGGCTGTCGCCAAGGCCTATGCCAAGAAGGCGCTGGACCCCAAGAACCGCAAGCGCTTCGGAATCTGGATCCGCCTGGCTGCCAAGAGATTTCTGGATGACCTGGAGCGGGCCAAGAAGAAGGATGCGCTATTCAAGTTCGATGTATGGCATGCCAATGACATCTGCGATTTCGGCGAGAAGCTGCCGCACGTAGAGGGGAAGTGGGAGACGCCGACCATCATCCTGCATGAGTCTCATGTGTTTTTTCTCGTTCAGCTGTTTGGGTTTCGCAATCTGGATGGCACGCGCCGTTTCACGACAGCCCTATTTGCCATTGCGCGCAAGAACGCCAAAAGCACCTTGGCGGCAGTCATCGCGCTGTACTGCCAGGTATGCGAGGACGAGACAGGGCCGCAGGTCATCACAGCAGCCACAACCTACGACCAGGCAAGCATCGTTTTCAAGGTGGCCAAGCGCATGGTGGAGAAGACCTCCGACCTGCGCGAGGCCTTCAATATGGTGGCCTATGCAAAGGCCATTGCGAGCTACTGCAACGGAGGCACCTTCAAGGCATTGCACGCCAAAGCAAGCACGCAGGACGGTCTGAATCCATCCTGCACGGTTCTGGATGAGCTGCACGCCCACAAAAACCACGACCTGCTGAACGTGCTGAAGTCGGCGGCCGGCGCCCGGGGCAATCCGCTTTGGCTATACCTGACCACTGAGGGCTATGACAGCCCCGGGCCTTGGGCAGAGGAGCGAGAGTTTGCCAAGAAGGTGTTGCGCGGCCTGGTGCAAGCGGACCACTACCTGGCGATTTACTACGCGGTGGACGAGAAGAGCGAGGACCTGGGCACCGAGGCGGACGATGACTTTGATGAGGAGGCCTGGCACAAGGCCAATCCCTTGATGGAGGTCAATTCCAAGCTGCTGATCGAGATCCGAAAGGCGGCCATCGAGGCAAAGGAAAAGCCTGGCACCTACGGCGAATTCAAGATCAAGCGCCTGAATCGGCCTTCATCGGTCGCTGGTGGCTGGGTGAACCTTACCAAGTGGCGCGAGTGCAGCGGTGCTGTCGATCTGGACATGCTGCGCACGGTGCCTTGCTGGGGAGGCCTCGATCTATCGAGCACCAGTGACCTGACCTCATTGCGGCTGGTGTGGCGCTTGAACGGCTGGCTCTATACCTATGGTTGGCGCTGGGTGCCGCCTGCTGCAACGCGGCGCCGAGTGGCACGCGGTCTGGTGCCTTATCAGGCCTGGGTTGAGGCGGGGCTGTTGATCGAGTGCGGTGACGAGGTGATCGACTATGCGCCCATTGAGGCCAAGATTTTGGAGGTCAAAGAGACCTTCAATTTGCAACTGGTGGCCTATGACAACTGGAATGCGCCCCAGCTCACGCAGCGTCTCAAGCAGGCTAGCGTGCCGATGGAGCTATTTCGGCAAGGGCCCCAGAGCTACCACCCTGCAATGCAGGACCTGGAGCTGCACTACATGGCGGGCCGCCTGGCCCACGGTAATGACCCGGTGCTGAACTGGAACGCCTCCAACCTGGTGGCCAGACAGGATCAGAACTTGAACAACGCGCCAGACAGGCGCAAGTCCACGGAAAAGATAGACGACATGGCCTCCCTTTTGATGGCGACTGGCGTGAGCTTGAGCGCCGCCACAGAGGGGGACATGGATGGATTTCTCAAGGGTGGAATTAAGGCAGGAAGATGAAAAATCCAATGAGAACGGCGCTCGGGCGAGTCCGGGCCACTGTGCTCGGCTGGGTCCTGCCTGGTGGCGGGAGTGGTGCCGGCTTGGTAGTTCACGCAAGCGGCACCGTGTTGACAGATCAGAAGCTGCTGCGCCTGTCCACTGTGTGGGCCTGCACGCGACTGATCTCCGAGACCATTGCGACCCTCCCGCTTGGCATAAACGAGCGCACGGTGAAGGGCAAGAAGCCTGCAAGCGACCATTGGCTGCACAAGATCATCCATGCGCAGCCCAACGCAGACAGCACGGCCTCAGTGTTTTGGGAGGCGGTGGTTGCGGCAATGCTGCTGCGAGATGGTGCCAGGTGCGAGAAGCTCATGCTCGGATCTCGCATTGTCGGATTGAAGTTTCTAGCGCCCGCCCGGCTGTCGTGGACACGCCTCAGCGATGGAAGCAAGCAATTTCGCTATGTGGAAGACAACGGTAGGCAGCGCCTCATCCCAAACGACCGAATTTGGCACATCCCGGGCTTCTCCCTTGACGGCAAAGATGGCGTTTCGGTAATCGAGTATGGCGCGCAGGTCTTCGGCAATGCGCTGGCTGCTGATGACGCGGCCGGCAAGACATTCAAGACTGGTCTGCTGCAGACGCTTTACTACAAGGTGGATAAGTGGCTCACCCCTGACCAGCGCCAAGAGTTCAAAAAGGAATACGTTGGATCTGTCGAACGCGGCGAGGTGCCGGTTCTGGAAGGGGGCATAGATGTTGGGGCCGTGGGGATCAAGCCCGCTGATGCGCAGCTCTTGGAGTCGCGCAGCTTCAGCGTAGAAGAGATCTGCCGCTGGTTCCGCGTTCCGCCCTGGATGGTCGGCCACACAGACAAAGGGTCCAACTGGGGGACGGGGATAGAGCAGCAGATGATCGGTTTCCTCACATTCACCTTGGGCCCGTGGCTGCGCCGTATTGAGCAATCCATCACCAAGGATTTACTGAGCCCCACCGAGCGCCTGCGCTACTACCCAAAGTTTGCGGTCGAAGGTCTGCTTCGTGCGGATACGGCCGGGCGCGCTGCGTTCTATGCCGTGATGGTGAACAACGGAATTTTGACCCGGGATGAGGTTCGTGAGCTGGAAGATCGGGAGCCGCTGGGCGGAAACGCTGCAGTGCTGACCGTGCAATCGGCCATGACTACCTTGGACTCCATTGGCACAACCAGCGAGCTGCAGCAGATTCGCTCTGCAATGCGAAATCTCCTTGGCTTCGAGGAAGAACCGAAAGGGTGAAGATGAACAAGAAAAACTTGCCTGCTCTGCGGGCGGATCACCTCAACGCCAAAGCGCGTTTTGAGGTGCCCGAGTCGATCATGGCGCGCTGGAATCGCGGCCTTCAAGCCAAGGGCGCGGACGATGCGGCAAGCATCAGCATCTTTGAGGTGATCGGCGAGGACTGGGACGGATCGGGCTTTACCGAGGCCAAGTGCGCGGGCATCTTGCGCAGCCTGGGCGGCAAGGATGTGACGGTGTACATCAACAGCCCAGGAGGCAGCCTCTTTCACGGCATCGCCATTTACAACATGTTCCGTGAGTACGAGGGCCGCGTGACCATCCGCGTGCTCGGCATGGCCGCTTCAGCCGCATCGGTTCTGGCCATGGGGGGTGATGAGGTGCAGATTGCAAAGTCTGCGTTCTTCATGATTCACAAATGCTGGTGTCTGGCCGTCGGCAATGCCGATGACCTGCGCAACATCGCCGCGCAGAACGATGAGTTTGACGCGGTGATGGTTGACATGTATGCGGCCCGCACCGGGCTGGATGCGGGCAAGCTGCAGGCCATGCTGGCTGCAGAAACCTGGATCAGTGGCGCCACAGCAGTCGATCAGGGATTTGCTGACGACTTCACGCCGGCAGACCAGATCGAGGAGGGGCGGAGTGCCAAGGCATCAGCTGTCCAGCGCCTCGATATGACACTGGCCAAGGCAGGCATGTCGCGCACTGAGCGCCGCAGCCTGATTCAAGAAATCAAGGGCACGCCTGGCGCTGTCCAAGATGGCACGCCAAGCGCTGCCGTTTCAGCGGCAGACGCCGCGCACCTTCTGGCGCTCACTGCGCAATTTGGGGCAGCGGCGCGAGCCTAAGCCATCTCAAGCAAACCAACGGCCGCCGAAAAGGCGGTTTTCTTTTTTGAAGAGGACAAACCATGTCTGATATGTCTGTACAGGACCTGCTCAAGCAGGTAAACGCAACGCTGGAGAAATCGTCCAGCGACTTCAGCAAGAAGGCTGAGCAGGCCTTTGCGGAAGCTAAAAAGGCCGGCGACATGAGCGCCGAAACCAAGGAGTCGGTGGACAAGATGGCCACCGAGGTCAACACGCTGCGCCAAGCCTCAGAATCCCTCAAGGCGCAGCTGGGCGAGGTTGAGCAGCATGTCGCTGGCAAAAACCATTTGGGCGATGCTGCTGCCGCACTGAGCCTGGGCGCCACGGTGGCCAAGAGTGACAAGCTGGCCGCATTTGCCAAAGACTTTGTGCAAGCCAACCAAAAGGGTCGCGTGTCCGTCCCCGTGCAAGCTGCACTCTTGTCCACGGGCATTCCCGCCGGCACGGTCGAGCCCATGCGTTTGCCTGGTGTTCAAGAGACGCTCAAGCAGCGCCTGTTTGTCCGAGATCTCATCTCGCCTGGCCGCACGGAGTCGCCTGCCATCTACTGGGTGCAGCAAACCGGCTTCACCAATGCCGCCAAGGTGGTGGCTGAGGGCACAGCCAAGCCCTACAGCGAAATCGAGTTTGCCAACAAGCTCACCCCGGTCACGACCATCGCGCACATGTTCAAGGCCTCCAAGCAGATCATGGATGACTTTGCACAGCTGCAAAGCCTGATCGACAAGGAAATGCGCTATGGCCTGAAATACGTGGAAGAGCAGGAAATCCTGTTTGGTGACGGCACTGGCGCGCATCTGCACGGCATCATCCCGCAGGCCACCGCTTACTCGTCCACCGGCATTCCTGCTGGTGCGACTGCGATTGATACGCTGCGCTGGGCCATGCTGCAGGCCCAACTGGCCCGCGTGCCGGCCTCCGGCCATGTGCTGCACTTCACCGACTGGGCCAAGATCGAGCTGCTCAAGGATGACCTGGGCCGCTACATCATCGGCAACCCCCAGGGCACCAACACCCCTTCGATGTGGGGTCTGCCAGTGGTGGAAACCGAGATCGCAGCTTTCCTGAACAAGTTCCTCACCGGTGCATTCCGTGACGGCGCCCAGCTGTTTGACCGCGAAGACGCCAACGTGGTGATCTCCACCGAGAACGCCGACGACTTCGAGAAAAACCTGATCTCTATCCGCTGCGAAGAGCGCGCCGCCCTGGCCGTCTACCGCCCTGAGGCGTTCATCTACGGCGACCTGCCAACCGTTACGCCGTAATGACCCGGGGCCTGGGAAATCCCCGGGCCCCATCTTCTTGGAGATACCGAAATGATCCCAGTCAAATCGACTGTCCCACTCTATGTGGGCGGCAAAGTGGTGACGGAGTTTGAAACCTCCGAAGCCCATTTTCGTGAGCTGGTCCGCGTGCATGGCAATGAGAAGGTAAAGCAGGCATCCGCCAAGGCCGAGACGAAACCAGACGCCAAGAAAGCGAGCAAGCAATGATCACCAGCCTTGACCTGGCGCGCCGCTACTGCCGGGCCAGCACATCCGATGATGTTTTGCTCACCCTGCTGGTGGAGGCCGCCGAGGGCTTGGCTGAAAAGTTTCTCAATCGCAAGGTGTTTGCTGACCAGGTGGCGCTCGATGCTGCGCTGGCCGGCGGCACAGCAGGCGACTCGCCCATGGTAGCCAACGCGCAGTTTCGGGCTGCTGTGCTGGAAATGGTGAGCGACCGTTACGACAAGCGGAGCGATCAGCCTACGCCAGCCGCAATGACCCGCGCTGAGCGGATTTTGTGGCCTGACCGTGTTGGCCTGGGGGTGTAACCATGCTTTTACTTGCTGGCGACCTGGACAAAGAGATCCGCATCATGGTGTACGAAGTCATTGGTCGAGACCCGGAATACAACACCGAGATAAAGGAGTGGCGCGAGTTCGCCAGCGGCTGGGCCCAAGTGCAGGATGTCCTGCCCTCACGATCTGACAAGATTGAAGACGCTGTGCAGATCAACGAACGTCCTGCCCGATTGAGGATGCGCTACCTATCGGGCGTGCGTGCTGATATGCGCGTGGTAGTCCTGGGGGTAGATGGCGACCCTGACCGGGTTTGCGAGATCGTTGCGGGCCCGGCCGAATTGGGGCGCAGAGACGGCATTGAGCTGCTCATCAAGGACTTTGGGAGGGCAGACGATGGCAACCTCTGGCGTTAAGGTAACAGGGCTCAAAGAGTTGGCCGAGTTCATGAAGCAGTTGCCCGAGAAGCTGCAGAAGAACGTGATGCGCGGGGCGCTGCGAGCCGGCGCCAAGGTGCTGGAAGCGGAAGCCAAGCGCGGCGCGGCGGTGGATGACGGTGACTTGCGTGAAAGTATCCGCATCAGCACGCGCAATCAAAAGGGTGTGGTGACCGCGAGTGTGAAGACCGACGACTTTAAAGCCCACTGGATTGAGTTTGGCACGGCTGCGCACTGGATTAGTGTGGCCGCCAAGGACACCCCCACACGTAAGACGCGCCGAGGCGAGGAAAAGGTGGGGCTTAAAACGCTGAACAAGATGATGGCCAAGGGGTCCCTACAGATCGGCGGGCAATTTGTCGGCGCATCCGTCCTGCATCCCGGCATCAGGGCCCGTCCTTTCATGCGCCCAGCGCTGGACAACAAAGGCCAAGAGGCAATCGTGGCGGCCGGCAACTACATGAAAGCCCGACTTGCAACGAAACACGGCCTCGATACCTCTGGCGTAGCTGTGGAGGCTGAGCAATGAGCGCACCCAATGCATTCCGCGTCGTCATGGCGCTTCTGAAGGCTGATGCAGCGTTGGTGGCATTGGTGCCGGTGGATCGTATGCACCAGGGTTTTATCCCCCAGAGCTCTGCGCTGCCGGCGCTGTCCCTGCGCAACATCAGCGACAACGACCGGCAGACCATCAGCGGCGATGAGATCAAGGTGATGGAGACAGGCCGCATCGAGGTGACTGTGGCTGCCAAGGACTACGCCACCAAGGAGCGCTTAATAGGTGCTGTGCGCAAGGCCTGCGAGAACAAGCGCGGCCTGGTAAATGGCATCACGGTAAACAACGTGCGCAACGCCGGGCTGGGCCCGGATCTCGATAACGAGGAGGTGTCCATTTTTGGGCGCTCCATTGATTTGATGGTCACTTCAAAGCGTGACCGATAAATGGCCGGCAACGGCTTAACCCAAGGGCTCACTTCGTTGGGCCTTTTCTTTTGCAGAAAGGAAGCTCCATGTCCGGAGTAGAAACCGTTGCTGGTACAAAAATCAGCATTTCCGCCAATCCGCCTGCCACGTTTGATGCTGCAGGCTATGCGGCAGTTGCCGACTGGGCACGGATCGGCGAGATCACCGATGGGGGCAGCCACGGCCGCACCTATGCGGTGGTGACCCACCAGCCCATCGACAACCGTGGCACGCAGAAATTCAAGGGCTCCTTCAATGAAGGCCAGAAGACTCTGCAGCTGGCCATCGACAACAAGGACCCTGGCCAGATCGTGCTGAGCGAGGCTCTGAACGAAGACGAGGATTACTCGTTCAAGGTCGAGTACCAAGGCGGCGACATCGACTACTTCCAAGCCAAGGTCATTTCGTTTGAAAAGGCCACCGCTGGCGTGGACTCGATGCGCTCGGCCACGGTCCAGTTGGAGCTGACCACCAGCAAGTCTGGCGTCGGCATTGTGGAAGTGCCGGCCCCCTGATCCCATCCCTGTAACCCATTGGCCGCAAGGCCACCCCTGCACCGACGCAGCCGCTTCGCTCCATATAGCGGGGCGGGCGGCTGCGCACGGGCCTATTTGTCTCTCCGCTATAAGGAAATTACATGTCTCTGAATATCAAGTCCAAAGCTGTCGCTGAAACCTCGTTCCTGCATCTGAAGGATGCCCAGGACAATCTGATGTACACCGAGGGTGACAAAAAGAGCGACAAGAAGCCGGTGGGCGTGAACGTCTATGGCCCTGGCTCCCGTGAGTACCAAGCTGCCCAAACGAAGATCTCCAATCGTGCAGTGTCTCGCCTGCGCAAAAGCGGCAAGTTCGAGCAGACCTCCGACGAAAAGCAGAAAGAGCAAGCCCAGTACCTGGCCGAGATCACCCACAGCTTTGTCGAGCTGGACTATGACGGCCTGACTGGCCGTGAACTGGCCTTGGCCGTATACGGTGATCGCTCGATTGGCTTTATCGCCGATCAGGTGGCCGAGCACGTCAAGGACTGGTCAAATTTTACTCAGGGCTCGCAGACGAGCTAATCCTCTACATCCGCCAGCTCGCCTGGTGGAATGCATCGCAGAAGAGGACCGACAAGGTGGGCCGGTCTGAGAGGGAGGTAAAGCTTCCCTCTCGGGCCGCAAAAGCCTTGGAGGACGATGCCGAGATCTACTACCCCCCATTGGCCCCTGAGCTGGGCTACCTGGTGGAATATCTGCGAAGGCTTGATTTCATCGAGCCTGGGGCGGCTGGGCCGGTGCGGCTGAGCTTCACCGAGATCCGGTCTTGGGCGCTGCTCTCGGGTGTGCAACTCAAACCCTGGGAGGTGGACTTGCTGCGGCAAATGTCCACCGAGTTTGTCTCGGAGGTGAATGCTGCTGAAAACCCGCAGCGGCCGGCGCCTTGGATGCCTGTCGATGCGCTGCAGGAAAAGCAGGCCATCGCACGCCGAATCAAGGATGTGCTGCGCGGCGGGTAGCGTTTGGTAGCATGTCCCTTTTCATTCGTGGAGGGGATATGCGACTGATGTTTGCAGGCCTAGCCATTGCAGTCTTGGCCGGATGCGGGCCGAATAAAGAAGAGAAGGCAGAGACAGAGCGTCAAGCAGCTGAGGCCCAACGCAAGGCAAAAGTTGCCGAGCTTCGTAAGCCCGTGCTCGGGCAGCTAAAAGACCCGGCCTCTGCGAAGTTTGAGGACGAATTTTTTACTCAAACTGGGGTGCTCTGTGGCACGGTAAATTCGAAGAATGAGTATGGGGCCTATGTCGGGCCCCGAAAATTTTTGATAGTGCCGGGAGAATACGTCAGGCTTCAAGAGCTTCCAATGATTGTCCTGAAGGACAGTTTGCAGGCCAAAGCGGATATAGAGAGCTTGAATGCGAGACTGGATGAATTTAACGCCAGGAAGCGCAAAGAACTTGGCTTGGCCAGCGAAGGTCCGTCTTCGTTAGAGCAGGCTTATGCAATGATTTTCGATAAGGACTGGTCGGCGCGTTGCCTAGAGGAAAAATAGGCGCTCCGACTCACTGTCAATTCAATCCGCTTTGAGCGGTTTTTAAAGGGCCCACGCCGTAACGCGTGGGCTTTTTGCGTTTCTGGAGCACACAAATGATTGCTGGAACCCTCGAAATCCAGATGATGGCGAACTTTGCGCGCCTCATTGAGGACGTGCGCCAGGTGCAGCAAAAAGTAGACGCTGGCATGACCGCCATCGAGCGCAGTGTTGGCCTTGCCTCCCGTGCGCTCGGTGGGCTGGCCGCTGGATTCAGCGTTACCAAGCTGGTCGGCTATGCGGACGCATGGGGCCAGCTCTCCAGTCGCATGAACCAGGCAACGGGCAGCGCAACAGCTGGCGAGGCTGCCATGAGCCGGCTGATGGATGTCAGCAACCGCGTCTACAAGCCCATTGCCGACACGGCAGAGCTATTTATCCGCACCTCCGAATCCCTCAAGCAGATGGGGTACACGACCGCTGAGACGGTTGACATGGTGGAGACGCTCTCCTATGGCCTCACGGTGTCCTCTGCATCGGCCGATAAGACCAAGAGCGTGATTGATGCCTGGTCCAAATCTATGCTCCAAGGCAAGATGACGATGGGCGAGTACCAGACGGTCATCTCTGGCGCACCAGCACTGCAGAAGGCGCTGGCCGATGCGCTGGGCGTGACTATCGCCGGCCTGCAGGACATGGTTGGCAAAGGCCAGCTAAGCGCAGACAAGCTGATGTTGGTGACCAAGCAGATGCAGGAGCTGGGCAAGCAAGCCGACGCTATGCCTGTGACAGTGACGGATGCGTTTACCAAACTGGTGAACAATGTCACGCAGTACGCAGGCGAATTGAACAAAAGCACCGGTGCAACCTCCTTGCTTACCGGTGCGATTGACATTCTGGCCAAGAACGTGGGCCCTGTGCTAACCATGCTCGCCACCATGGTCGGTTTGGCCGTGTCGAGTTGGTTAACTACTGTGGTGTCAGGAGCTGTGGCCGCAGGTGGTGCATTCACGGCTGCCGGTGTCGCGGTGAAGGGCTTCATGGCCTCCCTGGGACCATTGGGTTGGTTAGTTCTGGCTGTGGGCGCGGGTACGGCAGCCTATCAGGCGTTCAAGAACAAGGCCGAAGAAGCTGGCCGGGCGTCGCAGGAAGCTGCTGCGGCCGCAGAGCGCGCAGGTCCGCGCATGCTGGCTGGCTTGACGCCGGCCCTTGATGCGCTGAATAAGAAGCTGGACGACTACATTGCCAAGAAGAAGCAAGCAATGGGTGTGGGCCCTACTGACATCGAGGCCCTTGGCAAAGAATATTCCGATGCCAACAAGAAGATTGAGGAAGCTGGACGGGCCTTGCATGCGCTGAGTGGCCGCATGGACGCGGAGGCCCAGAGCAAGCGCACGGCTATCCTGAAGGAGCTTGCCGATGAGACGGGGAAGCTTGCCGAAACGGATAAAAAGATCGCCGAAGCCCGCAAGCTGACAGTTACGGAATACTTGGCCGACACAGGTCGAATGACCGAAGCACAGCGCAAGGCTGCAGACATTGCAAAGGAAACAGCGAACTACGAGAGAGCCATTGCCCTGGCGCAAGGTGATGCTGGCCAGGTCGCACAGATCACCGCTGCGCACCAGACTGCGCTGGGCGAGATCCGTTCCAAATACAGCAAACAAGTTGTTGCCGGCACCAAGCAGGAGGAGAAATCCTATCTGTCTTTGCTGGATGCCATCAACGCGAAAATTGCAGAGGAAAAGCTAGAGCACCAGTCCAGCGAAGCAATCACCGAAAGCCAGCGCCTGCGGATCAAGATGCAGGCCGAGCTGAAGAAGAATATCTCCAGCGACCACAAGGCTATTTTGGAGAGCAAGCTCAAGGAGCTGGAGGTAGAGGAGAAGCTCACCGCGACTTACAAGGAAGCGGCCGAGGCCCGCAAGGCCTGGCAAGATCAGCAAAAGCAGAACGTGGATGCGGCCTTTGCGACAGCGAACAGCTTGGAGGAAGGCAACAAACAGCTGCGCGATGAGATTGCCTTGATCGGCAAGTCCAAGAAGGAGCAAGAGACCATCTTGCGCCTGCGCCGCGAGCAGGTCATTGTTGCAAAGGAAAAAGAGCTTGCGGATCTGCAGGCCAAGAAGTCATTCGAGGTCTACGACACGATGATGATTCAGGCCTTGCAAGAGCAGATCAAGCAGCTGCGAGAGCGCAACGAGCTGCTTGGGCAGAAGGAAGTCGCAGAAGAGACGGCCACCCTGGTCCAATCGCAAGAGGGCAATTGGGTGAGCTTCTTCCAGAGCATCGACCAATCTGCGCACCAGACCTGGACGAATGTTTTTGAGGATGGCGCTGGCACATTCAAGCGACTGGGCCAGACCCTTAAATCTGCCGTGCTGGACATGCTGTACCAGCTGACCATCCGCAAATGGATCATCAACATTGGCGCATCGCTGTTCGGAGATGGGTCTTCGGCCATGATGGGTGCGCTCGGCACGGTGCTCGGCGGAAGCGGTGGGGGTGGAATCGGAAACCTCCTGAATCTGGGTTCTGCCGCTAACTCCGGCTATGGCTTGTATTCGGGCTCCACCGCTGGATTGATCGGGCGTGGCTTGACCAACTTCGGCACCTACACCGGTTCGCACTGGGCAACCGGTCTGGGCATGCAGATTCAGGGCCAAGCGCTGCCAGCATCCATGGTGGGGCCGGGCTCTGGCGTGGGTATCGGCAATGGGGGCACTGGCTCTGCTATGGGGCTCAATGGTGGCTGGGGCGCGGCCGGCGTGATGATGATTCCGCTGATCGCGGCCTACCTGGGGGGCATGTTTAAAGAGGAAAAGCAGGTCGGCACCGGTATCACTGGTGAGCTGGGCGGGAACCTCTACGGCTACCAGCTGTTGCGCGAAAGCGGCAGCTTGTTTAGCGGCCCGGACTATCGCTACATCGTCGCAGAGAAGGAGCAAGAAAAGGCAAGAGCTGAAATCGAGCGGCTGAAAAAAGAGATTGCGGACAACCCGGACGATCCACGCAATGGATACCGTCAGAGGCAGATGCAGCAGCAATACAGCCGCCTGGAGATGCTGGACCAGTACAACGGCTCTATCGAGGCTGTGGCCGGCCCCATCAAGATCCTGCAGGACGCTTTCAAGGACATGCGGGAGGACACTGCCGCAAGAGCTGACAGCCTGGGGTTGAACGGTGATTCGATCCGAGCGATGAAAGTGGCGCTGGGCCTGGACGAGATCCACCCGGACACAGGTGGCAGGGGGCTGGAATTAACCGGTCTCACGCAAGAGGAGGCTGCTGCGAAGATCGAGGCGGCGTTGGCGCAAGCCAATGAAGAGATGGCTCGGTCAGTCCTGGGCAAGTGGGAGGAGCAGACACGGGAGATCACCCGCATGGTGTGGGATACCGTGGATGTTGTCTCTGATGGGGATACCCAGCAGCAGGCCCGGGTAGGCCGCGAAGTGACGGAAACCGTTACTGAGCAGGTTTTTGTGATGGGTGAATACGTCCGGGTGGGTGAGACCGCTGTAGACGCGCTGACCCGCCTTTCTGCAAGCCTGGCGGGGGTCAACATGGTGTTTGATCTGCTGGGAACCACTCTGCTGGAGGGTTCGCTCTCCGCTGCAGATTGGGCTAGCAAGCTGGTCGACGCCATGGGCAGCATGGATGCGCTCACGCAGGCCGCAGCAACCTACTATGACCTCTACTACAGCGAGGAAGAGAAGCGCACCAGAGCAGCTCAGCAGGCAGACAAGGGCATGAAGGAGATGGGGCTCGATCTGCGTGTCGGCGATATTGATGCCAAGGCGAAGTATCGCGCTCTGGTCGAAAAGGCCATTGCAGACAAAGACGAGGTGATGCTTGCCAAGCTGCTGCAGTTTGCTGATGACTTTGCTGCTGGTGCAGATGCTGCAAGCGCGAGCCTGCAGCAAGCGCGGGACGAGTTGACAGCGCGCATGCAGGAGCTGATTGAGATCCGCGAGGAAACCCTCTCGACGCTCGGCCTTTCGGTCGATGGCCTGGTTGATGGTTTCATCAACGAGATCAACGAGGGGCGTGGTGCACAGGCTGGCGAGTGGCTGGCAGACAGCATCGCATCCGGCTTTGAGCAGGCCATCTACCGCCAGGCGGTGACCACCATCCTCAACTCGATCATTGACGGCGTTATCACTCCGGTGGTTACCGCTGCGATGGCGGGCTCTTCGGTATCGGGTCTGGTGAGTGGCGCGGCGATTGAAACGATGGTGGCGAACGCTAAGGCCGCAGCAGTTGCACTCAAGACGCTGCTCAATGACCCTGCGTTCAAGGCCATGCTGGACGAGACCATTGACTTTGTGCGCGACCTGGGCAATGACATTGGATCGGTGATCCCTCCCATGTCTACCTACAGCCCCGCCATCAAGGATGTGGCCAAGGGCTACGACTCTGCAACGAAGGCGGCAGAGGATGCAGCGGCCGCAGCCAAGAAGCTGGCGGATCAGTGGCGCAAAACCATTGATTCCATGCTGAACGAGATGGAGCGTTTGCGTAGCGAGCTGCTGGGCGTGACCGATGACCACGGGGCCGCGTACTACGAGGCCTTGTTTGCCATCAAGACCGCCCAGGCCCGGGCCGGGGATCAAGATGCAGCCGACGAGCTGCCTCAGATCATCCGCAACCTGGAGAACATGGCCAAGGCAAATGCATCGTCGCAAGCTGATGTATTGCTAAAGCAGGCTGAGTGGCTGGCCTCGCTGACAGACACCCGCAGCTACTTGGCAGGCAAGTACGGGGTCGATATCGGCAACCAGCAAGTTGCAGAGGCTGCTGCAGCAGCAGCTGGCCGGGTAATTCAAACGACGGGTAGTGCGGCGTTCTCCGGCGCGCTGCAGTCGTCGAGCGATAACCCGGTACTGGTCTCTGAGGTACGTGCTCTGCGCGTTGCGCTGGAGAACCATGACAACAATCGCAAGTCTGAAGCTGCTGCTTCTGTCCCTGCCGTGCAGCGCATGAACAAGGTGCTGACCAGGTGGGATACAGAGGGCATGCCCCAACCCAGAGAAGAGGAGGAAAGCGCATGACAGGACTTAGAACTGTCAGCCCGCTGGAGATCACCGACAGCGTCCTGATCGCTCAGCCTCCCCTGGAGGATTCAGCGGTTGCTTGGGTGGCTGGCTCTTGGCCTAAAGGGTCAAGGGTCCGCTACAAGCACCAGGTGTACCAGGCTGGGGCTGCAGTCAACGATGCAGTACCGCCACCGGACAACCCAACGCTCTGGATCAAGGTAGGGCCCACCAATACGTGGGCCCTTTTTAATGGGCGCACATCGCAGAGCTCCAAGTTCAATGCGACGGCATCCTACCGGTTCAGGTTTGGGCGCACGGTGGATGCTGTGTCTGCCATTGGCCTCGTAGATGTGCAATCTGTCCGAGTTCGCGTCGTAGATCCAACTTTTGGAACGGTCTACGACAAAAACCTAACCGTGGGCCTGGCGCCGGCCGCTGCAGATTGGTGGGAGTGGCACTTCGGGCAATGGACACCTACTGGGGCACTTGGTCTCTTCACAGGCCTGCCAGCTTATCCGCAGGCTGACGTACTGGTTGACTTCACTGGCACGACCAAGATGGAAGTGGGCAACCTCATCCTTGGCAATGCCCAGGAGTGGGGGCACGGCGTTCAACTGGGGGCATCGGTGGGTATCCAGGACTTTTCCAAGAAAACCTTGGATGAGTTCGGCAACCGGGTGCTGGTCGAGCGTACCTATATCGGCTGGGCAGATATGTCGGTGCCCATCAGGCGCACGGAAATTACTGCCATCAAAAACTACATGGCCCAAAACCGGGCGAAGCCAATACTGTTCCTGGGCTCTCAGGACATTGAGGCCCTGAACGTGTTTGGCATTGCCAAAGACTGGTCTGTTTCTATCGAGTACTACGACTACTCGATGTTTGCTATTCAACTTGAGGAGGTGTGATGCCTTTAGTAGTACCAACACCCGTGCCGGCGTATCCTCCTGCGCCGCAGCCCACAGACGACCGGGTCACTTTCAGCACCAAGGCATTCGCGCTGGCGGCCTCCTATGAGCCGCAGCGGCTGGCATTCAATGTTGCGCTTGACCAGGTTTATACCAATGCCCAATGGGCGCAAGCCAAGGCTCTGGATGCCCAAAATGCTGCAACCGCTGCTGGTCAGTCCGCAAACGCAGCAAATGCCAGCCGCGTAGCGGCAGACACAGCGGTCCAAGATGTGCGCGATGCGATGGACGCTATCCAAGCCGGGCCGGTTGCCTCGGTTATGGGGCGGACTGGCGTTGTGGTGGGGTTGGTCGAGCGATCTGGGCCCATCTACACCAAGGCAACTTCCATGGCGGATGCCCCTCTGGGGCAGTGGGCCTCCTATAACGATGGCACCGGCGCGGGGGCCGACTGGCCAACAACCCTGACCATTTCCTGCTGGAACGTCTTCACATTCGGCACAGCCTTACGCAAGACCCAGCGTGCCACACAAGTGCTTGAAGGCACACAGCAAGGATGGACATTCGAGCGGCAGTTGCACGATGCGGCCTGGAGCCCGTGGGCACGGGTTTTCACGGCGTCAGCGGTGATAGAGCAGGTAAAACTACATAGCAACGTGTCGGGGGCAATTACTTGCGACCCAGCCGCAGGATCGATGCACATGGTTGGCATGGCAGGCAATCTAGCGATCAATATTCCAGCTCCCCGCGCTATGGGCGATCAGCTGACGATCCGCATCTATCAAACTGGTAGTTTCTCCTTGACGTTCGGCTCCAATGTTGCATTGCCAGTGGGGGCAACCCTTCCAACGTTAGCTTTTGGTGAGTGGTTGACGGTGACGCTCTGCACCGACAACGGTCTAACTAAGTGGTTTCTGTTCGTCGCTGGGAGGCATGCAGGATGATGGCGCAAAGGATGATTATGAGCGGTGGCAGCGTGGCAATCACGATTGCCGCGTCTGTCCGCAGCCCTGACATTGCTGCACTGGCCCGCGCGCGCGGATGGAATGGTACTGGCCAAATTACCTGCACCATCAATGCAGGCGTGGACGTGGCTACGCTGGTAATTTCCGGCATTCCGCACGACTGCCTGACCATCCGCAATCCTGGCGGTCGCATTGGCGGGCTAGTCAATGGAGGCACCGCAATTTACACACGCACTCGCATCCGAATTGACAACACCTCTGGGACCATATTCGGTGGCGGAGGAGCAGGCGGGAATGGGGCCTGGAAGGCCATCTTCCGTGGTACAGGGTATGTGGGTACTGGCAATGGTGGATCGGGTGGAAGCGGGGCCGGTTTTAACACCTCCGGCACACCTGTATTTGTGTGGCAGACGTACGGCAACCCTGGCACATCGCAGACAGTCGGTGGCCCATCCATCGGTGGCTCTACCCAAGGCGTGGCCACTGGGGGCAAGGGCGGAGACGGCGGCGCAATGGGAATGCCTGGAGCCAGCGGAAGCTACGGTTCAACCAGTGGAACCTTTGACTCGCAGTCTGATGGCGCGATTGGAATGGGAGGCGCTGCTGGGGCGTACGTAGATGGCAACAGCTTTGTGACATGGATCGCAAACGGCACGCGCCTTGGCTTAGCGATCAACTAAGGATGAATATGTTTATTGATACAACTACCAAAGAGTGGGGGCTGAGCCAGGCTGACATCATGCAGCGCCACCCATTGACAGTTTTCCCAGATCCGTTCGTTCCGCTTGAGCAGTACGCTCAGGTGGAGGATCAGCCGCAGCCCACATTTGTTCAGGCAACCCACAAGGCCGTGGAGCTGGCCCCAGTGCAAACGGAGGAAGGCTACCTGCAGCAGTGGGAAGTCGTGCCACTGAGCGATGAGGAGCTGGCCCAACGGGAAACCGAGCGCCTGGCAGCCGAGCAGGCCGCCAGAGATGCTGCGCGGGTGACCGTGACCAAGCGCCAGGCCTTGCTTGCGCTGTTCGACATGAAGGGCATCAAGAACGAGGACATCGAGGCGCAGATCAATCTGATCCCCGATGAGTTCGACCGCTACCGGGCCCTGGTGGATTGGCAGGGATCGGCGGCCATCGAGTCGGACAGCCCCACGGTGCTACTGCTGGCGGCAGGCCTGAACCTGACCGAGGCCGATTTGCACGAGCTGTTCGGCTACGCCGAGACCTTGTAACCCTCGCCACAACACACAACACAACCCGCTCCGGCGGGTTTTCTTATTTCTGAGGGAGTGCCTCAATGCACAGCACAGATATCAGCATGCCGATGGCAAAGGCGACCAGTGCCTTGACCTTGGCCACGGCCGCGCAAACTGAAGTGGCAGACAAGATCGCCCAGGCGGCGACGGTCAATTCCAGCTTTGAGACTTGGTTCTGGGTGAACTCCATCCCGTGGGGGACCATTGCCTCTATCGTGGCGGCGCTCTACACGGTGCTGCTCATCTGCGAGTGGTTCTGGAAGAAGCTGTGGCGGCCAGCGTTTGAGCGCTGGGGATGGGTCAAGCCACGGCTGGGCCCGCGCATCATCACGCTGGACGAGTACCGCCAGATGAGCGAAACGCAGAGGGCGGACCTGTCATGAGCAAGATCCCAAATGCACTGCGCGCCGGCCTGGTGGCCCTGGCAGTCTTGACGGGTGGCGCCGGCGGCTACCTTGTGTCCGAGCGCGACAAGGCTGCCGCCCAGGCCATGGCCGACCAGAGCCAGTACATCCAGGCTGTGGCAACTGATGCTGGCACTTCCCAGGCAGTCAAGATCGCCATGGTGATGGGCAGCTACTACGAGAGCAGCTACCGCCACATTGGTACGCCCTACGTCGACAAGTTGGGCAAAGGCCAGCCGCTGACCGTCTGCAATGGCATCACGGGCCGCGCTGTGGTGGCTGGTCGGTACTACACGCCGGCCGACTGCTACGCGCTTGAGCGCAGCCGCTATCTGGCGGCCGAGCGCACGGCCATGAGCATGTTCCGCCTCTGGACCACCTATACCCCACTGCAGCAGGCTGTGTTCATCGACTTCATCCACAACAAGGGCGATGGCGCGCTGTACACCTCGACGCTGCTGCGCAAGGCCAATGCAGGGGATGTGGTGGGTGCATGCCGCGAAAATCCGCGCTGGAACCGTGGCACGGTCAAAGGGGTGTCTGTGGTGCTGCCAGGCCTGCAGGCCCGGGGCGATGCCAACGGCGAGATCTGCGAGGTGGGACTATGACCTGGGGGGTTTATACAAATACCTGGAGGGTTTACGCATACGCCCTGGTGGGTTTAGCTCTATTTGCCTCTGGCTGGGTGGTTAAGGGCTGGCAGGCCAGTAAGACCATCGCCGAACTGCGCGCCGAGCAGGCCCAGCGGCAGGCCACTCGCGCAGAAGCCGCCAGAACTGATGAAACCCAAACCGCGATCAAGGAAAGCAAGCATGCCCAAGACACGATCTACAACGCCGACCGCCTGGCGAACCTCAAGACTGGCATTGATGTGGATGTGCGCGCTGAGCTTGCCCGCGCTGAGCGCCTGCACCGCGACACCGACAGCCGAGCCGCCACTTATCGTGCGCAAGCCCAGGCCGACGCCGCTGCCCGCCGCGATCTTGCAGATAAGGCCGCAGCCCTCGACCGACAGCTTGCAGAAGGCCTCGGCGTGGTCGCAAGCCTCGGAGGCGACCTTAAGCGACGGGATGCTGAAGTAGCCGCGCTATGCGACCAGGTGAATATCGAGCGCCGGCTGATCGGTGACGACAGCGACCAAGCCTGCAGCCAGAAATAGAAAGAGCCTCCCCGGCGCCACTTAGGCACTGGGGAGGCTCTTTTTTCGTTTGTGCAGTTAGCACACGATGCGTGCTGTTTCAACGGTCAAACCTTGGCTCGGTGGATGCGACCATGCTTGAGATCCTCGCGGAGCACATCATTGATGCGGGTCTGCCACCCCGCACCTTGGGATTTGAATGCTTCCAGCACATCAGGATCCAAACGGAGGGTGGTAGATACCTTAGCGGCCACCTTTACGCTGCCTGCTGGACGACCTGGCTTGCGTGCGGCGATCTGCTTGGGTGTATGCACTGCCCCGTACTGACCCGCCTTAGCTTCGGCAAGCGCTTCGCGCAGGCCGGGGAGGCTTTCGCCAGCATCGGCCTCAATAGCCTTGGCTACCTTGTCGGTAGCAAGGCCCTGGAGTTGCTTTAGGGTCTTCATTCTCATTTCCTTTCAATCTCGCTGGGGAGGATGTTTTCCTTTTCCGACTTCGCATACACAGCTACGAGGAACACAATTTCGTCAGAGGTCAGGTTGAAGTAGATCACTCGCGCACCGCCACGCTTGCCTTTGCCGGCCACCGACCAACGCACCTTACGGGCACCATCAGCGCCGGGGATCACATCGCCCATTTGGCCGTTAGTCGAGATCCAGCTGATGAAATCCAGACGCTCGGCTTCGGTCCACACCTTAGCCGCTTGCTTCTGAAATGTCGGGGTTTCGATTACTGTGAACATGAGTTTATTGTAGTAACAATTAACTGGTAGTGCAAGCTGTTTTTCGTAGTAACGAAAAATGGTTTTAGCCGGCACCCGTGCGCGGTCTTTGAGAGCGCCTATATACTGTTTTTTTATCCAGTTTTTGGGATGAGCACATGCAGATTGATCAAGTTGCCATCGCGGTTCTCGGTGCAGCTGCCGCCTGGCTGTCGCAGGCCCGCTCTGAGAGCTTCAGGCGCTGGGCGTGCGTCTTCGGCATGCTGGGCCAGCCGTTCTGGTTCTATGCCTCATGGAAGGCCGAGCAATGGGGCATCTTCGCGGTCAGCGTGCTGTATGCGCTGGCCTGGATGAAAGGGCTGTGGATACACTGGATTCGGCCTACATCCAGCAGGGCGGGGGTGGAGAAAATAGGGCCCGTTGATCTAATCCGGAGTGACAAATGATCCAGGGCCTGCACATCGAAAAAAGCGCGCCCGGGCAATATCTGGCCAGGGTCATGAATGAGCATTCAGAAGCGCTGAGCTTCACCGCCAGCAGCATCGCTGGAGCAATCAGGGACACAGCCCAGATGCTGCCCAAAGCTCGCGCCTTCCACATCTGGTATGAGCATGTGAGCATTGGCACCACGCCAGTCCTGCACATGCAGCACGACGCGGAGACGCTGGCGTCTCGGCTGAAACTGCTGCACGGTCAGTTTTGGGGCTGAGGTGAGGACGAATTCCGTCGGCGCCTTGCTCTTGTGATCTGAACACCTAGCGTACGTTTTACGTTCGGCTGTCGATCACGCAGCTTGGCCGACAATGTGTCGATCGACCCTCTTCCACTCGACCCCTGGTTTGATTTCCCCGCCCACAACGCAGGTCTGAAAAATCAACGTTGGGCGGCAGCTGCCAGCCAGCGCCGGCTGATTCCGGCGAGACCCCCGTTGTCACGCTGCAACAAATTAAACTGAGGGCAGCCCAGCGGGCTAAGTCCATCAAGCGCCGCAAGGAGATTTGGGAGGCTATGCACCCAGAGGGTGGAAAGACTGTTTCCACCCTTGGGGGTGATACTCTTGGCTGTCATGCATCCACCTGGAAGAATAGATGTCAATCAATGCAAGTGATAGGACACTGGGATTAATCAGCATATGGCAAGTGCTTCGCAAACTAAATTGGGAGATCGAGCTGATCAAAGCCATTCCCGAAAAAATCACAGTTGGAGCGACGCCTGCTAGCGTATTGCATTGCCAAGACGCACACCTCTACGCAACGATCAATGCTGCCTCCACATCGTTGGCTATGGTCGATTGGCTGTATCACACCGTTAGTGGTAGCAGCGTATTGACAAGCAATATTCAGCGGGTTCTGCAAGGCGTGAACTTAAAGAACAATAAAGCCTTTTTGCTCTACTTGCGCAACGCATTTTCGGTGATAAACGCGTGCCATCAAATATGCAATGCCAACAAGCACTTTCATCTCAATACTCCTGATGATCAATTTAAGGTGATGGTTGGCGAGATAATTTTTAAAAATGATGACGGGACCGAGGATTTAACCGTAATTACGCAAATAATCCAAAATAGAAACGATCCAGATGCTTCCACATCAGTGCCTGAAATGCTTGAAAAAGCGGCAATCTGGTGGGAGCAATTGCTTACTGATGTAGATCTGCCTGGCCGAGAAGACTTTTTCCCGGCATCCAGCAAGAGATAGCAGACCGGAGATGCGGGGAATGAGTCAGCCTATTCGTGCAAAGGCCAGGGGGCGTTGCACGGATAGCGTCATCGGCAGGGCCCAACCGGCGAAGGGTGGGGGGGGCTCGCCGGGTTCGGGCGGCAGGTGTGCCTCGCTCTGGAGCCGCCCCGGAGCGGCGGTAGCCTAGCGCTGGAGCCGCACACAAGCAGCGCAGACCCCGCGAGCTGCCGCTGGTCCAGCGCATGCCATCCCTAAATCTGCCCCAAAATGAGCCAATTCCAGCGTACTCGGGCGGATAGCCTCCCTCTGAAAAAGCCGCTTGGGTACGCTCTAAAACTCACTCTCTAGGGTTCGAATCCCTCCGTTTCCGCCAAGATGGCTTAAGATTCAAAGGCTTGCAAAAGAATTTGAGTTTTGTACCACTTAAAGTACCACAAAAAGCAAAGGCTGCAAACTTAGGTTTGCAGCCTTTTGTTTTTGCACGTGGACTCGCAGTTTCCCGGAATGGGTCCTGCGGATGACTGCATTGCAGCGGTTGCTGCCGCTTATTGCAGCTGGGCGAACTATCACTCACGTAGTCATATCAGTCTTTCAGAGCTCCAAGACCGTCACTTCCCCAATGATTGTTTTCAGGTTCGCAGCAGCCTCTCGCTAACAGCCGGTCACCGGGGATTTTGTGAGTCCGCTAACTCGGTTTGCGACTAGGTGCTTTCGACCCCAAACGGTCTTAGTCTGGCGGCGATTTGGGGCCACCGCACAGCAGACGCTCAATTTCGGCTGGGCTCCCTAACATCACGAATCTCCTGTTTAACAAAGGATGTCGCTGGTCATGCCAAAGCAGAGCTACCGTGTTCCGTGTTCATGTCAGGGAACTTGGCGGACCTGATCGAAATGACCTACTCCTATCCAGTTGCTCAGTCGACCGACGATGACAAAGACCATTGGGCGGCGGCTGCTAGCAGCTATCTCGCGCCAATGCTTTAGATCAATGTGCGACGGCACGGGATCGTCTTCTGGATGGGTGTGCCATTCGCCGACATAGTCGAGAGTTCTATCCGTATCTTTCCATCGCTGAAGAGCTACGCGTTGGTGGTGGGTGGCATGTCGGAAGAATCTGAATCGACTTCTAATGTCATCCTTCGACGGAAATGTCGCTTCAGTGATGTGGATGTGATCGCCTCTCCTGTAGCCCATCAGGATGCCTCCTGCCTCTGGTTCGAATGAAGCGAGTTGTTTGTATGGGGCCAAGCTTGCCAATAGAGAATCCTCCAAAAGCAGCTTTGCTTCGTCATTGCCGAACGGTAGCTGGCTCAGCATGTCCCGCTCCACAAGCTGGACAGGCCGGAAGACGCGCTACATCCTGATCCTTCACTGCAAACACATTCGCGTTTGCCATCGCGCGCGTACGAAACCGCGGACTTGTTTTCCCACTTTGCAGCCAGTCAACGATGACTTCCATACACAATGAGGCTGCGGGCAGCGTATTCGGAGATGCAAAGATGACTACGGCTTTGCTGGACCGGCTCACGCATCACTGTCATATTCTAGAGACTGGCAATGATAGCTTTCGCTTCAAGAACAGCTCCGCACAGCAACCACCAACTACCGTGAAGAAGGAGAGGACCAGCAGAACTCTGGCCTCATCGTGAGCCAACAACTCACGAATCAGAGTGGGTCAAGATTGGATGGAAATGGTGGGTCAGGTTTGCATGGAAATCAACACCCAGGCGCTGGCAAGATCGAATACCCGCTCAAGGCGCTGTCGATCGGCAAACGTACGCCATTGCTCGGCAGTACAACGGAGCCCGGAATGCTGGGCGAGTTGATCGGCGATTTCCTCTATCCCACCGAAAGTGACCTTGTGGTCAGAGGGCAATTCCGACCTCGGCGCCAGTCCGGGGACAAACACCACGTGGGCGTTCGGATATCCGGTCACCTCGCCTAGATGCTCGCGGAGCGAATCGCGAAGCGCATTCTTCTCGTCCAGCGCCTGTAGATATGCGTTGCGTGTGGTCTTCCAACGCCCAGATCGGGTGAGTGTGGACCATGAGCCATTCTCCGATCCCCGAAGCGGTGCTGTGCAGGATTTGGCTTCAAGCATCAGCGTCAGCCTGTCGGTCCCGAGAACCAGGTCTAGCTGTCGCCCCTTCAGATAGACGTTGGCCAGAACCGTGGCAGCCGTACCAGACATCTCGAGCAATCGCAGCAGCTCGATGAGTACAGTCCGTTCGGACTCATGCTCGATCGGGGAACCGATATACAGGTCGATGCGGTTTGCAAGCATGAAGATGGGGGCGCGAAAGGAAATAGTTAGGGTCGATCTGTCCCGTAAGCACAGCTGCAGACCAAAACGGCAAAACCAGAATACGCTGGGCTGAGGCTATGTAGGTCTTCCGACGATTCTTGGCCGATGTTCTCCAGGCTAGCAGTCGCGCTCATCCTTTTCCAAGTGCCCAATGTCTGGCGGCTATGCAGACCAAAACCAGTCGGCGTCCTCCAGTGCGCGGTAGGTCGCCGCCTTCCAGGAATTCATGTTCAGTCGTGATTCCGCTGTGGCTAGGTTCTGCAGGTAAGCATGCCGAGCCGCCGGGCCCGGCAGCAACCGAAACACTTCCTGAATAGAGGCTAACTCGCTGGCGGCTTCTACCGAGTATCTTCTTGCAAGTTCAAGGTCTCGAAAATGATTAGTGATCTTCTGCCTAATGGGAGGCGGAAGTACATCAGGGATGTCGAGAAAAAAGCTGACCACTACGGGCATGGTGTCCTGGGCGGTGGCATGCAGCCACGAGGTGGTACTTAAATCCGCCGGCTCGAAGTAGGGGTGCAGACCCGTGTTCTCGACGGTCGCAACGCCACCCCCCTTGCTGTGATTGCATTCACCGCATGTCGGCACCAGATTGTCTGGCAGTGTTGAGAAGACTGGATAGCGCGACTTTGACAGCACATGGTCCAGGGTGGCGACTTGGCTCAGTCCGCAGTACGGACATTTGTTCAAGGGCACGGATGTCATCAGATCATCGTAAACGCTTCTGCCCGGGCCCTTGACCATTTGGTTCGAGTACAGACCGTTCAGATCGCCCTTAGTGAGCGCTCCGACAATGATCTGTTGCGACTCGCCGTGCGAGCACGGCAGAAATTCATGGAGCGTTGAAGCGGGCGCTTTTTGCAAATACACCTGAGCAAAATCCAGAATTGTCTGCCGGGCTTGCGCGAAGTGCTGTTTGACAGCGGGATCTGTGATGCCGCTCGTGCAGGTGTCGAAGAAGATGGCGGGATCGATGGCCGGTCGTGGCAACGTTCTCATTCCTCATCCCTTGCTGCGACGAGGGCCATCAGCACAGCACGTGCCTCCATGCCCAGTTGATCACCGAATTCAGCCTTGATCTCGTCGAAGGTCTTGCCCTCGCTTACACGCTTTTCGAGCAGGTTGTGAAAACCGGATTTGCTGACCTCCAACCCGAAGACTTCTCTGGTCAGGATTCCCACGTTTTCCCCGAAGGTTTCCCGGGTCGGCCGGTCGACCCTGCCGGCGGTTCGCACCCGGTTGATGATCCAAACACAGGACTTGGGTACTTCCTGCACGACGACTGGAGAGTGGGTGGCGATGATGGCCACCCCGTTACGGCTGAAAAGCAGGTCTTCCAGCGCACGGATGAACGCCGACAGCAGGGGGGGGTGGAGATGGCTTTCCGGTTCGTCTAAAAGCACCAGGGTCTTTTCTTCAACCGTCTGGATCAGTTTCGTGATGGTCAGCAGCACGATGGCATGCCCAGAGCTGAGTTCCCCCATGAGCTCTCGAGCCTTGCGAATCGCTTGCGTGCCCTCCAGATCTAGAATCGCGCAGAGGTTCAAGTCCGCGAAGTTTTCATCCGACTGCAGTTTGGTAACGGCTCGCGCCCATCGCTGCTTCCTCGATGGTTCATTCAGGCAGAAGTCCAGACTCGTCACAAAGTCTTCGGTTAGCTGCGTTGGCGATTTATGAGCAGCGCTCGTCGTCTGTGGCTGCCCCGTGCGGGATGTTTTCATCCCCACATAGAAATATGCGACCCCCCGACTGTGATCGGGCTGATCAGGCGGTGGATTGAAGGGGTCGAAGGCGCTGAAGGAAACCGATACCAGGCTACTAAAGTAATTGTTTTCGATTTCTTTGTCATTGGCCCACATATCGAGATCATGAATGGTAACTGAGTGGTCCAGCTGCGTCGGTATATGCAGGATGGTACGCACTATGTTGTTCAACAGCGTCGTCTTGCCTACTCCGTTGCGACCGATGAGTACATGGATATTAGTCGGTGGAGTGGACTCAGGCGTCACTTTGAAATCTAGCCTGAGCGCTGGGCTAGCGGAGCTCCCCGGATCGCGGTAAGAAAAGTGGAATTCGGTCAGGGGCGCGTTGCCCGAGATGACGCGCCTGAACTGGCCGGTGATGACCGAAGTGCTCACCGAACGCATAATGGATGTGACAAACACAGCTTCGCTATCTGCACGCTCGAATATCTCGGAGTTAGCGGCGACATCTCGCAAAGCCTTCAGCACCTCCAATTGTTCGGATTGGCCAAAACACTCGATCAAATTTTTGTAGTAGTCGACATCCTGCCCAAGCGAGAACCAGTTCTCCGCAAGGTTCTCGAAGGCGCTCGGAATGAGTTCCGATGTCCAGCCTTTGGGCTGGCCAGTACAACCAATTTTCAAGTTTCCCAGATCCGTGGAGTCGCCACGCGACGAGTAGTACGTTGCTGAAAAAGTGGTCTTGTAGCTGTAGTCGTCCCAGTTGTCTGCGGCTAGAACAATGGTGTTCTTTGGCGTTCTCAAGGGAGATTTGCGGTACTGCGTGACAAGGAAGTTGACGGCCATGGGTTTTATGTCTTTGTGCTGTCCTGAAATCTGCAGTCACGAGGCTAGTGGCGCTCCTGTGCTGAGGGCGACAGTGTTCTGGAACACCTCACAGGAGCCCTTGCGGGCAAAACGACTGCGGTGATTAATCAAGTATATACAGGTCAGGATTCTTACGCGTCGTTCGGCAGGCTAATTGCCAGTGTCCCCAGCCACTTGCGCATGGTGCGTGACTACCCATTGCTGAGCCTCGTCGATATTGAGATTTAGGCTCGCATATGCTTTTTTCAGCAATTCAGGGGGAAGTGCCCAATCCCACTTCTCACGTTCGAGATTCCTGGCACCCTCGAGAAGTTCAGCCAACGTCGGCGGCACAGACAAAGCTGCGTCCAATAGTGCATCTAAGATGTTGTCGACCGTCTTTTCGCCCTTCATCACTTCGATACCTGGACCTGCAGGTGCTGCTGTGAAACCCCTCAACCTCATGAAGCATGCGAGCGCCTCGTTGGCAGAGTCGCCAAGCCATGTCAAAACCAAAAGTTCCCGCCCCTGGTCTACAAGGTGCTCTGTGTGCAAATTCATCAAGTGGAAGTTCGCACGTGCTTCCTCCAGAAACCGTTGTGCCACTTCATCGATGAATACCACTTTTTCGGTCGACTCCAGCAGTTGCCGCATCCGCTGCCTAACCTTCGTGTGGACGCGTCCTACGCCCCCTGAGAACAATGGTGGGGCGCCACCACGTGCATGCCTAACAAATATGACTTTCTGCTGTTCATCAACCGACTCGACTATCCACGTCTTGCCAGCAAAAAGAATGCGCTGTCCAATAGTGAGCATTTGAGAAACGGGCAGCGTACCCAGCGTACGACTTCCTGCAACTAGTCGAAACTCATCGTCGCCCGCAAAAGCGGCGTAGAAGGTGTAGTGGTTCACGAACTTCTCACCCACCGGTCCATGCAGTAATAGGCCGGAAGAATCCTGAACAATGAGTTCCTTCTGCCCCAAATGGCGAACCAGGTCTATGAAGCCCTCTTTCGTTGTACCTTCAAAGGGCGTACCGGGTGCGCACAGGAGAGCATACAGCTGACCAATCGTAGCCCCTCCGTTCTGAGCAATAGCGGACAACACTTGCTGCACGAGAGTAGACAGATGAGCTCCTTGCGTGACGGGCGGTTCAAACCAGCCTTCCAGCAATAGAAAAATCATCGCTACGGTCTGAACTAAGTCCAATCGCAATTGGGTCTCAATGCCAGACCTGCTGTCGACAGCGTCTTGGATGCAGTACCCCAGCAGAATGGCTGGCTCACCCTTGCGGCGGCCGGAGCGTCCCAGCCGTTGGCGTAAGCTGGCAACCGATGGAGGCGCTCCAATTTGCACGACTCTTTTGACCGCTCCAATGTCAATTCCTAACTCCAATGTGTTCGTACATATGGCTGTTGCAGGCACTTCTTTCTGCTTGAGTGCCGCCTCGCTTTCTGACCGAATTTCTTTGGAGAGGCTCCCGTGATGGGGCCAGAATTCCTGCGGGACCTTTTGCTGCTCGCAGAGGCTGTTCAGCAGGTTGGTGTACCGCTCAACCTCTCGCCGGGAGTTTGGGAACACTAGGTTGTTGGAGCCTCGAAGCGACTTGAACATGTGGGCCGCGATAAGGCCCGGTGTCGCGGCTTCTGCATCCTCATCTTTGTTGTTCTTTTCAATGGCCAAGGGCTCTTCGTAGCCTTTCACCAGAATTCTGAGCTCGCTGCCTGAAGAGGCGGACACGACCATAGCCACCTCGGCACCGTCTCCAGGCCGCAGGAAGTCAGCTGCAAGGCTCATGTCGCCCAGCGTCGCAGACAGACCTACGCGTGGTACTTGGCGGTCCAGCACGACCTCGACACGATGCATCAGGGACTGCAGCTGCTTTCCTCGCTCTGAACCGATAAAGGCATGGAGTTCGTCCACCACGAAGTACGCTGCCCTTTGAAACACCGCCCCAATCGACGTCCCCCGATTGCATAACAACGCTTCCAGTGATTCGGGAGTGATGAGCAAGACACCTTGCCGTTGCTTGAGGAATTTCGCCTTCGATGTGGCGCCAATGTCACCGTGCCAAGGCCAGACATGAATGTCCAATTGCTCGCAGAGCCTGTCCAGCCTGCCGAACTGGTCGTTGATAAGGGCCTTCAACGGGCTGATGTAGACGATGAGGCCTGGTTCCTCGCGCTGCAGAAGGTGCGTAAGCGCGGGCAGAAAAGCAGCTTCGGTTTTCCCAGCCGCCGTCGCTGCGGCCACAATGACATCCCGGTCTGCTTTGATGAGCAATGGGATGGCCTGTTCCTGTGCTTCGCGCAACGACTCCCAGCCTTCGGCCCAGATGAATCGCTGGATGCGCTCATCGAGCAGGTGAAAAGAGGAGCTTGCCGCGGACATCGCCGGCCCTGGAGGTCAAAGCTTGAAGGATGCGAACTCGTCGCTTTCTTCTACCTCTACCGTCATATCACCTGCTGCCCCCGTATCCGCCGCCACCTCAAGCCCCCCCAGCAGTGTTTGCCACTCGATACCAGGGTTCTGCTCCAGAACCGCCAGCAGGTTGATGAAAGAGGTAATGGTAGTTCGCGGCGTCCTGAAGTAAGTCTCGCCGATTCGTCTGGAGCAGTGCTCCATGAAGCTCGCGACTCCATGGTCAGGAAGAAGGTACTTGGCCACATCACCTCCGGCATACACATGGCGCAGCTTCTGTAGCAGCACGTAAAAATCCTCTGGCGTCAGGCTAGAGAGCCGCACCGTGGGGCCGCTGAGGTCGACGAGTTTACTGCTAGCGAAGGTATTCTGCGCCAGGCGACTTTGGAGCGCTGGATAGCTATACAGCCCGCGCCGTGTATCCAGCAGGAACTCAGGAGTTCCTCCTAGAATGAAGCCGAGTCCCACCGCCGTGCCCTGTAGCGAGTCATTAAGGATGCGCAGAATCTGCTCGTAGTTTGAGTTGCGTGCCTGGGCATTAGCCAGCTTGTAGAGGTTGACCAACTCATCAAGGCTGACCAGCAGCCCGCTGAAGCCGGCAAGCCTCACGAACCTGGCCATAAGTTTCAGTTGGTCATAGACCGCAGCGTCGTCTACATAGGTGCGCACGCCGAGAGCGGTTTTCGCATCAGTCTTTGTCGTGAACTCGCCGCGCAGCCAGCGCACGGCATCGGACTTCAATTGCTCGTTTCCCTCTTCAAAGCCGCGGTAGTACGCAGCGATGACATCAGCGAAATCGTATCCATTGACCAACTCGGTGAGATGCTCAAGCTTCCGGCGAATGAGGGTTTCGGTGGGCTGGCCTGCCTCCTTGGCCTCGGCCTTGGCCGTGGCGATGAACTTCTCGACGATGCCGTTAAGGGCCCCGCCCTCGGGCTTGGTACGCGTTGCCATGTTGCGCATGAGTTCGGCGTAAAGTGACCTCGCCTGTCCTCCACTGGCGTGCAGGCGACGATCAGGATTGAGGTCAGCGCTGGCAACAACCAGCTTCTTCTCCATTGCGACCGCGCGCACCAGGTTCAGGAAGAACGTCTTGCCGGCACCGTATTCGCCAATAACTAATCGGAAGGCGGAGCCCCCATCGGCGACGCGGACGATGTCACTGACCAGTGTTTCAATTTCACGGATGCGGCCGACCTGGATGAGATGTTGTCCGGCCCGTGGCACCACGCCCGCCCGCAGGGACTGGACAACGGCATCACGTTCTTTGGGTCGAATTGGTGCGTTCATGCTTCAAGCTTCTCCAGAATTTCGGGGTTAACGTCTATAGGGTCCTCGCCCTCGGTGAAGTGAATGTCGTGGGTGTCGAACGACACTTCATTGATGCGCTCAAGAGCTCCATCGAGCATCAAGTCTAGGTCCGAAGCGACGTTAAGTAGTTCCTCTCGGCTCCACTGTGGGCGCGACAACAGCATGCGCGCAAACGCAGAGTGAGTTTCATCCAGACCGAACAGCCCAGAAGGCGGAGATTCACTATCCGAAGGATCCAGTTCGGGCTCTGAGGCAGGTGGCGTTGGTGCAGGCGCTTCGTCTTTGAAGATATCGGCGAGCAGCGCTGATACCCGTTCGGAATCCTTCTGCAACGCTGCAATCTTCGCGATATCCAACTGGAACCCAGTCGACTCCGTCTTCGCAAGAACGCCCGCAGTTGGCGTCGCTCCAGTACCTACCGCATGCACATCTGAGAAGACCTTCTTGGCATCAAGGCCCAGCGCCTTATATACCTTCTCCAGTATCTTCACCTCGGCAGGCGTGACGCTTCCATCCGACTGAGCAACAGTCGCCATGAAGGCAGCAATCGTCTCTTTCGATTCTGTATCCAAGGGCTCCAGCTTCTTCTTGAGAGAAGTCAACGAAACCGGTACTGCAACCAGCAAGCGCAGATGGGCTAGTAGCCTGCTCGACTGCGCAGGGGAAAGATGCGTCCAGGCCTGCACTTGCTCGCGCAGGTGACCCATTTCCCGGACGCTAAAGTCGCCGTCAGCACTGGCTACGGCTGAGGCCAGCTGCAAAGTGAGCGTCGCTGCCTGGTAGACAGAAGTTCGCCTTTGCGAAGTATCTGGCTCCGGTGCGAAGAACAGCACGATATGGTCCTCGGGCTTTGGCGTCTTGGCTCCGCCCAGCACATCCGGTTCGAATCCAATCTGCATAGATTCCAGCGCCTTTGCCAACGTGATGGCACGATCTTTGTTTAGAGCAGCCTTTGCTTGGAACGTATCGAGCAAATCCTGCATAGTCATCACCACCATTCCAGAACCAATGCGCGCTTTCAGTGCATTAACAGCTTTCTCCGACTCCGGTGGCCACAAGGTGAAGGGTAGGAGCAGCAGAGCCTCCAGCGAGGCCGCCGCATCCAGGTTGCGTCCAAGGTATCGGCTGTAGGGGTCCAGCTCTGCGGAAACTGCATCCACGATTTTCTTGAGCCGCGTTTGAGGTGCAGTCAGAACTGTGACGTCTGGCACGTCGCCGAAGGTCAACTTAATTTCATTGACGCCCTGAAATCCGGCAGATGCAGGGCGATAGACCAGCTTTAGCTTGGTTTTGTTTCTTGGGAGAATCACGCCTTGCTTGAACTCCTCGGCATAGCGCTGCAAGAAGAGCTTATCGAACTGCTCGACGCACCGCGTTGCAGGTGTCCTCAGGTAACTCGTGGGGTCCATTCGAGCCCATGCCAATGCGAGATGGCCTGGGACAGGCACTGCATCAACAGCTGTAAGGCCCAGTGCCAAGCGAATGTAGAGGGGCAACTCAAACGTTTGTGGGAATGTTGGCACGGGCTCGTTATAGAGTTGCTTGGAGTAGTCGGCCACTTCCAGCCAGTCGAGCAACTCGCTAGCGTAGCGCTTAAAAGAGTAGGACTTCTCACCATAGATAACCAGTAGACGTCTGATCTCCTGTGCGATTGCTGGCCTATCGCACCGAGCCTGCTCGTCGTCCTGACCATCAACGATGGCTCTACGCTCCAGCCCGTAGAAGAAGAGAAATACATATCCAATGTCCGCTTCCATGTCTCTACGGCCGCCAGCCAACCAGGTCAGATAAGCTCTGCGGGCAGTGGGGGAAATCTGCGAATACGAAGGCCAGTAGCCAAACTCACGCTTGCTAAGGTTCGCCTGTGCAGCAACGGTCAAATTTGGATTGATGAGACAAGGGTCAGTGGATTTTGAATAAGTCTTTAGGTCATTACCAACGTAAATCATCCCGCCTGTGATGAGACTGCCGGCCACCATAACGCTTTCACCTTGGGTAATCCACCTACCAGGCCCAAGGATGGCGGGTGCTTGCGGAATGGCGAAGTTCTCATGCGTGGCGGGCACCTGCGTGGCGACGGACACGGGTGCGTCATCATCCACAAATCGCCGGTGAGCACCGGGCGCTGCTACTGGCGCTTTCACCGGAGGCCGTTGGTCGGGACTGGGCGCCTGCGCGGGGAGCCCCGGAGGGGCTATGGAAACAGGATGCTCATCCGGAACAAATCGCGCAGGTTGCACGACTAAAGCTGGCGTGAATACCGTATCGGTTGTGTGCGCCGCCATTTTTGGACGTACGGGTACGGATGACTTGGAAGGCGTCTCGGTTGTTCCAGAATTCGGAGCGACGGTATGAGCCGCACTCTGCTTTTTAGTGCTGAGTAATAACCCACAGGCCCAAATCCCCCCCATGAACAAGACTATGTAGCCCCAAGAGTACTTTGGAAACACGATGAAAAGAATCACCAAGGTCATGGCGGCGACGACACCGCTGCTTGTCTTTTTCTTCTTAGGCATCCTGCCCCTTTGTGGTTGTTGAGCGAGTCATGTTGTTGCCCCCAATTGGTACTCTACAGTAACAGAATGTTCGAAACCTCCGAAGGGGAATGGGTCTTCCCACAAGGTGTGGACGCACTACTTGGGTTGTAACTTAGCTCTTGGGATAAGAAACAGATTTCTGGTAATTCTCATTGAATGTTTTATGATCAATTCCATTGTCAACCAGGGTCTCGTTCAGCCTGAAGCCCCTCTGGGAGCCGCCGATCCACCTTTGCAGCGATTGCTGCTGTACGCGTCGTGAAGTGGGGCTGGCCCTCCGGACCCTGCAGCAGTCATCGCTCCACCAAAGCGGATGACTGCTGCCTGCTCATAACAGCCGCCTACAGAAGAATCTCGCTGTAAGTCAGGCTCAATCACAACTTCGTCGCAGCTTCCGTCGCAGCCACCATGCTTTTCAGAAACCTGATCGCTTTCTCAAGTTCATCCTTGCGCACAAGATGCGCTGCAGGCGTTCCAGCATTTAACGCTTTTGAGCGGTGGACGGCTTCACCGCGATTCTTTATTAATGTGTCCAGTTCTAGGCGGGCCCGAGCACTGTCATAGTTGTTCCACTGCCAGCCTGCAGATACGTCTACACCTAGGAAATCCAAGAACAGCTTGCAGGTCTTTTCAGCGCTTGGGTTGTGAAACTGCTTTAGTGTCGTTTGTAGATGCCGTAGAAGAAACTTATTCTGGAAGCTGTCGTTGCCTTCGCCTAACCGTTGCTGAACGGCTTCCTGAACCCGATCTTCCACATATGTCTCCCATGCGGTGCAAGCCATGATGAGGCCAGCCCGCTTCAACACCTCCGCATTTGGTGGTGGGGGAAGGACGTTAATGGCATTGAAGTGTGCGAGCAGCTCCTCTGCATCTTTTATCGAACTACTGAATGTCTCTAGCGCTCCGGGCATGTGACGACTTTCAAATTTGCGAAGTAACTCAACGCGTAATACCTTGTGTAAGAGTTGGCATACGAGTAGACAGAACCTCAATTTTCTCCAAGGCCAAGATGCGGCCACGCTGGATCTGAGCATCAAATATTGCAAGGTGCGAAGGAGAACTGTCAAGAACAAAGCCCGTCCCGATGACCTTCCCCTCGCGCTGGACCTCCACACAAGGAATCCTCGAGGCCTGGCAACCCTTCAAATACTCCACTGCCTGGCTTTCCGCAGCAGCCTTTCCTGCGGCCTCGCCAAGCGCAGCGGGTACAACCATGAAAGCTGTCAGCACAAATAGCGCACAGGGTACTACGCTGATAACTATTGCTGTGAGCATCATCTGCCGAATGAGGCGACGTCGCCATTCGGGCTGTCGCAGCAGCCAATCTGGCGCCTTTCCCAAAGCTCCCATTGTCGGAGACAGAAGAACGAAGAAGTACACACCCAAAATGACTGTAGCGACTGCCAACCAATGCAAGTTACCGACTATAGATGCAAGAATAGAGGCAAACCTGTCGACCACACCGTAGTAACCGTTGATCAGTATCCAATCTGCAGATTTGGGAAATAGACCGGCATCAACATTCCAATACTTAAGATAGTGCCGGTGTCGCACGTCACCAATGAGATGTAGGGTGACAGTTCCTGTAGCTACCAGAGCTGTGAGCAAACTGAGCGTTGTCGGCCAATTCAACGCAGTCCGCTTTCTTGGGGGAGTGTTTTCTTCGATTTCTGACATATTGACACTTTAACCGTTGTGTCTTGGTCCGTGCGCATTGTATGGAAGGTGAAGAAGTTGGCCACCGAGCGTAGGTAAGCGTGGCGCAGGATTAATGATCAGCGTGTTGATTTCCACACAGAAGTGACCCACTACCCCCCGGTGGGTCAGGTTTGCATGGAAATCAACGCACTGCCGGCTGGTAGAGATGCCGCCCTGGGAAAAGTCTGCACAACCTCAACACCTGATCGTCTCAAGTGCCATCGAGCCGTCCGTGGACAGCTATGACGACGCTTTGACCGAGACCATCAACGGCCTCTACAAAGCCGAGTTAATCCATCGACGTGCACCATGGAAAGCAAGGAAGCCGTGGAGTTCGCCATGCTCGAATGGGTGTCATGGTTTAACCACCATCGCCTATCCGAGCCGGGTATATCCCTCCAGCAGAAGCTGAGGCAAACTACTACCGGCAACTTGCCAATCAGGCCACTGCTGTAGTGACCTGACTTAAACCAAACAGCCTCCTTGAAACCCGGAGCGATTCAGTCAAACGTTGCAGCGAAATCAACTGACACTGACCGCCACAAAGCAGCCGTTCCAGGCTGGCTTGAGCAGAACACCATGCACGCCTCTTTATGATGACCACCACACCATTAAACTAAGTCTTACGTCCAATACGGGAGAAGACATGAAGGTTGTCCGGCTCACCATCACGAACTTTCGCGGCATCAAGTCGGCGAAGCTCCTGTTCGACGGGCACACCCTGATGGTGGGCTCCAACAATGTCGGCAAGAGCACGCTCTGCGAAGCCCTCGACCTGGTCTTGGGCCCCGACCGGCTCAACCGCTTCCCTCCGGTCGATGAGTTCGACTTCTACAACGCTGAATACCTGGCCCCTGCCGCAGGAGAAGGTGCGGAGCGGGTGCCGACTCCGCTTCGGATTGAGGCGGTCCTCATTGAACCCGGTGCCGAGATCGGAGCCAAATGCGGCGGCAACACCGAGTTTTGGCATGTAGCCGAGCAAAGACTGCTCGGTCCGGGAGAGGCCGACGCCGCCAATGCTCCCTATGCCGTCCCCTGCCTTCGGATCGAGACTATCGGCCAATACAACCCTGAGGAAGACGAGTTCGAGGCACGCACCTACTTCTCCCATAGTCCCGACGCTCCCCCCGGGGAGCTGACCAAGCTTCCCAAGCCGATCAAGCGGCTGTTTGGTTTCCTCTACCTGCGGGCGCTTCGGACCGGCTCGCGGGCGCTGAGCTTGGAGCGTGGGTCGCTTCTCGACATCATCCTGCGGACGAAGGGCGTGCGCACCAGCCTGTGGGAGAAGACCATCGAGCGCCTGCGCGGCCTCGACATCGAAGCCGACGCGGCCGAGATTGCGCCGGTTCTGCGATCCGTTGAGAGGCGGCTTGCCCGCTACATCGCATTGGAGTCGCCCGGCAACGCCACCAAGCTGCATGTCTCGGAGCTCACGCGTGAGCATCTTCGCAAAACGATGACGTTCTTCCTAGCGCTGTCGACGGACCAAGGACACGTCCCATTCCCCCACGCCGGCACGGGCACCATCAACACGCTAGTGCTCGCGCTGCTCTCCTTCATCGCCGACCTCAAGCCAGACACGGTTATCTTCGCCATGGAAGAGCCCGAGATCGCGGTACCGCCTCACACCCAACGACGCATCGCCCAATACCTGCTGACCAAGACGACGCAGGCCTTTGTGACCTCCCACTCGCCATTCGTGATCGAGAAGTTCGAGCCATCCAAGACACTGCTGCTGGCTCGAAATGCTGGCGTGGTCACGGCGCGAAAGGTCTCCGATGCCACGGGCCTCAAAGATAACGACTACAAGCGCTTCTCTCGCTCCGGCCTGTCTGAATGCATGCTTGGACGAGCAGCCATCGTCGTCGAAGGCGTTACCGAGTTGCATGCGATGCCCGTCGTCGCACGGCGCATGGAAGAGAGCGATCCCAACTTGCAGCCGCTGGACATCGCGGGTGTGGCTTTCTTCGACGCTGATGGCGAGTCGAACATGCCCAAGTTCGGAAAGTTCTTCAAGACGCTGGGGCTACGCACCTTCGCCTTCTACGACCTTGACTACAAAAAGAAGCGCAAGGCCGAGCAGGCGCAGGCTCTGGCGGACAACTTCGAAATCAATGTCGAGCACGCCTACAAGGGCTTCGAAGACCTCGTCGTGGCAGAGGTGCCCGTGGATCGGCTGTGGTCCTTCCTGTCGGGCCTAAAAGCCAATGATGAGAACGGCAACGTCGCCATACCCGATGCGCGCCCGAACGACGACGCGGTCAAGGCCATCGCCAAAGAAGCCCTCGGCGGCAACAAGGGCGCTGGCTGGTCGGCGCGCCTGTTCGAGGAGTGCGAGCTCCACGAGCTGCCGACCACCGTGACGAAGTTTCTGGCGTCAGTGTTCGCATTGTTCCCACCTCCACCCCCGATCGACGACGGCGATGAAGCACCACCCGAACCGGCGGCCGCTGCTGCAGCTCCATGAACGAGCCTTGCAAGCTGCGCGAAAGCGTCATGGCTTGCGAGGGCCATGCCTTGGTCATCGGCGGCCCCGGCAGCGGCAAGACGACGCTCGCGCTGCGCAAGGCGGTCAAGCGGATTCGCGACGGCATGCTTCCGGGTCAGTCGGCCTTGTTCCTGAGCTTCTCGCGGGCGGCAGTGGCGCGCATCTTGGATGCCGCCAAGCTCGAGTCCACCAAAGCTGAACAGGAGCAGCTCTCCATCCAGACGTTCCATTCGTTCTTCTGGGACATCCTCAAAGCCCACGTCTACTTGCTTGGGGCACCGCATAGGCTCTCGATCTTGCTGCCACACGACGAGAAGGCCCTGTCGGGCGGCCTCGACGACGAAGACGATGGCTGGGACGAGTGGCTCGTCGAGCGTGAGCGGCTGTTTCGCGAAGAGGGGCGGATCGCGTTCGATCTGTTCGCGCCCAATGCGACAGCTCTGTTGGCTCGCAGCTCGCATCTTTTGGCGTCGATCGCCCATCGGCATCCCATCATCATCGTGGACGAGGCCCAGGACACCGGCCAATATGCGTGGCAGTGCATCCAGATGCTCGCGCCACACACGCAGGTGCTGTGCCTGGCAGACCTCGAGCAGCAAATCTTCGACTACCTGCCAGGCGTCGGCCTGGAGCGCGTGATCGCCATCCGGGAGGCTTTGAAGCCGCACGAGATCGACCTTGGGACGCAGAACCACCGCAGCCCGGACTCCGAAATCTTGGCATTCGGCAATGACATCCTGACGGCCAAGCCACGCGGCGCGCCCTACAAGGGCGTATCCGCCCTTGCCTACCGCCCTGAGAAGCCACCGCCGAACTGGAATCATCTGCTGCGCCGAGCCCTCGGGGAGCTCTTGAAATCAATTCGGGCTCAGAGCGACAAGAAGGTGGAGACGATCGCGATACTGGTCACCAACAACCGCAGTGCGTTGAAGATGTCCAACGCCCTCAACGCGTTGGGTGCCAATGGCGGGAAGCCGGTGCGACACAAGCTGCTGTTCGACGAGGCTGAAGCGTTGCTGTCAGCCCGTTTCGCGGCCTTTCTGCTGGAACCCAAGGACCTCGCCCAACTGGAGGCCGATGTCGCCACCAGCATGGAAATGATTGCCGCCGCGAGGCGCGCGACGGGACAGGGCCGGAAGGGAGTCGCCAAACTCTTGGAGCAGGCCAACAAAATCAAGGGTGGCAAGGCCCTGAACATCAACATCGCCAACGCGCTGCGCGGCCTAATTTCAGGCTTGGCAGTCAACGATTTCAGCGGTGATCCCGCGGAGGACTGGCTCACGGTCAAACATGAGCTGCGGGCGGCCAATCAAGACGAACTCACGCGGGTCGCTGCGCAGTTGGACTTCTTGGTGGCGTTCCGTCGGGGACATCGCATCTCGGCTGCCCTCTCTGATGAATGGCTTCGCGATGGCGCCTACAGCAATGCCCGCACCGCCCTCGACTTGGCTCTCGCACAGGAGCAAATCATCGACGGTGTGGAGCCGCCGATGGGCTTGCAAGTCATGAATTTCCACAAGGCCAAGGGCAAGCAGTTCGACGGAGTCATCCTCGTCCGCGAAGCTCGTCGGACCGGCCCCGCCGTCGAATCATCTTTCGTTTGGCGAGCCGACACTGCCCCGTATCCCAAAAGCCGACGTGTGCTTCGAGTCGGCATCACGCGAGCAAAAGTCCACACGCTCATACTCAATCCGCTTTGGCCGCAATGCCCCCTTCTCAAGGGGCACAAGATCTAAGGAAAACTCCTCTTCAGTCGGACTGGCGCGTGGCGATATTACGTAGGACGATTGGCGACGGAGTTTTGCACGAAGACCAAGGTCATTCCCTCTTGAGTTGACCGGGCTGGCTACAGATCCCGACTGAGAGTTGTCGGCGGCGAGGAGAATCGCTTCGCACGAGGAAGGTCAATGACCGGTTCCGGCAGCCGCTGACATTCGCTTTGGAACGGCGAACGACCGTACCCAGCCTATTTCGGCTGTACAGCATTTGAGGTAATTGAGCACTGCGCTACGAGCGACTGCAGAATAGCCTTCCGGTCACAGCCTAGCTTGCACTATAAGCGCATCAGCTGCACTTCGGCTGGCATGTGCTAATTCGGGATCCCCATCCATCTGTGCAAGGATCTGGTCCACCAAGTGAGGGAACTCGGGGGCGAGTTCCAGGGCTCTGCCAAACTTTTCCAGCAACACGTATTCCATAAAAAATCGGAAAGCCTTTTGTCGCCGCTCTGGATCATCTGCCGCGATGGACTGCACGCGCTGCAGCATTTGTTGCTGAGGTGACTTGACTTGCACGGTCCCGAGTGTCTCCGGTTTGCCCGAGGGTTGCGCAGTCGATGGAATGGACGCGGATTTTTCTGACTGTGACGAGCTGTGGCGCAAGGCCTGGATCAGCGCTGAGGGATCAATACGTGTCATGCCAGATGCTTCTCGTTAATGTCGGTAGTTGGACAGCAGCACGTGAGAGAGTTCATTTTCAGGCGTTGGATCAAAGGCCGCACTGGCAGAGGCACCATCGGCCGCATCAGCAGGGGCTAGTGCATCCATCGCGTGCAAAACCTTCCGGATATCCGATGCCATTGGCGGATTGTCTTGGTGCTGCGCCAAGCCAGCCTCGAAATACTGGCGTGCGGCCTCGTACCTGTCCTGTGCTAACGCCATGAATCCTTGCACCCAATGGGGTAGAGGGCTGCTGTCTGCCAATTCCAGCAGAGGTAACCATGACACCTGAGCTGCGGCCACGCGGCCTGAAGAGTATTGCAGTAAACCTAGTTGATACCGAGCAACTGCCATACCAGGATCTAACAACACCGCCAAGCCGAACTCCTGTTCGGCAAAGTCCAGATCACCTCGACTTGCATATTCAGAAGCTGCAAGAAAGTGGGGTTCTGGGGCTTCCGGTGCTTCATGCATGGCGCGCTTAAAAAGTGCCAGGGCACCATCGCTATCGCCTTTGGAGCTTGCAGCTATAGCGAGTTGCAAAACATCGTTCAAAGAAGTTGTGGCAGTCATGGCAGAGTAGTTTGGTGAGAAGCGATCGGATGTCGCTTGCAGTGCGTGTTAAGCGCGCCTGTTCACATATGCAGAAGCACGGTCATAGATGGATCCCATTCACGAATGGTAGCGGGTTCTTGCTCAATGCATCCGCGCCGTGGCCGATCTGTTGAGTAGAAGGCTCTATTCCTACAAAAATAAAGGTTATTTTGTCGATCGGTGATGTCGATAAAGGTGTTGATTCGTATTGAAATTTTTAGGTGAATTGGATGGCGGTGGAGGGTGTGGGTCCATATCCTCAACAAAACTGCAAACACGCGGATGTATTGGTCAAACCGCTGAGAGTCATGCCAGAGCCGTATACAGCTTTGTGTTGTGCTCAACGCCGAACTTCAAAAGATCAACGCAATTGCAGGTGCACACATGGTAGCCAATGTCAGTGGAAACAGCTTGGGTCTGGGATCAACCTCTTACACCACTTTGGGCCGTGACGGCACACTGGGCAATGCAGCGCTGGGGCGCGGGGGGGAGGGTGCTTATGTCAACCTTTCCAACGGAAACTTGGTTTTGCAGCGCCGTGATGAGTATGTGGCCGGGCTGGGACAAGGCGCCGAATTTGTCCGCACCTACAACAGCCAAGGATTGATGAACGATGCGTGGTCTTTTGGCATGCAGCGCAAAGGTTTGCAGGTCCTACCAGGCGCTACCCCCGAAACCACTACCTTAGTGCGCACTGACGAAGATGGAGCGCAGACACGTTACACCTGGGATGCAGCTTCAAGCCGCTATGTAAATACTGATGGCGCAGGAGCCTACGACTCGGTGCAGAAAAGCGGTGGAGACTGGATTTGGACCGATGGCGAGACCCAAGCTACGGAGCGCTATGACCTAATAGGCTTGTTACGTAGCAGCAGTGATACATCGGGAAATAAATTGACTTTTGCGTATAACAGTCAATTACAGCTTACGAGTGTGACTACAGCATCCGGTGAGGTTACGAATTATGAATACAGCGGTCTGCTTTTGGCAAAGGTGCGCGTGCAAAGTAATACGGGTGCACTTATAACGCGGACGTACTATGAATACGATACGCTCAACCGTCTAACGGCAGTGACTGTCGACATTTCGCCTGAAAATAACTCAATTTCGGATGGTAAAACCTATCGCACCACATACGCTTATGAGTTGTCGAGTCAACGAATTTCATCTGTAATTAATGAAAATGATGGATCTCGTATAGATATTCAGTACCGCATGGTGGGTAATAAATATTGTGTTGCGAGTATTTTTGATGGTAACACAACTAAGCTGTATAACTACGATAGTACAGCACTGCGTACCACAGTAAGTGACTTGTTGGGCGTGTCGGATGTATACAGTTATGATGCTGCAGGGCAATTGACACAAGTACGATCAGGAGTTCGATCCGACAGGCCTGAGGGTTTAACTGTACAAAACTATAAATATGATCCTCAGGGGAATTTAATTTCTGTGATGGATGCTAATGGGCATGGTACTTCCATGCTTTATGATGGTCGTGGAAATCAAATAAAAAATACCGATGCATTAGGTAATGGCGTGGAGCGCACGTATAGTGATAAAAATCAAATTTTATCTGAGACTTACTATGGGGTAGGTGGCGTTAGTGTAGGCACTGTTCGGTATGTCTACGAGGCTGATGCTCGGAGTAAGTTGCGTTTTCTGATAAGTGCGGAAGGCCGTGTGATTGAGTATCGGTATGATGCTCGAGGGCAGCTTACAACAACGGTGTCTTATTCCAGTGGGAAATACTCTCTTGGCGGCCTGGGAAGCAATGAAGTGCCAAGTCAGGCACAAATGCAGTCTTGGTCTTTGATGCAAGACCTCACGCGTACTCAGCGAACGGACATCACGTATGACTTTCGAGGACAGCGCAGCACCGTCACTGATTATGATGCGGTGAATGCCGTTGGTAATGGTGTTGGGTCACACGTGACGAAATATATCTATAGCCAGGCAGGTGAGTTGCTCCAAACCATCGAACCTGACACGAATAGTGTCACGCAATATGTTTACGATGGTGTAGGACGTCTTATTGCGACTACTCGTCCTAGTTCTGATGGCCTCTCTGTAAATAAAACCACTTCCCTTTCATCAGTGGTGGCATATCCATGGGGGGATAAGGATTATACAACTGAGGTGACTTATGTTAACGGCACGCGCACAGTTTTGCGTTATAGCGCAGGTTACTTAAAATATACTAATGTATACAGTTCGGATTTGCAGTCAAATAGCAATACTGCATACCAGTATAATATACATGGGCTGCTGACGAGTGCTTATGATACTACTGGTGTAGGGGGTCGTGTTGAACGCCGTTGGATCTATGACGATGCTGATCAAAAGATCGCTGATATATTGCCGGATGGTTCTGTAACTCAGTATATTTACAATGCCAATGGCTTGTTGGTTAAAACTGTCGCCTATGCGAATCGACTTGCTCAATCTGGTTTAGATCCAACGGCTGCTAAAATTCAAGATCTCGCCAGTGCCAATGATAGCGTCAGCTGGCGTATATATGACGATGCTCATCGTCCTGTGATTGAGGTTGATGGCCAAGGTTATGTCACAAAAACAGATTACGATAGCCAATCGCGTGTTATTTCGGTGCGCAAGTTTGCAACTGCTATTAATACTGCTGACCTCTCAATAAATACTTCAATCGCTGAAGCAACTCCAGTTGCAAGTGATCAAGACCGAATTACGCAAACCATTTATGATCGAGATGGCTTGGTATTGGCAGTCATTGATTCAGATGGTTACATGCAGGAGTCGCGCTATAATGCGGCCGGGCAGCTGATTGGTGTAACGCGCTATTCAAATCGTGTAGTTGGCTTTTCGCAGGGGAACTTTGAAGCGCAAATAGCAGCTGCACGACAAAGCTTCAGTTTGGCAACCATTCGTCCTTTATCAGGTAGCAGTGATGCTGCAAGTAGTCTCCTATACAACGCACGTGGACAAGTTGTTGCATCAGTTGATGCCGAAGGTTATTTGACCGAAAACAGCTACGACGCTAATGGCAATCTGGCGCAGACCATTCGCTACTCAAATAGCATTGGAGCTGGCACAGATATAAGTGCAGCTACGTTGGCAGCAATTCGTCCTTCTGCCTCTGTGCAAGATCAGAAAATCACTCGCCAATGGGATGCACTTAACCGACTATCGCAAGAAACTGCAGCCGATGGCTCTGTTGCCAAATACAGCTACGATTCAATGGGGAATCTGGTCAAAACGGAGCGAGCATCAGGGACTGCGGAATCGCGCTTTACCACAAAGCGCTATGATCCTCTTGGTCGTTTGGCAGGTGAACTCAGTTCAGAAGGCGGTAGCCTTCTTGCGCAAATAAATGCTGCCACTCCTGCGCAGATTGAAGATATCTGGGCGCGTTATGGAACAGTTTATACCTATGACAGCTCCAGTCGACGCACAAGTAGCGTGGATGCAAGTGGAAACCGGACGCTGTACTTCTACGATAATGCTGATAGGCTAACCCACACGGTCAATGCATTAGGTGAAGTAACTGAGCAACGCTATAACGGGCAGGGCCAACTTATCGGCACTGTCCAGTATGCAGGGCGTATTAGTGCGACCTCGCTCGCAGAGTTGGCGCCCGTTAAAGGCACCCACAGCTACAACACTAAGATTATTTCTCTTGTAACAGCCTTAGTTGACACTGCCAAAGACCAAGTCACCACATACGCCTACAACAGTACCGGCACCCTCGCGCAAACGCTGGATGCTTTAGGCTTCAAGCGCAACTACTTCTACAACGCTTTCCGCGAGCTGATTGGCACGTCGGAGACGGCAAGCTCTGGTGCCGTCACTACGACTTCCACCAGCTACGACCGTCGTGGGCTCGCAATCAGCACCACGCGTGATGCATCGGGCCTCGCACTCAAGACAACAGCTGAGTACGATGCCTTTGGGCGCCAGATCAGCAGCACCGATGCGGAAGGCAAGGTGCGCAGCCAGACGTACGACCGCCTGGGGCGAACCATCACAACGACCGATGCGTTGCAAGCCGTGCAGCGCACCAGCTATGACGCATTTGACCGTGTGCTCACGCAGACGGATGCACTGGGTCACGTCACCAGCTACAGCTACGACACCGCCGCGCGTACCGTCAATATCACCACGCCTGATGGCTACACGCTCAGCACCGTGTCGAACCGCCATGGGCAAAAGCTCCTGGTCACGGATGCGCGTGGTGTACGCACGGCCTATGCCTATGACGCCAATGGCAACTTGCTCAGCGTCACCACGCAGCAAGATGGTGCGCAGGCCATCACCAACATCACCAACACCTACGACAAGTCTGGACGCTTGGTGCGCACGGTGGATGCCAATGGTGCAAATACTGAAATCACCTACGATGCGGCCAACCGCATCATCAGCCGAACGTTGAAGGGGCTGAGCGGCCCGCAGCTGGGTGGCACCGTTGGCAAGGACATGGTCACCACCTACACCTATGACGGCATTGGCCGTCAACTGACGGTGACGGACCCCAATGGGGTTGTGACGCAAATGCGTTATGACGCCAAGGGCCAGCTGGTGGCGCGTGCTGTGGATCCAACAGGCCTGAATCTGGTCACCACCTATGCCTACGATGCCCAGGGCCATACCGTCAGCATCACCAGCCCGGGCGGAACGGTTACCACCTATAGCTACGACGGTGCAGGCCGTCGCACCCGTGAGCAAATTGATCCTGATGGACTCAACCTCACGCGCAGCTACACCTACGACAAAAATGACCGCGTCAAGTCGGTCACCGATGCCAATGGCAACGTGACCTGGTATGGCTACGACGCGCAGGGCCGAGGCACCTTCGTGGTCAATGGTGCGGGGGAAGTGCAAGAAACGGTCTACGACGCAGCAGGCCGTATTGCTCGCGTCACGCAGTACAAGCAGTCCATCAGCACCGTCGGTCTGGGCGACTTGGCATCGGTTGGTCCGGCCGCTAGTGGCGTGGATGGACGGGTGCGCCAACGCTTGGTGCCTGGCAGCGGTGATGCAACCGAATACCGAATCTACAGCGACGACGGCTGGCTGACCCAAACAATCAATGCCTTGGGTGAGAGCACGACGTATGTGCGTGACGGAGCCGGTAATGTCATCGCCCAGCGCAATTATGCCAACCGCGTCAACACCAGCACGGCTGCGCAGTGGAGCTCTGAATCCGGCCCAACGCCAGCTCCAGACAATGCCCGCGACCAGCAAAGCATCTTTGCCTATGACCTGATGGGCCGGATGTCATACAGCACTGACGGCAATGGTGCTGCGACGCGGTTTGAGTACGACCGCAACGGCAACCTGCTCAAGAAAACCAGCTATGCGCAGCCCATCAATGCGGCAGTGGGTTGGAGCGAGAGCAACTTTGCCACTGCGTTGGCTGCGCAGCAAACGGACCCGCAAAACATTGTTCAGCGTTATACCTACGACACCGCCAACCGTTTGCTCAACAGCATTGACGGCACGGGCGCTGTCACTTCCAACGTCTATGACCGCAATGGCAACGTTGTGCGTGTCATCCGCTATGCGCAGGCGCTAACAGGCACGGCGACGACACCGTCCGCCTCTACCCGCGACATGGTGCAGGATCGTGCCTATGACAACGCAGGCCGCCTGGTCTACACCGTCGACGCGGCGGGGTCCGTCACGCGAATGGCCTATGACGGCAATGGCAACGTGGTGCGCCAGGTGCAGTACGCCGTTACCGTTACTCCGCCTAGCAGCTCGTCCACACAAGGGGCCTATACCAGCAGCAGTCTGCTGGCAGCCTTGGCCAGTACCGAGAACAACGCAGACAACCGCAGCACCCTTAGAAGCTACGACGCAGCCAACCGCCAGGTCTTTGTCATCGATGCTGAAGGTGGCGTGACAGAGACTGCGTATGCTGCGCGCAGCATCACCACCACCCGGTATGCCGCCAATGTTTACGCTGACAACTGGGCTGTGCCGGTTACTCCAGATGCCGTGCGCAGCCAAGTGTGGGCACAAAGCGGGCGCGACCGGGTAGATGTTCAGCGCTTCGATGCAGCAGGGCGCTTGACGCTGAGCATCGATGCCGAAGGCTACGCTACGCGCACCACCTACGACGGTCTGGGGCAGCGCGTCAAAACAGTTGTCTATGCGCAGGCGATGGCAGCCGGTGCGAATGAGCCGGTGACCTCAGTGGGGCGCGATCGCGAAACCAGCTACCAGTACGACCGGGCAGGGCGCCTCATCATTACCACCGATGCGCTCCAAGGTCGTGAAGCTTACGGCTACGATGGGCTGGGCAACCGCATCAGCTTTACCAATAAGGCGGGCAGCACCTGGACCTACGAATACGACAAAGCGGGCCGCATGTCGGCAGAGACGCAGCCCGACATGGTCATCAACCGCATGACCTACGACGCTTGGGGTCGCCTTACTGCGCGCACCGAAGCGTCCAATAGGGCCGAGGCACGCACAACGCGGTATGAATACGACGCGGCGGGCCGGCAGGTCAAAACGATCTTCGCGGCAGTGGGCGTTTATAACGAGGCCGTGGGCAATCTCACGGGCAACGATGCAACGGGCTACAACCCCCGGGCCGAGACCACCGTCTCGCTGTTCAGCGAAACCCGCTATGACGCGCTGGGCAATGCCATTGCGGGCCGCGATACTGCTGGCAACTGGAGCTACAAATCCTACGACAACATGGGCCGGGTGCGCTATGAGGTCGACGCAGAAGGCTACGTCACCGGCTACGCACGCAACCAGTGGGGCGAAGTGCTGACGCTCACCCGTTATGCCGAGCGTCCCACTTTGAGCGTGGCTGCTGGGGGCAACCTGGCGCATGCCACCATCACCCAGGCGCTGGCCAGCAAGAACCACACCGCAGACCGCGACATTCTTACGAGCTATGACCGCAACGGCCGCGCAACCAAGGTGCAGCAGCCGCTCGTCTATAACTACGACGGGCAAAGCGGCGAGGAAGGCTTGGCGCGCAAGACCACGCTCAACCAATACGATGCGTTTGGCAATCTGATTGCCACTCTGGACAGTCTGCGCAATGGCCAGTGGGCTACCACGTCTCACGCCTATGACCGTCTGGGCCAGCGCGTTGCCACGACGGATGCGCTGGGTTACCTCACCACCATGGCCTACGACGCAACGGGCAGCCTCACGCGCCGCGTTGAATACAGCCGCCAGGTGCCTGTAGGCACAGCGGCAAATGCCGGCCTGGGCGATCGAATTTTTGATTACCAGTACGACCAACTGGGGCGAACGACTGCGCAGATTCGCCGTGCAGTGAGCTATTCGGTCTACAACGGCGCTACGACCACCGCTACGGCGCTGACGGACCAGACCAAGGATCTCACCACCAGCTACCAGTACGACGCGCTGGGCAACCTGACGGCCACCATCGATGCCACTGGTGGCACCACCTTGAGCTATTACGACGCTTTAGGCCGCGTGATTGCTACGGTGGCGCCTGGCACCAACACGGGCGCGGGTGCCGGTGGCGCCAACAACGGGGCAGCAACCCGTGCAGCGGTGACCGAGTACGTGCGTGATGCATTGGGCAACGTCACATCCACGGTGCAAAGAGCCAATGGCGATTTGATTGCAGCAGGTACCAAGCTGGTCCAATCGGCCACTGCCAGCGCTGACGATCACACCACCAGCAATGTGTATGACGCGCTAGGCCGAGTCTCTCGCACCATTGACGCACTGGGCGTGGTTCATAACTACTCATATGACGCGATGGGCCGCGTTGCCAAGCAATGGCAAAAGGTCACCATCAACAATGATGATCGGACGCAGACCACACAAACGCTGCTGACGGCCTATGCCTATGACAAGTTGGGGCACCGCAGCAACGTCTACACCCTCAAGCAAAACGACCTGAGCACGCGCAATCTCACCTTGGTCGATAGCGCTACCGAGTACAACGCCTTTGGCGAAGCTACCGTGCGCAGCGTCAAATCCGGAGGTGTGGCACTGGCTGGTGGCAATGAGATCAGCGAGTACGACAATGCAGGCCGCGTGTGGCGCAGCACCGCTGGTGACGGCGTCTACAAGATCATGGCCTATGATCAGCAAGGCAACCAGACCGTGCAACTGGTGGGCAATGGCGCAACAAGCCTCGCCGGCATTGCCAATGCGCAGACCGCGATTACTTTGCAGACGCTCCAACCGGGCGAGTTCCGGCGCACCGACATGCGCTACGACGCCCTGGGGCACCTGACCCAAACTTTGGCTCCCGAGCGTGCAACGGGTGAAGCCAGCTTCATCTCCACGAGAGAGGGAACGATTCTGGCGACGATCAGCCAAGTCGAGGTGCTTACGCAGCCGGTTCCTTTACAGCCGGGTGCTCCCGTACGCATAAATCAGGTAGACCTGGTCTGGCGCTCGTTGAAGAACCTGGGTAGTGGTGATGTGCGCATCTCGCTGACCTATCGCTCTCAAGCTTATGAGCCGCCAAACACCACCGGCAATGACACCGACCCTAACCCATTAAGTCCTAAATCGGGCCTGGTAAAGTCCATCATTGTGAATGCCGAACAGGCCACCGATGGCTATGCATTCAAGTGGCAGTCGGATAGGAATGTTTATGGCATTGAGGCCGTTGAGGCCATCAAAGTTGAAAAGCTCGACCTGTTCGGCAACTGGACCACGGTCTACGATGTGGGAGCCGCAGCCAAGCAGACGACTACGCTCAACTGGAGCGAGGTGGCCAGCCCCGGATTTGTGTGGAGTGAGCCTGGACCAGGGCGTATTCCGGTCTACCGCCTTAACAAGACGCTGCTGGATACCCATTTCTTCACTGCCCGGGCTCCGGAGCGCGACAGCCTGTTCAACCAAGGCTGGCTGGATGAAGGGGTGGCGTTTTATATCAGTGCGGCACCTGCAACGGGCCTGGTACCGCTGTACCGGCTCTTCAACGTGGGAACGAACCGTTGCTACTACACCAGCAATGCGCAAGACCGTGCCAACAAGCTGGCCGCAGGCTGGGAAGACCACGGCGTTGAAGGCTATGTAGGCAACAGTGCCAACGCGCAGCCAACGGGCATGACCAAGCTGCATGTCTTGCAGCGCAATACGACCACTGGCACAGCCCCTGATGCCAATGCGCCGGATGCTCTCTACACGGTGTCACCCTCCGACCGCAATTTGCTCGTTGGTGTCACCACGCCAGATAACGCCGCCAGGGCTCGACCCGTTACGCTGTACGCCCGGGAGAATGGGCTCAAGATCGAAGTGGCCTACCCGCTCGACATCGTGAGCGATACGGTGCTGGAGTGGCGGCCTGCAAACAGCGGTGCGGCCTGGAGCCGCGTGCCAACATCCGCACAAAGCACCTTCGGTACTGCGCACCAGTTTGATATTTCCAAGCTCAATCTCGCGGCTGGCACCTACGAATACCGCGTGCGCCAGGAAAAACCAGGACCAACAAGCAGCATCTCACAAGATGTAGGCTCCGGCGTCTTCTCCATCAAAGCCACGAGTGGGGCTTCCGATCCCATCCCTAAGCTGCAAGGGGTGGCGATGGGCATTGCTTCCATCGACAACAATCCTTGGCGTGTCGTCAGCTGGCCTGTGCCCGCTCCAGGCTCTAACGTCACTTTCCGCTATCGACTCGTAAACACCACCGATTGGATCGTTCGCACCGTGGGCAACGGTGTATTTACTGAGGGCGATGGTCGTACCACAGGTATGGGGGCCGGCAGACAGGGCATTGCGCTGACTATGCCAGCAGGCACCTATGAATACGAGGTGATTGCAGCCATTGGCACCAATGGCAGCGTGCAGCATGCCCAAGGCCGGCTGACCGTTCCAAGCGAGGTGGGCGCCGCGAGCGTGACTTCGCCGCAAGCGACAGTCAATCCAGTCAACGTCACCCCTCCGGTGACGATCAACAACAATGGTGTTACCAACACCGGCATCGTCGGATACGTATGGACGACACCGGCGGCCGGCCGTGTGGCTTTGCGCCGCTACCTCTTGCCCCAATCGGGCAACAACCATATCACCACGGCAGACCCGAACGTCATTGCCTTCTTTGAAAACTCCATCGCTAGCCAGCAGGCTAACGGAGGGGTGGTCACGGTGGTGAGAGAGGGCATTGTTGGCTACGTGCAAACCAGCTCCAATGCCAATAATGCACGTTTGTACCAATATAGCTATAGCGGCGATGGTGCGACCTACCGCTTGAGTGCCAGCACCTCGCGGATTGGCAGCTACACAGCGCTCAATAGCCAGCCGCCTGCAAGCTACAGCTACACGCGCGGCACCTGGTACCAAAACAGCTTTCAGTTTGACGGCTATATCAGCACGATCCCGCAAGAGGGAACGGTACCTTTGTACGAGGTCTACAACCCCAAGCACATCAGCGGCGCGGCGACCATCGGCGACTACATGACGTCGGCAAACGCTGCGGAGATGTCCAACAGCGTTAACCTCAACACCACCAACCTGGCCACGGCCACCATCGCGGGCATCCGTGTCACCCCGGCCAATCTGAACGGCGGAAACTTCCCAACCTTGGCCTGGCCTGCGCCTGAGGCTGGAGCCCGCACCACGGTCACTGCCTCTCCTGCAGTGCCTGAGTTCTCATCGCCCATCTACGTCTTTAAAAACGGCACGTCTCCGGAAGGCCACGTCGTACAGTACCCTTCGGGTGTCGGCCAAGGCATCGCCCTGCACACCCTGCAGCCCGGTGCTACTTATACGTTTGAGATCACCATCGAGTACCCCGCTACCGCCCAGCGGTCTGCCTATATAGCGCGCAGCACTCAGCGCATCACCGTGCCTGCTGAGGGCATGAAGAGTGTGGCCAACACACCTGTGGTCAACGTCACAACTACCCGTGCCAACATCAATTACGGCAGCTACCCGGTACTGGGCTGGCAAGCGCCGGCCGGTATGCGCACCACCGTCATTGCGACACCTGCAGTGCCAGAGTTTGCAGTGCCGCTGTACGTCTTCAAGAGCGGCTTTGTGGATGGCCACTTGGTGCAGTTCCCTCAAGGTGTCAACCAAGGCATTGCCCTGCATACCTTGAAGCCTGGGACCAGCTATATCTTTGAAATCATCATCGAGAACCCGACGTTGGCGGGTATGGGCGCCAGTCCGACGCGATCCATAGTACGCATCGATGTCCCGGCCTCAGGTATGCAAAGTGCTGGCATTGTGGACACCACCTTGCAGTACCAGGCGCCCACCACGATCAAGCTCACTAGCGGTGTTGCCCCTAGCGCACGCGCCGCAGTGGCCATGCAGTATGACCGTTGGGGCAACGTCATCGCAGTGGATGACCCCCGCAATGCGGTGACCGGCCAAACCTGGAGAACCACCTACAAATACAACGCAGCGGACCAGCTCATTGAGCAAGTGCGCCCGCAAGAAAATACCGAAGGCGCCTCCACCACGCTGGTGCGCTACGACGAGCTGGGCCGCCAACTGGCAGTGCGCGATGGCGTTGGCAATTGGAACATCACCTTGCACGATGCCGCTGGCCACCTCACCAGTGAGCTGCATGCTGATGGCGGGCGGATCGATTACCGCTACAGCGTGTTTGGCGAGAAAGTGCAAAGCGCTGAGCGCTTTGATGCCAGCCGGGTGGTCACCACCAACTACCGCTACGACAGGCTCTCGCGTCTGGTGCAGACAGACTTGGAACAGGCGATTACTGCGACGGCTGTAAGCAATACCGCTGGTGCTGATGCCAGCAATCCTAGCGCCATTGCGAGTGATGCCGAAAACAATGTCACGGTGATAAGAGGTAACCAAACCACTCTGGAGCGGGTGGAGTACGACGAGGCGGGCCGGCGCATTCGCGTGGTGAATGGCAACAGTGAAGCCACCCGGTACCGCTACGACGCCGCAGGCAATCTCATCCGTAGCGCGCAGGAAACGGTGTATGACACCAAAGGCCCTTACCCGGTCAACCCGCCTGCCATGGCCCACGTCATCGAATACCGCTTTGACGCCCTTGGCCAAAAGACCTGGCAGATGGACGCCAATGGCACCGTGCAGACCTGGAACTGGGACCGCTTTGGCCACCTTCTGAGCAACACCGACCAGAACATCTCCACCACCTACCAATACAATCTGGCCGGACAGCTGGCTCGCACCATCGGCCAAGGATCGAACAAGCAAAATCTTGCGTACCGGTACGATGGAGCGGGGCAGCTCATCGGCATAGAGGATGCGGCCATTGGCCAGGTCTCCACCTTCAGCTATGACCTGGCGGGTAACCGCGTGCGTGAAAAAATCACGCAAAAGACCCTGCAAGAAAATGGCCTCCTGGCCGATGTCGTCTACCAAGACGTGCGCATGGTCTACGACGCGCAAAACCAATTGCGCGCTGTCTTGAACGGGCATGCAGATGTGCGCATTGATTACGACACAGCCGGTAACCGCCGCCGAGTGCAGACCCGTGTTCGTAATACCGTCAATGGGACGGAGTATGCCAACGACAGCACGACGAACTACCTGTACGACGCCATGAACCGCCAAACGCGGGCAACGGAAAACGGGGTTGTGCGAGATTACACCTACGACTTGGCAGGCAATCGCACCTCGGAGCGCACAACAGGCAGCGCTGAAATCATCTACACCTACGATGATGTAAAGCGCGTTGTTCGATCCGCTCAAAGTGGGGCACTCACGCAAAACTTCTACTACGACGGAGCGGGGCGCCTGGCAGCGAGCGAGTCGCAGATTACGGGCCAAGGGGGCAGCACCCGTGAGTGGCGCTACAACCGCTACGACGTGCTGGGCCAAACCCAGGACAGCCTGATTGTGACGCGTGACGCCTCTAGCGGATCACGTAAATCCACAGCCTCTGTGGCCTACCATGACGCCAATGGCGAGATTGGTCTGGGCTACGACGCGGCCGGCAATCTGCTGGGGTATACGCAAAACTCCAACGGCACCGTCCAGTCCACCCGATACGACAACCAGCACGTCATGGGCAACTACGTGCAGGCGAGCGCCACCACCAAGCAAGGCGGCGCGCGCGTCACGCTGACCACCAACCGCGACGCCAATGGCTTTGTGAGTGAGATCAGCCAGGCCACCACCGGCGGCAGCACCAAGCAAGACAGTGCCTACTACCGGGCCTTTGTCAACGACAGCGCAGGCAATGCCGTCTACATCAACCAAGGCGGCGGCCAGCAGCAAATCGTGCAGACCCAGTCCGGCCCGATGCAAGGCACAGTGGCAGCATCGCGCTTGGCCAACCCCAACAGTGGCTGGCAAGGCGGCTGGGTGGGCGGCGCCTTGGGCGCTGGCCATATCCAGCGCCAGATTGTCGTGCAAGGCCAGGTCATTGCGCGCTACGGCGATGCACCCAAACTCGATGTGAGCATGGAAGGCCTCAACGCCACGGGCGGCACTGGCTCCCAGCCAGGCAGCAACAGCACGCCAGTCACCTACGCCAACACGGTGGATGTGAACCTGACGGCACCCGGCGTCAACCGGGGAGTGGGCCAGCAAGGCGTGAGCCTGCACACCGCCCAAGAGGGCGACACGCTGCAGTCCATCGCGCAAACCCGCCTGGGCGACAGCCGCCTGTGGTATCTGATTGCCGACGCCAACAGCTTGACCGTGACGGGCGACGCCAAGCTGCAAGCGGGCCAGACGCTGCGCATTCCATCGACAACGCTGAACGCCAACCGCGCCGATACGTTTGAGCCCTGGGATCCGGCCAAGGCGATCGGCAGTCAGCAGCCCAATATGCCTATACCTGCTGCCGCTGATGGTGGGTGTGGGGGGATTGGCAAGATCATCATGGTTGTTGTTGCCGTGGTGGTCAGCATCTACACGGCAGGGGCAGCCTCGGCTCTTCTGTCCGGTTCCACCTTCTCTACCGCTATGACGGCAGGCTCAGCAGCGTTTTCAGCAGGCGGTCTTGCCGGTGCCGGGGCAGGTGCTTTCGCGATAGGTGGCGCCGCAGGCTCCATTGCCAGTCAGCTCGTCGGCAATGCTATTGGTGCGCAAGAGGGCTTTAGTTGGAAGGGGGTGGCACTATCAGCTTTGGGCGGTGCAGCGACAGCAGGTATGGAGCAAATAGGCCTAGGGAAACTTGTGGCTGGAAACAATGCCACTATGGGCGCCGCAGTGCAGGCCGCTGCAGCCAATGCGCTCACACAAGGCGCAGCTGTAGTAATGGGCCTGCAAAATAGTTTTGATTGGAAGGGAGTGGCTGCATCAGCTGTTGGAGCTGGTGTGGGTAAAGCGGTTGGTGGGTTACTGAAGGATGCCGATGTTTTTGTTGGCCTCGATCCTTCACTAACTAAGCTGGCTCAGGGTAGCGTCAGCGGTTTAGCTGCAGGTACAGCAGCGGCATTGGCGCGTGGTGGTAAGGTGGCTATTCAACAGGTGGCGACAGATGCGTTTGGCAATGCGCTGGGCAGCAGTCTGGCGGATGCGATAGGGCAGCAGAGTCCGACGCAGGAAAGCTTCCGGCGGACGGAGAATGCGCAGGCTGCTGCGGTTCAAGGGTATGGACCTTGGTCGGATTTGAACTACCGCAATGGCTCGGACATTGCAAGTGACGACCCGTACTATGACCGAATGACCCAACAGGCACTGGCTCGCCTAGGTCCGGAAATTTCGGACACGGCGACTAATGCCGAAATCCTGGCATATAACCTGAAAACCCAAGGTTTTGGTGATGATTGGAGCCTTGACGACGCTGCACTCAAGCTCAACCTAGGCAGTGCGCTTTCTGGCTCAGGCCTAAAGCTTGGTGATAATCCGTTCACGTACAAGTCAAAGCTTGCCTATGAGGTTGATGCTGACTACTCGTTGAGCACCGATGGCCTTCGCCTATCCAGTCAAGTAGGTGCTCCCAGTGGGTGGCAATCGATGCTTGACGGCGCTAAAGGAGCATTCAATTCACTGTTCATCAACACTGGCGACTTGCTCTACAAAGCGGCTGGCTATTTGGCTTTAAGTGATCCGTCGGTGGTTTATGCTCGCAGCCAAGACGCCAAGCTCTCTGCTGAAATAGCCTATCAGGCTGCGACGGGTATGCCTGGGTTAAGCCTGCCAAGACTCAGTTACAGCACGCCTATTGGTCCAATGGCCGAGGGTTTAACTGACTTTGCTCAATTAGCGTTGGGTGGTGGATTGAAACTTGGTGTTAGCGCGGCGGCCGTGCTGTATAGTTCTGATGCACAAGCCTCACCACTGACCAGTTTACGCAAGCTCATCATGCCAGCTCTGGGCGACAGCACTCAGCTTGTACGCATGACCAACGAAGGTGTCGCCATTGTGCGCAACGGCGACTATGCGTTCTCTCAAATTAAGCTGGGTAACAGCACCAGTTTCTACAGAAATGAACTGGCCAAGATTAGTGAGCTAGATCCGTTGGTCACTAACTTCCGCAATGCAGCGCAGGAGGTTCGTGATGGATATAGTTTTGGGCGGCTATCACAATCGCAAAAAGAATTCATTGAAGGCGCTCGACTTAAATATCCGGATCAACCATGGATTGCAGGTTATCGTGAATCTGCGGCCCGTGGTAGTTTCGTAGATGCGGGTATTAAAGATATGCTAAATAAGAATTTAATACCCGGGGGTGAAATTTATCATAAAATGTCTGTTGGTCCCGATTTGGTGCCTCGGAATGGTGTTGGTTTGAAGATGGAAATTACTCAATATACACCTACCTTGAATGCGATTGTGACGCATGCTTGGCGTTATCCGAATGAGACTATGCCTTATATTTTGTATCGTACGAGGTGAGTAAATTATGGAAGTGCAAAAGGGTGAGCGAATTGATGGTCGATATATGGCTGGGGAGAGCTTATTGTTGGGTGATAATGGTGCGGTTTCTATAAGTAAATGCACATTGGAATACTGTCATATTGTTGTGGATTTCAAGAAAAGTTCGTTTGGTATAGTGGATTCAATCCTTAGAAACTGCACAATTGAATTCAAGCGAAAACTTAAAAATGATAGGCTGGTTAGTTGTGACTACATTAATTGCAAGTTCATAGGTAAGTTTGAAGGGGTGGATTTTGGTAGATCGCCTTGGCCTAATTTTGGAACGAATCAAATGGATTTGCTCGGGGAGATCATTGAATGCGATTTCACTCAGGCCGAGCTAGACTTGTGTCGATTCTTTAGTGTAGATATCCGTCATCAGAAGTTCGCACAATGGCCGCAATTTGTGGTGCCTCGAGAAAGTGCGTTGATTGCATCCAAACTCGTTAAACAATGGCCTGGAGATTTTTTACGTTACATTAATTTGCTTTCAGGTGATGACCCTGCGACAACAGGAGCCGCAGGGTCGGCCAAGGACTTTATGAAGCGCTATCGTGTAACCGATCACGAACTTTTGAATGCATTGGATGAGATTGAAGGAGTGATTAAGTAGAATTTTATTATTTTGCATTCTGAAAATTTTTCAGTAGCATTTTGGATTGTTTGAGTCATCCTCATTCATGAATAAGTGGAAGTAGCTTCAGCTATGTTTCGTGACTGGCAAGGCGGCTGGGTGGGCGGCGCCTTGGGCGCTGGCCATATCCAGCGCCAGATCGTCGTGCAAGGCCAGGTCATTGCGCGCTACGGCGATGCCCCCAAACTAGATGCGAGCATGGAGGGCCTCAACGCCACGGGCGGCACTGGCCCTGAGGCACCTACCAACAGTACGACGGTGAGGTATGCATCCGGAAGAAATGAAGCGAATGTCACCGCCGTAGTGTTGTAGAGACTGAGACGGGGCACTTCAAGAGGCTGGGTAAGCGGCTGATGGCTCGGAAGTTCGAGCGGGGGGCGATTGAGCTGCAGCTATGGGTATGGATACTGAACAGATTCATCGACCTTGGTAAACCCCCAAACTGTGCGCGTACGATAACTCCGTATGGGGTTGGGAAGAATAGACCTAAATTTTAGTAATTCAGCAGCGCCAGTTGTTTGCAGAGAATTTCTAAGAAGTGCCTTTGGGCGTGGACGCTTTAGAAACAAGGTCCAACACGCTCTCTCCCAATGGCCCGGACTGGTTGGTTAACAGCCGCTTCACCAAACGCTGAAACGATTGCGGATCGTTAATGCCAGCTTCAAGGACAGCTTGTGCAAAGCGCCCCGACAGATTGGCAGGATCCAGGCGCAGCGCGCGATCAATATGCAGCTGGGCGCCCGATGTATCTTGACCCAGTGCGCAAGCCACAGCCAAACCCCCATGGCTTTCGGCAAAATTACGATCCAACGCCAAAGCGCTTTCAAAACTGCGCTTAGCCCCTTCCAAATCCTGCTGGACGATCTGCGTCCAGCCTTGCCCATGCCAGGTACCAATGTGCTGAGGCATGGCAGACAGGGCCTGCGCAAATTGCTGCCGCGCTGTTGGGAACTGGCCCGCCAACAAGCTGGCAAATGCCAAGGCAGACCATGCGCGGCCATCTTGCGGGTTGATGCGCAAGGCAGCTTCAGCAGCGGCTTGTGCCTGAGGCGCATTGTTGGCGGCTAGCGCCAAGGAAGACTGGGTGACCAAGGCTTCGATGGGAGCATCGTCCGCTTCTGCCTGCTGCAAGGCCAGGTTAGACCAGCGTTGCGCCTCGGCCATGCAGTTGGCATCGAGGGCTGCCAGGCTGGCAGGGCCGGCCACGGAGGGCACGAGCAGGTTGCGCGCTTCAAACGCTCTCGCCCAGTCTGTGGCTTGTTCTGGTTGACGGGCATGGTGCAGAGCGCGCAGCCACAATCGGGCCAGGGCAGGCTGGGGCGCTGGGGCTTGTGGGGATTCCATGTGGGCACGCAGCGCATCAACGCAGGCGGTGGGCCCATGGCTTTGCAGTTGGATGAAGGCAAGGTTGTGCAGCACTGCATCGGCGAACTCTGGCGGTTGCGCGGGCATGGCTTGCAATGCTTGCAATACCTCGCTTGCCTTGGCGTAGTCGCTCTGGGCCAGGTACAGGTCAGCCTCGCGCAAGGCCCACGCCTGTGACTGCGGCTGCAGTGCCTGGGCGTGCCGCAGGTGAAACGCAGCGCGCTCCCACTGGCTGCAGCGCAACGCCGTTTGAAAGGCATCAGCCAGCAACGGAAGGTTGCTGCTGTCTTGGAGAAGATAGCCTTCTAGGCGGTCGAGCTTTTGCAGGGCTTGCGCAGTGTTGTCCATGGATGCGTCGGAGGTCGATGTGAATGCGGTCATAGCTATGGATAGGAGTGTAGAGGGCAGGCTTACCAAGAGACATCACACGGAGGCCCGTGGGCCAGAATGGAGCGCAGATTCTTGAGGCCTTGGCGGTGCAGTTGCGATATTCGGCTACGGGATACACCCATCATGGCGCCGATTTGGTCAAAGGCAATTTCTTGCTGGTAGTGGTAGCTTATAACCCGCTTCTCCTGCGCAGGGAGGCGGTTGAGTGCTTCGCGCAGCAAGTCTTTCCAGCGCTGGATTTCGCTTTTCCGAAAATATGCAATATCCGGGGATGCGGCCAAGGAGGCGGTTTGGTCACTCGGGTCGGCGAGCATGCCGGTGTCCTCCAGCATGATGCCCAAGGCGAGCCCAATACCGACCTCTGCCAAGTAGGCCAGGAGTGCGGTTTGCTGGGATTTGGCCGTGCCAGGTTGCGCTGTGGACCCGGTCGCTTCCTGGGCTTGGGCCTTGATGGCTTCTAGCCGCTCTTGGCGCAGGCGCTTTTGTGCAGCGATCTGCTGGTTTTTCTCGGTAAGTTTTTCCAATCCGTTGAGGATGGCGCCTTTGATGCGGTGAGCCGCATAGGTTTTGAACTGCGCGCCGTGCTGTGGCTCGAAGCGTTGTAGCGCTTCGAGCAGGCCAATGGACGCAAACTGGAAGTAGTCGTCGAACTCGACCTCATCATGGAACCTGCCACGGTAGGCCATCGCCGCCAGCGTTTTTGCATACGGAAGATAGTGCGCAGCCAAGGCCTTGTGGACTGCGTCGCTGCGCGTTACCTGCCACTGCTGCCATAGATGTGACGCATCCTCTCCCGCCATGCTGCCGGATTGGTTGAATTGGAGTGCGTCGGTGGCCATGGATACAGCGGCTGCGTCAATGGAAGCTGCCGACCAGCGCCCGCAGCAGCAGGCTCCAGCCGTCGACCAGGATGAACATCAGAATCTTGATGGGCAGTGCGATGGCCGTAGGCGGCATCATCATCATGCCCAAGGTCATGAGGACGCTCGAGACAATCAGATCGATCAGCAGGAACGGCAGGAAGACCACAAACCCGATTTGAAAGGCAGCCCGAAGTTCGGACAGCATGAAAGCAGGTATCAGCTGCACATTGCTGATGTCGTCCACCGAGTTAGGCTGTTTGGACTTGGACAGCTCGACCATCAGCGCAAGATCTTGCTCGCGGGTTTGGCGCAGCATGAAATCGCGCAGCGGAGGTGCACCTTTCTGGTAAACGCCTTCGAGTGATATTTGATCTGCCATAAAGGGCTGAATCGCTTCGCGGTTGATCTGGTCGACCACCGGGGACATGGTGAACATGGTCAGGAACAGTGCCAGCCCAATGAGCACCATATTGGGCGGTGTCTCGGGCATGCCGATAGCGTGGCGCAGCATGGACAGCACAATGATGATGCGTAAAAAGGCCGTCATGCATACCAGCAGCGCAGGTAGTACGGCCAGCAGCGTAAGGCCCAGCACGATGCGCAGCGCTTGCGAGGTCTCTGCGTTGCCCGTGATTGACGACGAGCCAGCCGCGTTGGCACAAGCTGCCGCAGCCAACAGAACTAGAGCGCAGCCAATACCTTTTGCACTGAGCAGTGCCTGTGGGAGCTTTCTCATCATGGTGCCCCCACGGGAGTGGATGGGGTGGGGGGCTTTGCTGCAGCGTCTGTTGCAGGGGGTAGCTCACTGAGCAAGGTGATGGACTGGTTTGCGCAACCAATCAGCAAGCGCCGGCCATTCCAATCGACTTGGTGCACGCTGTGGTGCGGCGTCAGGCGGGTGCTGCTTTTGACAACCAAGTCACCAGGTAAGCGGTGAGGCAACCAGCGGTCCAGCAAGCCCTTGGGGGCTGCTTGCTGGGAGCGAGGCTTGCGCCGTTGCCATATCGTTATCCATACCAGAGCCAGTGCTATGGCCAGTCCGGCACAGATGAGGGCAGGGCCGGCGTCGTAGGACGGCAGCGAGCTGCTATCGGGCTCTCGGCGAACCGGGATTGTTTCGGGCAGGCTCATGGCTGTGCTGGCGCGCCCAGGCTGAGTGGGGCGGGCAACTCCGTCAGGCGCACGGCAAAGCGGCCATCTACGGCGACCAGCTGGCCCCGCGCAATGACTTGGCCTTCCAGCAACAGATCAACAGGGTGCTGTATGTCGCGGTCGAGTTGCAGCACTTGGTGCTCTTTGGCAGCCATCAGCTCGCCGACCGTCACGGTTGCGGTGCCAACGCAGACCTGAAGCGTCGCCTTGACCTGGTGTATGGGGTGCAGGCTGGTGACCAGCGATGGTGCGGCAGCGGAACCCTGGGCTGCCGGGTCAAGCTCGCCCAGTGCAATGGGTTGTGCCTGGGGGCCGCTGGTCAGCGGAGTGGATGGAGGAGGGGAAGAGGAGAACATATTTGGTTATGGATTTTTTGAAATCTGTGGGCCCAGTTGTGCGGCCATTTGGCCCTGGACCTGTCCGAGCCAGGCCGAGCACAAGCTTGCTCGGTCGGCCCCAGGCTTCGGAAGGGCCAAGGCCATGCGTGCCGGCTGGTCGAGCAGATGGTCCAGCGCCACAATGTCGCCGGCAGTCAAGGTCTGCAATTGGCCCAGGCTCAGGGTAGCGCCGTCGAGCTCCACACACACCTGCAGTTGGTGGTCGCGCATGGCTTCAGCCAGTGGCACCAGTGGTGTGTGTACAAGTTGGGTCACCTGAGGGGATGCCAAGGCTTGATGCTGTTTGAGCATTTCCTCTACGGTGGAGGCCGTGAGCACCCATTCCCAAGTCGTGGTGGCCACGGGGAATGTGATCCGCAACGCGCCCGACCATGCGCCTTGCAATGGCGCTGGACCATTGGCCGCTACGGATGGCGGTTTGTGTGCCGAGCCGGTCAGCGCTTGGATGCGCTCTAACCAAGCGCTCCAAGCTTGCTGTGCCAACTCGGTAGCCATGCTGGAGGTGCTGCGGCTTGCCGCTGGCTCCATAAACATCCAGGCAGCCAGTGCAGCTGGTGGTTTGGGGCTTGGGGCAATATGGTCAACGCGGGCATCCAGCACTTGCACTTGGGGAGCGTTGGCTCCCTTGGGCACTGGCAGGCCCCATTCACTGCACCATTGTTGGTAGGCCCGTTCAAATATCTTGCACAAGCTTTGGCGTTCAACCTCGCGCCAGGCGCGTAGCTCCTGGACTTGGGTGAGCGACTCCTCCAGCGACAAAAGCGCGCTGCCATGCGGGGGAGAAAGGGGGGAACTGGCCAAAGATTTCACGGCTTATCGGCTCTTCATCGAGAACAGCTCTTGCAGCATTTCATTGGCAGTGGAGATCACTTGCGAGCTGGCTTGGTAGCCCCGTTGCATGACGACGAGGTCACTGAACTCTTGCGAGAGATCCACGTTGGAGAGTTCCACATAGCCCGAACGTACCGACCCAAATGCACCGCCAGCCACGCCCGAGTGCCAAGCCGAACCATCCAGGGCTTCGAATTGGTTGTCGCCGACGGAACCCACAGCATCTGGAGAGTCGAAACGGCCCAATGCCAGGCGTGCGCCTTTGACCGTCTGGCCATTGGCATAGGTCAGCACCAGCGTGCCGGTGTTGTCGAAGGTGGCAGAGCTCAGCTCTGCAGGGGGATATCCATCTTGTGACGAGAACGCCAGGGTCGACAGGGTGCCTGCTGCGTATGAGGTGACGTCGGAGCTGAAATCCAAGGTCAATGGCATGGCGGCCAGACCTGCGGGCGTATAGGTGAAGTTGAGCTTGGAGGTCGCGGGGGTTGGGACACCGGCCTGGAAAACGAGCTCTGCACTGCCTACAACCGTGGTGCCGTCCAGCAACTGTGCCGTCCAAGTGCCGGGGGTGGCTGCGCTCGTTGTGAGTTTGACACTGAGCAGGTGTTCGCCGCCAGCGCTGTCCACCACACGTAGTCCTGTGATGGTTTGCTCTGTCGATGTGCTGGAGAGGTTGCCGCTGAGCTTGATGACCGAGCTGGCCTTGCCAGCATGGGTATTGAGGTTGGCGATGCTGATTTCGGTCATGGCACCGTTTTTGTCAACGCCCATGACCTTGGCGCCCGTATCCGGGTTGACCAGCACGCCGTCGCTGTTGAATTCGAACTGGCCTGCACGGGTATAGGTGATCTTGCCGTCTTGCCCTTTGAGGGTGAACATGCCTTCGCCATTGAGGGCCAGGTCCAGCGGGTTGCCGGTTTGGCGCAGTTCGCCGGGCTTGAAGGACAGGCGCGTAGTGCTGGTATTGACTCCATAGCCGAGCTGGCTGGAGCGCTTGCCGGAATAGTTGGTCTGCGCATAGAAGGCATCGGAAAAGCGCAGCGAGGAGCTCTTAAAGCCGGGCGTGTTCAGATTGGTGGTGTTGTTGGCGATGACGCGCAGCCCGCGAGAAAAGCTGGACAGGCCTGACATGCCTACGTAGATGGAGTCGAGCATTTTTTTGGTCTTTGTAAAGAGGCGCTTAGCGCACCGAGATGATCTGGCTCAGGTTGATGTTCTGCAGCGTTGCCCCTGAGGTCGTCTGCAGCGTCAGAGAAGGCGAGCTACCAGCAAACGACAGCGTGGTGACGGTGCCAGTGAGCGTGCTGCCGTTGGCGTTGATTTCCACGGTTCGCCCAATCAAACCTACGGACTGCAGTGCCGCCTGGTTGGTCACCAAAGTGGCAATCTTGTCGTTGAGCTGTTGGGTCTGCTCCAGCGACGTGAACTGGGCCATTTGCGCCATGAACTGCTGATTGTCCATCGGCTTCATCGGGTCCTGGTACGTCAGCTGCGTCAGCAGAATCTTGAGGAAGGCTTCCTGGTTCAGTCCCGAGGGACGCAGATTGGAGGAACTGGAGGAGATTGCGTCGATGCTCATGAGGACTCCTTTGAAAAAGATGAAACGGGCGCCACCACTTGGGCACGAGGGGTGTGTTTGTCGATCACATCAGAAAAGCTGTAAAAGGTGTCGGGGGCAGAGCCTGCGGTTGCTGCATCGAATATGAGCTGGCCATTGCAGACCACGCGCTGGAGCCGTTGGCCTTGCATGCTGAGGCTCTGGCGCAAGGTCTTGATCAACATGCTGGCTTGCAGACCGATCTGCGAAGCGGTTCCATCCATGCCCAGCCACAGGCTCAGATTGTCTTGGTCCCACACGGCATGTGTGCGGGTCGCAGTCTCGCGCGGCGCGGCGAACTGGGCGGTTTTGGAAGATGCTTGATCAGTGGGAAGCGCATGCTCGGTGCTGGATTCCACCGCTACGGTAATGGCTGATATCGGCGACATGACCAAGCGCGTTTGGGTGCTGATCCACTGTGCAGGCAGCGGCATGGGCTGAGGCTGCAACCTGGGTGCGGGATCGTTGGCGCTGGGCACTGCGGCTGCTTGCAAGCCTAGATTGCCCACCATGTTTTGCAAGGCTGACGCCAAGCCAGACGCCGGGAGTGCAGCAGCTTCGGCGATCAGGGCTTGCGCCTGCACCGCAGCGCTTGAGGGTTGCGCAACGGATGTTGCCACGCCGCTTTGCGGTGCTTGTGAAGCTGGCGCGGCTTGTCGGGCCATGTGAGCAACATGGCCGGCGGCAGTGCCGGGCACAGCAGCTGATTGAGCTACCTGGCTGATCCCTGGGCTCGTAGATGTTGCCAGCGGTTGTGCAGCCTCAGCATGCTGGCGCATTGCCGAAGAGCAGAAGCTGGCAAGTTGGGCGGTAGCGTGGGCCACCCGAGGGGGCTTGGGTTGCAGCTTCTCAGTTGCGGGCAGCGTCTCTGGATGAGCAAACGGTTGGAACCAACCCGACACCTGCGATTGCTCCATGGCCCTGAGCCAGGCCTGGCGCGCCAGGGCTTGGTTGTCCAACGACTGAGATGCAGCGGTGTCTGCTGTCGGCAGCCGGGCGGGAAGGTTTCGCTCAAAGGCCAGTGGGTTCATGGCGACTCCTCCAGGCTCAAGGCCATGGTGAGGGGCAGGGGCCTGAGGCGACTGAGCCAGTCACGGTCCGCCTCGACGGCGGCAAGCCGCTGTGTTTCTGCGACATGCGCTTGCAGCATTGTGGTTCGGTGTTCCATGAGTCCATCGATTTTGCGCTGCTGAGCAATCCATTCAGCTTGTAGCAGCACCTTTTGAGCGCCAAGGTCGGCAAGTTCGTTGTCACAGCGCTGTAACTGCTGGCGCAGCTCGAGCAAGTGCAACAGCCCGCTGCGGTGCAAAGCGGGGTTGAGGCGCGCCTGCTGGCTGGCATGCAGGTAGGCTGTCTGTTCCTCAGTTTGCGATGCAATCGCAGCACGGCTTTGTGCCAGGCTCGCCATCTGGCGCTTGAGCTGTGACATCCGGTGTTCCAGACGATCACTTTGCCATTCCTGCTTGCGCAAATAGGGCGCCAATTGGTAGACAAAGCCTTTGGGCGTGTGCATTACCGCTCTTGTTTTCATCGAGCCCCCTTGGCTGCGGTGACAGCACCCTTGTTGCCAATGGCATAGCTGAACTTGGTAGCTGCCCGTGGAGCGGGCGCAGGTGGCATGCGCCCCGGCCAGACTATGGCTTGCAGATCGCGCATGGCCGCAGCCCGTTCGACGCCGCCTTCTCGCTGGCTCAGCCAGCTCTTGAGCCCGTCACTCAAAGCCATTGCTGCATCCAGTTCCAGGTTGTTGCCTTTTTCGTAGGCGCCAATGTCGATGAGTTGGCGGTTCCGATCGAGGTTGGCCAAGTGTTTGATGGTCTCTGCGATCAATGCTTGCTCCTCAGGGTTGGTAAGGTCAGGCAGCAAGCGGCTGGCACTGCGAAGCACATCGATGGCGGGGTAGCGACCCTCGTGGGCGATATGGCGGGACAAAACGATATGCCCATCTAGAATCGATCTGAGGCTGTCGGCAACGGGTTCATTCATGTCATCGCCTTCGACGAGCACCGTCAATAGGGCGGTGATGGAGCCGCCCGATGGTGCGGTACCGCAGCGCTCACACAGCTGGGGCAACTCGGCGAAAACCGACGGCGTATATCCGCGCGCGGTGGGGGGCTCGCCTGCAGCAAGACCTACTTCGCGCCGTGCCATAGCCAGGCGGGTGATGGAATCCATGGTCAACAGTACTTTTTTTCCAGCGTCGCGAAAATACTCCGCGATCGTGATGGCCGCGTAGGCGGCGCGGATGCGCGCAAGTGCGGGCTGGTCGGAGGTGGCTACAACGACCACCGAGCGCTGCAAGCCTTGGGGGCCCAGTTGCTTGTCGATGAACTCGCGCACTTCCCGGCCGCGCTCGCCGATCAGGGCGATCACGTTGATGTCTGCCGTGACATGGCGGGCAATCATGCCCAGCAGAGTGCTTTTGCCCACACCGCTGCCTGCAAAAATACCTACGCGCTGGCCCGATCCAATGGTCAGCAGCCCATCCAGGCTGCGAATACCCGTCCGGAGTACTTCATGGATGCGTGGTCGTTGCATGGGGTTGGGCGGGAATGCCTGCAGGGGGCGCTGCTGCTCCACCGTTGGTGGCGGACCTTGGTCCAGAGGCTGGCCGAAGCCATCCACAATCCGGCCCAGCAAGCCTGGGCCGACGCCAAAGGTGGATTGGCGGCCCATGGCCACCACTTCCGAGCCCGCTGCGATACCTTGCAGATCGCCGTAGGGCATCAGCGTGATCAGGTCACCACGCAGGCCGACCACCTCTGCAATCACGCCCTGTTGGCCATGCGGGGATGTGCTGTTACGCGGCAAGATGCGGCACAGCTCGCCCACGGTGGCGCTCGGCCCTTGGGCTTCGATGGCGAGCCCGCGCATTTCTCGCACCCAGCCTATGCGGCGTGTCCATTCCAGCTGCTGCACAGCTTTGCGGTAGGGCTGCAAGAACCCGAGCTGCAGGGTTGGCATTGCTGTCATGGTCGTTGGCCTTCTGCAGACGCTTGTGCACCTGCGTGTTGGCGGGCCTCTCGGGTCTGGCGCAAACTGTTTTTGAGCGCCTCCATCTGGGTTTCCAGCCGTGCGTCCAATGCACCTTCGGAGGAGCGGAGCAGACAGCCTCCCAACTGAACCTTGGGGTCGGATACCCAGCGCAGAGAGGAGCGCTCGGCATTGAAGCCTGCTGCTGCCAACATTTGCAGACTTTCCGCATCGGCCTTGAGCAATGACAGATCGTCCGGATGGAGATGCACCGACAGCGGAGCGCGCCCATGCCAGGCCTTGAGCGCCTGGGCCAACGCATCGCGCAGCCCCTGCGCAGTGGCCGCTTGTTCGCCCAATACGCGGCAGATCACGTCAAAGGCCAAGCCCAGAATGTCGTCTTCCGCACCCGAGAGATAGGTATTCAGTTCGCTCGGCATTCGGCGCAGCAACTGCTCAAACAAGGCTTGGTGTTGAGCGAGAGCCTCGCGGCTTTTTTGGTGTTGTTGTTCGGCTTCTTGTTTGAGCTTGGGCATAGCGGCCTGCAGCATCTCCCCGGCCAGTACACGTGCGCGCTGCTCGATCTCTTGCTGGCTTTTCTCGGCGATAGCTTGCTGCGCTTTGGCCAAGCCTGCTTGAAAACCCTGGTCGTACTGCAGCTTGAGCATTCGCTCGTCCTGAACTGCAGAAGGGGCCGTCACTGCTGGCGCGCCGGCTTGCAATGCCGTGGGAGCGGCTTGGGGCGCAGACTTGGAAAATGCAGATAGTGCTTGCGGCAGCCGAAGCCGTACAGGCTCTACCTGCAGGACTGCCTGGTGCAGAATCACGGTCGGTTTGCTCATCATGCTTCCCGGCCCTTTCTCGTCCAAAGGCGTGAAATACGCGAGCCCAGGCGCGTTGGCATCTGTGCGGACTGGGCCGTCGTATCAGTACTGTCGCGCGAAGCTGTGCAGCAGTTACGCATGCTGCGCATCATTGCCGCCGTGCGCAAGTTTTTTGCCTCTATACCGCTTGGCGGGTTGTGCAATATCTCTACCACGCGACGCTGCTGGAGGGGCGGAAGCTGTGCCAACAGAGCGGACTTCCAGGGCCAGGGCTGGATGCTGAGAGCTTGTGCCACCAAATAGGGCGGTTCGGCCGCCCAGGCCTTGGCCAACGCTGTAATGTCGGTCGTGTCCAAGCTAGCCAGAAAGTCTCCGTCAGCGTCTGAGGAGTTGGATGGGCTTGCCGGTGCAGCACTGGCCTGCTCCCGAAGAATGAGTTTCTCCACCAGACTTGCGTCTGCAGGAATGGACAGCTCTGCCAATTCGGATAACAGCTGCTCCAAGGTATTGCGCTCTGCCGCTGTCAATTGGCTGAGCATCCAATGGCGATCAGGCGGTGCCATGGCATGCAGCAGCAGTGCGGCATGCTTGGCCTGTTTGTCGCTGGCTTCGATATTTGCGGAGAACATCATCCTTGCCCCATCGCAGCTGATTGGCGTGGCCGTGTTGGGGCGGAGTCCTGCATCCACTGCTGCACCTGGCGCAAAGCTTCGGCCCGCTCGGCATCCGTCAAATGGGGTGCGCGCACGGAGGACTGGGCAGCTGGACGCTTACGCAATATCAGGACAACGAGCAGCAGCACCAACAACAAGATGGCCGCCACTCCGATGGTGCGAACATAGGTATAGAGCACAGGGGCTTGTGCTGACGCAGACGCGCGCGGAGATTCATAGGTCTCCACCGGCTGAGCCATGTCCGTGTGCCTGGCCAGGGTGGGGCTTTGCTCTGCAGCGGGCGGGGCGATCCATGCCTGCAAAGATTGCACGACGATGGTGTCACCACGTTCCGGATTTGCGCCTACGGCCGCAGCGAGCACGCGGCGCAGCTTATCTTCCTGCGTGTTGTCGAGTGGCTGGCGTACGACGGCCACCAGATTGATACGTCGCACCGAGCCCGCCTGGCTGACGGTTTGCTCCACGCGTCGTCCCACTTGGTAATCGACTTCTCGTTGCGTGCTGGAGCTGTTGCCGCTACCGCGCCTTGCGGTATCGAGAGGCAGGCCATTGCCATCTCTGACAGATTCCCGTTCCTTGACGATGACGCCCTTGCTCTCTCCTGCGCGCGCGGAAGCGGGAATGATGTCTTCAGTGGTGGTGCGCACCTGCTCCATGTTCAAGGTGACGTCCACGCTTGCCAAGGCTTGGCCAGCGCCAAAGGCTTGGTCGAGCACAGCTGCAGCCTTGCGGGTCAACAGAGTTTCCGTTTCCTTCTTGAGCTCCAAACGGCTGCTACTGCCCACAAAGTCGGCGTTGTCCGTGGTGTCATCTGCTGCCCGGCTGAGCGCCACGCCTTGCTTATCGAGCACGGTGACGTCCTGGGGCGTCATACCTGGGGTAGCTGCTGCGACGAGACGTTGAATCCCAGCCACCTGGTCTGCTTTGAGTGAACGGCCTTCGCGCAGCGTTACCGTGACCGCAGCTTTTGCCTTTGAGCTGGCCTGCTTGAAGAGGCCTTGCTCCGGAAGCGCCAGGTGCACGCGAACGTCTTGAATTTCCGACAAGGACAGGATGGTCCGGGTCAGCTCACCTTGAAGCGCACGCTGGAAGTTGATCTTTTGCGCGAACTCCGTCATACCGAAGTCGGTATTGTTGAAAAGCTCGAACCCTACCGCGCCATGCAGGGGCAATTCCTTGCCCATCAGCTTGATACGGGTGGGATGAACCTGGGCCTTGTCCACCATGATGGAGGCCGAATTCTCATCGAACTGATAGGGGACTTTGAGCTTTTCTAGCTCAGCCATCATGGCCGCGGCATCTTGCCGATTCAGGTCCGAGAAAAGGACTTGGTAGTCGCTGCGAAGCAGCCACCACCCCGCAATGGCCGTTGCCAAGACAATGCCCGCGCTGCCGACCACCAAGCCTGCGCGCGCAGGCCGGCTCATACTTTCCCAAAATGCAATCATTGCTAACTCTGATGCTGCTGTTGTTGATTTTTCTGAATGTGACGGTATTGGACAGGCGCTAGATTTGCATCTTCATGATGTCTTGGTAGGCTTCCAGCATGCGGTTGCGTACCTGCATCATCAATTGAAAATTCAGCCTGGTCTCTTCCAGGCGAATCATCACCTGGTGGAGTTCGGGGCCGTTGCCTAGTGCGAGCTGCTGCAGATCCGTCTGGCTACCCAAGAGCTGGTTGTTGACCTTTTGCAGACCTTGGGTCACCAGTTCGGAAAAGCCACCCAAAGGTGCCGTGGTCGGTGACGACTGACCAATCGGCAGCGATTGCTCGTTCAGCCCAGCAATGGATACGCTTTGGTTCAGCGTGGGGGGGATGATGGCGGGTATGGCGAGGTTGCTCATGTTCCGGCTCCAATTTCAAGCGTCTTCATGGCCATCGTGCGCGATGCGTTCATCGCTGCCACATTGGCTTCGTAGGAGCGCATCGCGCCCATCAAGGTCATCATCTCCGTAGCCGGATCTACGCCTGCGTACGTGATGAAACCCTCGGCATTTGCCATGGGGTGCCCGGGCTCATAGACCGTTCTGGGGGCTTGATGTGTCGGCACGACGCTGACTGCGGCAAGCTCTTGCGAGACGATGTTGCCAAATACCGGTTGCGCCACTACTTTCAGCGGCTGGTAGATGTGGCCGTTAGGTGCGGCCACCGTATTGGCATTGGCCAAGTTGAGCGCTGCAACTTCGACGCGTAAACGCTCCATTTGCATGCCGCTGGCACTGATGGCAAAGATCTGGGAGTAGTCCATGGTGGGTAGGGATGCGTTAGCGTTTTCCGTCGGAAACGGCGGTGGACAGGATGCTCAAATGGCGCGAGAGACCGCGCAGCAGCGCTTGGTACTGCACGGCGTTTTGCGCCATCTTGGCGACCTCGGAGTCGAGCTGCACGCGATCGAATGCTGAGCCACTGGTTGGGGCGAAGCCTAGTTCCGACATGGGTTCGGCCAGATCAGCCACTGTTTTGGCGCTTAGATTGCGCCCTTGCTCAAGCTCGCTGCGGGCGTTTGCAAGGTGCTCGGAGAATTGCAGGCGCAATGGCTGAAAGCCTTCCACTCCTGCGTTGGCGATGTTGTAGGCAATGGCGCGATGCTGCAAAGCTGCAGCGTCGAGGGCCAGCGAAAGGCTTGCCGTGGTAATGGATTCGGTTCCGTACATCATGCTTATTGAATAATGAGGTCTGCGTGAAGTGCGCCAGCTGCTTTGATGGCGCGGAGGATGGAAATAATGTCCCGGGTGTTAGTCTTGAGGCGGGTCAAGGACTGCACGAGGTCAGAGACCGTGGTGGCGCCGGTAACAAAGCCAGTGCTTTCCGGTTCGCTGACATCCACAAAGGTGTTGGTCACCATCGCAGTGCGTACACCGTCGCCTGCATTCCCGATAAAGGATGGCTGCGAAGCATAGTTCTCGTTGCGAATCGACAGTTTCAGATCCCCGTGGGAGATGGAAACCTTGGAGATGCGTACATTGCCTCCGGTCACCACGGTGCCTGTGCGCTCATTGACGACGACCTTGGCACGCCAATCGGGCTCGACCTGGATCGACTCCAATGTGGCGATAAAGCTGACGATTTCTGCGCGGCGGTTTTCAGGAATGGTGAGTTCGATCCCAGAGGCATCACGAGCTTGCGCCAGATGGCTGCCAAACTGGCCGTTGATGGCCGCTGCAACGCGGTTGGCCGTGGTGTAGTCAGCTTCGTTGAGCACGAAGGTCATCCTGGCCTGTTCGGAAACCACCTGCACTGAAACACCTACCTCCACGATCGCACCGCTGGGAATGCCGCCTACGGTTGGGTGGTTCTTCTGCACCACGTTGCCATTGGCATCGTAGCGGTAGCCCCCCACTGACAGCGGCCCCTGGGCGAGTGCATACACCCGTCCGTTGGCGGCCTTGAGAGGGGTCATGACCAGACTGCCTCCGACTAGGCTGCGAGCGTCGCCGACTGACGAGACAGTCACATCCAGCGTATCGCCTTCGCGAGAGTAGGGTGAGAGCACGGCGCTGACCATCACCACCGCTACGTTGCGACTTTGAATTTGATCCGGATTGATGCCGAGGTTGAATTGAGCCATGGCGTTGGACAAGGCCTGGCGTGTGGTGCGATTGGTGGTCGAGTCACCCGTGCCGGCCAAGCCCGTCACAATGCCGGTTCCCATCAATGCGTTTTCACGCCAACCCTGGAGTTTGCCCAGGTCTTTGATGCGCACGCTGCCCTCGCTGGCCGGATTGGCAGCTGCGGCTGCCAATGGGATGAGGCAGTGCATGGCGCACAAAAGGATAAAAATACCGCGCTTCATTTCTTAAAGTCCAAATGCGTCCAGGAATTGGCGCCACCATGGGCGACGGTTGCGTTCTGCGAGATCACCTTCGCCAACGTAGCTGATCTTGGCATCAGCCAGCCGAGTAGAGAGGACGACATTTCCGTCGGAGATGTCAAAGGGGCGCACACGGCCCTCCAACGAAACTTTTTGAGGCTCTTCGTTCACGACGAGTGCTTGCTCGCCTGCAACCTTCAGGTCACCATTGGGCAGCACCTCCTTGACCGATACCGTAATGGTGGCCAGGAGCCTGTTGGAGCGCTGAGTCTTGCCACCGCCATCGAATTCACCTCTGACGCCGAGGCCCGTCTGCGCCACGGTACCGCTGCGATGGCTCAGTTGCGTTGACAGTCCGTTGCTGCGATGGGTGCCGGTATCCGCGCTGGTGCTGGCGCTGGAGTTTTCAAAGACCTGTACGGTGAGTACATCACCGGCGCGAAACGCCTTGTTATCAGCAATGAGCGGACGGTAGCTTTGCTCCTGGTAGAGGCTCTCCGCAAACGCAGTGCCTCCAAATGCCAGTGACGCGCAAAGCGGGCCGACCTTCATCCATATTTTCATGGTTGCAACTCCAAATGGCCGGGGCCGGTGACGCGTGCGTTGAGGCTGCCCGAGGCGTTGCGGGCTTGCACCCTTACCACCTGGCCGACATACCCGTCTTGTAATACTTGCACCTGGCTCTCCAGGGTCATGCTGCCGCTGGCTGATACCAGACGCGCCCATTCGCCCCGTGCGACTGCTGGCATGGCTCGCAGGTTCTCTGGGGTGATGGGCTCGCCGGTACGCAATGGCTTGCGCAACTGCTGGGCCACGGCTTGGGAAGCACTCACGGTTTGGGCTGCACTGCTTTTCGCCAGATCTATTTCTTTCATCACGACATCACTGGCCTGCAAAGTCGTACCTTGAACCATGCCCTGAGTAGCAACGGCGGACTGCGCGAAAACTCCGACAGAAAAATGCACAGGCACGGTTCTGACATGCTGGCCATTGGCGGTGACATCTACCCAAACCAGCATGCGGTTGCGCAAGGGCGTTGTCGCCAAGGGCCTCACGCTGAGCTCGAGATCCTCTCGCGGGAGCAGCAGGTTTGCTGGAATGGCAATGGACTGAATCTCGATGCGTGGCTTTTGCAGCTGCTGTTTGAGCGCTTGCGCGTGCAGGTGCTGCCTGAGTGCACTTGCGGCCACATCGGCGATGCGCTCGCCGGGGACTTCCTGTCCGGGCACCGACAGCGTAATTTCTTGCGCGCCGCTCCAGTCAATTTCGTCGGAACGCAATCCTGTGCGGTTCTTGATCCAGGTTTCAATGCGCTGCGCAGGCAACGCCATTACCCGCCCGATACCTGGCGCATGTCCTAAAGGTAATGCCATGACGCGGCGCAGCAGGTCCAGATCGGTACTGGTGATGGACGCGACGTCTCCCAGCAGGACCTGGGTGCGCTTGAGCTCCACTTGGGTTGGTAATTGGACCTGCAGCAGTGCTGCTGGCAGAGCAGTGCAGGGCAACGCAAGGATGGACAGACCGGCAGCGGTCACAGCGATGCGCCGCATCCTTGCGCCTTGAAGCGCAAGAAGTGATGCACGCAAAGAGGCAATGTGGAAATGCATCATCGGCGCAGTGCGTTGATCATTCCCAACATCTCGTCGGCAGCCTGAACAACCTTGGTATTGGCCTCATAGGTTCGTTGCGCGACCATCAGGTTGATCATCTCGTCGACCATCTTGACGTTGGAGCCTTCAAGATAGCCCTGGGCGAATTTGCTTTCCTGTTCGCTGCCAAAAGGCACCAAGATGGCGTCACCCGATACGGTGTTATTGCGAAAAATTCCATCGCCTGTGGCCTCCAGCCCCTGTGGATTGGCGAAACGCACGAGCTCAAGCTTTCCAATCTCTTGAAAATCTGCTTGGCCCGAGACCCGCGCCAACACGGTGCCATTAGCGTCAATCGCAAGCTCGTTTGCACCATCGGGTACGGTGATGCCGGGTTTAAAGGGCAGCCCCGTCAACGTCGCCAACTGGCCATCTTGATTGACTTTGAGCGTGCCTCCGCGGGTGTATGCGCTGCTGCCATCGGGCATCAGCACTTCCAAAAATCCCTCGCCTTGAATGGCGATGTCAAAGGGCGATTCGGTCTTTTTCATATCGCCGATATCGAATAACCGCGAAACGCCTGCGATGCCGACTCCGGCCCCGGATCGCAATCCCTGAGTCAGTGGGCCCGCCTCAAAATCTGCGCCAGCGGCAGATACATTCAGCGCCTGCCTGGCGACCAAGTCAGAGAAATTGACTCTGGCCTTCTTAAATCCAGTAGTGTTTACGTTTGCCAAGTTATTGGCGATCGTTTCGACGTTGGTCTGCTGGGCATGCATACCCGTGGCGCCGATATAAAGAGCATCAAGCATGGTGTGTACTGGTGAAAAAACTAAATCAGGAGAGGTCGCCGAGCTTGCGAATGGCTTGGCCCATCAGGTCGTCATAACCTTGGGAGACCTTTTGCATGGACTCGAAATGCCGCATGGTTTGGATGAGTTGCACCATCTCTTGTCGAGGCTCGACGTTGGAGCCTTCTAAGAAGCCTTGTTTCAGCTGGACATCCCTATCGTTAACCATGGCCATGGGGCCGCTTGCCTTCATCAGCCCACTGCTCAGCCGCGACATCTCGGTAGAAGCCTCAGGTTGAACGACTTTGAGCTGATCCAGCGCCTGCTGCAGGGTGGCAGATTGGGGTACCAAGGGGGCAGGGGAACTTCCTGATCCTCTGGATTTCTCTTGGTCATACAGATTTCCGACCGGGTCAATGGCGGGATGGTCGTTATTGAGAAAGATCTCTCCGCCCTTGCCCATCACTGCATGGCCTTGGGCCGTGACGAGACGGCCTCGCGCGTCCAGATGGAAGTTACCTTGGCGCGTGTATGCCGGGCCCGTGTTGGTGTTGACCTCGAAATATCCGGGGCCTGCCAAAGCGATGTCCAGCGGCTGTCCGGTCTGCTTCAAGCTTCCTGGGCGCTGATCGACTTGGAGCCGAAGCGCGGATGCTACGGATGTGGATGCTGCATCGCTGGGTAGCTTGCCCATACCATCAACCATTTCTGCAAATGTGGTGGCAGCCGGCCCCATTGGGCGGTTGCTTGTAACGCCGCGTTGATACCCTGGCGTCAAGGCATTGGCGAGGTTGGAGGCGACGTTGTCCAGCTGCCGCATGTCTTGCTGCATGGACTGCAATGTAATGGCGAGGATCTCTTGCATGGTGTCGATTGGATTGATTGAGTACGGCAGCGCTTACAGGCTTACCAAGGCATAGGATTTGAGTTCGATGGTTTGCGGCACTTCGGTCATGGAAAGAACGCGTAGATGGGGAATCAGTCTTTCTGACATAGAGCGGATATGCCTTCGCAACTCAGGCGCACAAAGTAAAACGGGGAGTAAATTATTTTTCATCATGCGTTCTGCCTGTTGCATCAGCTTCAGCATGATTTGTTCGGTCGTTTTGGGATCTAGCGAAAAAGTGTGTGGAGCCATTCCACTTTCAGTGGACTGCAAGCCTGTGGTCATACTCAGGCTTTGCATGAATTGGCTTTCTATAGTTGGATCAAGTGTCAGAACCTGCAACACATTGTTTTCTCCCGCGAGCCCCTGGCAAATTGCGTGGCCAAGACGCTGGCGCACGAGCTCGGTTAAATGGACGCTGTCTTTAGAGTGCCGTCCCGCGTCTGCCAATGTTTCGAGAATCGCTTCAATATGGCGGATGGAAACTTTCTCTCGCAGCAGGTTTTGAAGCACTTTCTGAACATCGCTGGCGGAAAGCACTGTGGGTATGAGTTCCTCCACTAAGCCAGCTTGGTACTGGCGCACGCGTGTGAGGATTCGGTCGGTTTCCGCTCGGGTCAACAGCGTAGGGGATTCCCTTCTCAGCACCTCGGTCAAATGGGTGAGAAATACCGTGGGAGCATCGACCAACGTGAACTTGGCTGCAGTCGCAGCGGTACGCTGTTTTTCCTCGATCCAGAGCGCGGGCAGCCCATAGGTGGGATCGCGCGTGGGATCACCAGGAATACCTTCATTCTTGCCACTAGGGTGGATGGCCAGCAACCGATCGCTACGCGCTTCACCCCTGCCGCAAACGACCCCATCAATATGGATTTCATAGCGATCTGATCCCAAGCGAGCGGCATCTTTGAAGCGAACCCTCGGCAATACCATTCCCAAGTCTTGCGCATGTTGATTGCGAAATACAGATATTCTTTCCATGAAGACACCGTCAGTTTGGCTGACCAAAGCGGCCCATTGACTGCCGACGTAGACCTCGATGGGCTCAACCTGCATTGCTTTATAGGGGTCATCCTTTTCCGATTTTTCCTCGGCGTTAGCTTCATTCGAATTGTCTTCGTCACCCTTGACCAGCGCATTTTTTGCTGAGGACCGGTATGTAAACCAAGCAACAACGATAACTGCACTCAAGAGCATGGATGCAGGAAGCACAGGAATGCCCGGCAGCATCAGCAGGCCAGCAAGGGCCACCCCAACCAAAAGCAATGTTTTAGGGAATGAGGTTATTTGACGAATTACCTCTTGGCTGAGATTTCCGTCAGATGCCGAGCGGGTGACGATGATGCCAGTGCCAACCGCAATGATGAGTGCAGGTACTTGTGTGACGATTCCATCACCAATGGTAAGCAATGAGTACTGCTGTAGCGCCTGTCCCCAGGCTAGTTTGTGCTGGATAACACCAATAATCAAACCGCCAACAATATTGATCAACATAATAATGATGCCTGCAATGGCATCACCTTTGACGAACTTGCTGGCGCCATCCATGGCACCATAGAAACTAGCTTCCTTTTCAATATTTTTTCTGCGACGCTGTGCCTCTTCTTGATCGATAAAACCCATATTAAGGTCAGCGTCAATGCTCATTTGCTGACCTGGCATGCTGTCCAAAGTAAATCGTGCTGCCACTTCCGAGATGCGCTGAGCGCCGTTGGTGACTACGACATACTGCACAACAATAAGAATCAAAAAGACGATCAGTCCGATGACGTAATTGCCACCTACTACAAACGAACCAACAGCATTGATCACGTGTCCGGCGTCTCCGTCGGAGAGAATGAGGCGAGTGGCTGCCACATTGAGTGCTAAACGAAACAGTGTTGCAATCAGTAGAAGAGATGGAAATGTGGAGAACTCTACAGGCCGTAGCATGTAAAAAGTCAACAGCAAGAGCAAAAATGCAAAGCTAAAGTTGGCCAAGATCAGAAAATCGAGCAGGCCACTCGGTATAGGTGTGAAAAGCACGAGCAAGATGCCAAGTACTAGAAGTACCATGGCAATATCACTGTGCTTTTTTAATAGGTTCTGAATTGCTTGCATGGCATTGCTCAAGAAGACTGTGGGCTTTGGTCACGCTCACGCATTGCAAGGATCCAAACGATGATTCTTGCAACCTCCGCAAACAGATGGGGAGGGACTTGGTGATTGACATCAAGCTCTTTGAACAGCCTACGGGCTAGACTTGGGCTTCGAACCACTGGTATGTGATGTTTGGCAGCAAGGCCACGTATGACCGTCGCGACATGACCAGCACCTTTGGCGACGACCACGGGCGCGTCCATCTCTCCGTGTACATAACGAAGCGCAATAGCCACATGGGTGGGGTTGGTCAGAACCACACTGGCAGTTTGAGTTTGGCGCAATGCCTGACTTCTTTTGCGTGCCTCATTTCTAAGCTCTCTCATGCGCGAGCGAATTCTTGGATCTCCATCGCGCTGCTTGTGTTCGTCTTTGACCTCTCGCTTGCTCATCCGCATTTTTTTTAGGAATTCACGTTTTGTAAAAATGAGGTCCAGAAATGCTATGCATGCCAAAATCATTGCCATTTTGAAACCCAGCCCCGCGGTATCCTCAATGAGGAGTTTGAGGTATGCCAGTGGTGCTAGATTTGAAATATGGAAAAACTCAAGTGCAATTTGTCGAAGCGCATAATATGCAGCTGCGCAAAGTAAAATAAACTTGATGCATGCTCGTGCGGTATCAAAAAGCGTGCGTACCGACATTATTTTTTTGAATCCATTGACTGGATTGATACGGCTGAAATCAGCACTTAAGGGTGAGAAAGAGAATATGGGGCCTGTCTGAAGTATGTTGCCTAATATGGCAGCAATGACCACTAATAGCATGAGTGGGGCAGTCCATTGGATTGTCTGTGCTAATATGGATTGGACTAAAAACCAAGGGGCAAAGTTGTCGTTGCTGATGGAATCGAGTATGGAGAACACAGATCGATCAAGCTTGAACTGTTGGATGGAGTAATCAAAGCCCATCCAGCTGACGTAAGTAATGGCAGCGAGAAATGTAGCAAGAGAAATGACTTCGCTGCTCTTGGCTACCTGCCCTTTTTCTCTTGCTTTGAGTAACTTGTAGGGCGTTGCTGTTTCATTTTTATCGAGATCTTGTTCAGACATTTTTTATATTCAGCAATTGGCCAGCATGGGCAATAAATATTGCATTCCAAGTTTTATAGATGCTTGCGTAGATGTTGCTCATGGCGCTACCCATACCCATAAACCACAGGGATAAGGCAGCAACGCCAATAAGAATTTTGACAGGAATGCCCATGGTGAGCATATTTATCTGAGGCAAACTGCGTGAAATAACACTTAGCGCAAACTCGACCATCAGCAAGGCAAAAACAACCGGAGATGCAAGCGCAAAACCAAAACTGAAAAGACCTGCCACTTGTTTCAAGAGTGGCGCAAACGCATAAGCCATGCCCCAAGGTTGCCCTACAGGGAAGGCATAAACGCTATAAGACAACCCGCGAAGCAAAGCATGATGTCCATCCATAAGAAAAAATACGATGACTGCTAAGAAATTGAAGGTTGACGTAAGGAGTGGCGAAGGAAGGTTATTCGAGGGGTCAAACACCTGTGCAATCCCGAATCCTATTTGTGTATCCAAAAGATTGCCTGCCATTCCAAAGGCAGCAAAAGCCAGTAAGACGCCTAATGCAAGTGTTATTCCAAGCGCTGCTTCCTGCAGTGCAGCAGTAAAAATATCGCCAGCAGAATTAATAACTGTTGGTTGATCGGTGCTGATGTTGGTAGCCAATGCAAGGGAGAGAAAGAGGATCAGGATCATCTTGGCTCTTCCTGGTACAGGCATGCCATACAAAATTGGCGTCATCCCTATAACAATAGCCACTCTGATGCTCAGGAGGAATGCGAGAATCAGTTGTGGTTGCTGGAAATTTTGCAATTCCCCGGGTAGGGCTAATGAACCTATGCTGGAGTAAAGACTTTCCATGGCGATATGCTTAGAACATATTCGGGATATTAGTCCAGAGCTGCGTCATGAATTGGGTGAGTTTTTTTAGCATCCATGGGCCTGCTAATATAATGACAACTCCAGCGGTCAATAATTTAGGCACAAATGTCAGCGACATTTCTTGAATTTGTGTAATGGTTTGGATAATGCTAATTGCCAAACCAATCAGCATAGTAATGCCGAGTAATGGTAAGCATACCAATAACCCGGTCCAGAGAAGCTCAGAAACCATTCTCAATGCGATATCTGTAGACATGCTATCGACAAACCATAATAAATAAGCACGAGATTTCTAATAATTAGTCCTAAAAGAACTCAGACATCAGAATTCATATCACATTTCGACACCTCGCGTAACGCGCGTAGTATAGTCTGGGTTTATCGTCTTGGCGATCGTGTTTACGTTGCCTTGTTGCGAAAAAAATACTATCGTTTATATATATTTAATCGTATTTTTCTATTAATGTACTGATGTACATGGGCAAGTCTGGATTCGTGCTGACTCCCAACTCGGATCACCGTGATGGCAGATTTGCAGACTCGTATCATTTTTTGGCTGTTTCATCGGAAACCCCGTCAGCCTTCTGTTTTGTATAGGGAGCTAGATCATCCCGGTTGAGCAGATGATTTAATGCGTTTTTTCAAGAGTTACCTGGGTCGATGACTGCAATTTCCTGAATCACATCATCGGAGTGGTGCTGATTAAAACTTAGACTGCGACTCAAGGAAGAGTGCATGCGAGTGGCCGAAGCCTAAGATTTCAACGATCTGAATCTAAAAATTCTCAGTCATATATCCTTGACAAGATGCAGGAACAGGTCTCCTTGATCTGGCCCTTCATCCCTCCTCATTTCTTCTGCCCTTCAGCGCTCTTGACTTCGTGTCAGGAGCGCTTTTTTTATGCCCGGAGTATTCATGACGACCCAATGTCCCCAATGTCATTCCACCTCGATCCGAACCAAATCTACAGCTAAGAAAGTTGGCCAAAACGTCGGCGCCATTGCAGGCACTGCGGCGGGCTTTGCAAACGCGGTCCAAGGCGCAACCCTAGGCGCCCGAGTCGGCTTGGTAGCGGGGCCCGCAGGCACCGTGTTTGGCACCGCCATAGGCGGCGTCGTTGGCATCGTCGCAGGCGCAGCGATTGGCCGAGAGATCGGCGGCAGTGTTGGCGAAAAAGTCGATGAGATCTATCTTGAAAACCACCAGTGCCTCGACTGCAACCACTCATTTCGCGTTTGAACCAAGGAGTAAGCGAACATGTCCCACCTCATCGAAACCATGGCCTATACAGGCCAAACCCCTTGGCACCAACTGGGCCACGCGCTCCCGCAAAAGCAGCCTCTTGAAGTCTGGGCGCAAGCCGCAGGCATGCAGTGGCAGATCCTTGAAACGCCTGTTCGTTACCTAGCCGCTGAAGGCCAGGATGCGGCGTCGTCGTTGTATGGCGAACCCATGGAGTATCCAGAGCAAAAGGTGCTCTACCGCAGCGATACCAAGGCGCCTCTGTCCGTGGTCAGCAACCGGTACCAGGTCGTCCAGCCGCGCGATGTGCTGGAGTTCTACCGTGACCTCACCGAGGTCGCTGGGTATGAGCTCGAAACAGCAGGCGTACTTAAGGCTGGCCGCAAGTTCTGGGCACTGGCAAGGACCGGCAAGTCCGTTGCTATCAAAGGTGATGACCAAGTCAATGGCTATCTGCTCTTGGCAACCTCCTGCGACGGCACCTTGGCAACCGTCGCCATGCCCACCACGGTGCGCGTGGTCTGCAACAACACCTTGGCCATTGCACTGCAGGGTGGTGTGAATGCAGTGAAGGTCCCGCATTCCACCAGCTTCGATGCCCAGGCCGTTAAACGCCAGCTGGGTATTGCGGTGGGCCAGTGGGACAGCTTCATCTACCAGATGCGCACTCTGGCAGAGCGCAAGGTCAAGAGCCATGAGTCCATGAACTTCTTCCTCAAGGTGCTGTGCGATACCGACAAATCTGCGTCGCTCGTCAAAGGCAAGGGCGGCCTCACCAACGAGCGTGCCTTGCAAAAGGCACAAATGCTCTATGACGGCCATGGCCGGGGTGCCAGCAAGTCAGCAGCTCAAGGCACTGCTTGGGGCCTGCTGTGCTCGATCACCGAGTATGTCGATCACGAGCGGCGCGCGCGCAGCCAGGACAACCGCTTGGATAGTGCATGGTTTGGCCTGGGCGCTGCAATCAAGCAGCGCGCACTGGAGCATGCGTTGCAGCTGGTGGCTTGATGGATGTTTGGAAATTATCAGGTAAAGGGCTGAGACATTGCTCAGAACCTTACTCTCGACATCCACATCAGCCTTTTGCCAGTTCTTTTCATCCACCATCAGAAATTTCTTCCCGCGCACCAAGCACAGAGGCCCTCGCCATTGCGGTGAGGGCTTCTGTACTTTGGCGGGATGTTTGAATTGGAGCTCTCTTATGCCTATCACTGTAGTTACCGCTGGGCAGGGCCAGCCGCCTGATCCTTCCAATCCTTCTGAACGCAAGCCCATCACCAGCCACGGATCAAACCGCCCAGCCTTGCGTCTCGTCTCGACCCGCGACATGCCCCGGGAGACCTGGCTCGATGTAAGGCGCCATGGCATCGGAAGCTCAGACGCGGCTGCAGCGGTGGGCCTCAACCCCTACCAGTCTCAACTTGAGTTGTGGATGCACAAGAGCGGCAAGGCAGAGCTGCTGCCTGCCGTGGATCCGAGCGACGAGACCTCTCCCATGTACTGGGGCACCTTGCTCGAACCCATTGTTGCAGCCCACTACACCAAGCGTACAGGTAACCGCGTACGCCGTGTCAACGCCGTGCTTGGTCATCCTCGCATTCCTTGGATGCTGGCCAACATCGATCGTGAAGTGGTTGGCGCCTCGGACGTTCAGATCCTGGAGTGCAAAACGGCTGGCATCAACGGCGCAAAACTCTGGAGGGATGGCATGCCGGAATATGTCCAACTGCAGGTCATGCACCAGCTGGCTGTCACTGGTAAACAGGCCGCCGACGTCGCTGTATTGATCGGCGGGCAGGAATTGCAGGTCCACCGCATCGAGCGCGATGAGACCATGATCGCACAGCTCATTGCGTTGGAAGAGCAATTCTGGGGCTGGGTGCATAGGGGCGAAGAGCCGCCCGCTGATGCTTCTGAAAACGCAGATACCGCGCTGCGCTGCCTCTATCCGCAAGACAGTGGAGAAACAGTGGACCTGTCGGAGGACATCACGGCCTCGCATGCCTTCCATCAGCTAGTAGAAATCCGGCAATGGATGAGCGACTGGGAGGTGCAAGAAGCACTGCTCAAGCACCAGATCCAGCAGCGCATGGGCAATGCTTCCCGGGCCAGCTTCAGCAGTGGATCCATCAGTTGGAAACGCAGCAAGGACGGCCAAAGTTTCGACGCTACGCGCTTCCAGCAAGACCACCCCCACCTCGCTGCCAGTTACATGCAGCGCAAGCCTGGCTCCAGGCGCTTTCTGGTGCAGACCGGCGGGGCAGGGGAGAGCAGCGACTAATGAGATGCACGAGATGTTGTGAGCGATCAGGCAACGGTTCTCAACCTGCTCTGGCAGACACCTCCAGCGCAAGCAACCACCACTCTACGGCCCCTGCTATTTAGCAGGGGCTGTTCTTTTATGACAGGAGAACATCATGATTCAAGGACTGATGATGACCCCACCCGTTCTGGGGCGGATTGCCATCGGCAAGATGGTCGAACGCAATGGCAAACGCTTGCCCGAGAAGGATGATGAATTCACCATCACGACCCAGGTGCAAAACAGGGCCGGCTGGGTGTTGCATCCGATCGACGGACTACTGCGCGCGCAGCTGGTTAAACCGAAAGGTCATGCTGATCTTTCGGCGGCTGAGACTGCGATGCAGCAAGGCGTGCAGGAACCCGACGCCGCAAGCAGACCCAGCGCCAAGCCGACATTGCAAAGCAAGCTGGCAAGACGCGCCAAAGAGCAGGGTGCATCTGCAGTTGCCGCACATGCAGCGGCTGAAGGCAGCTCTGGCCAAGCCTTAATTCCTATTCCCTTAGCTGAGCCTAATAAAGCTCCTTTGCCTGCTCCCAAGCTGCGGAGCATCCCGGTGCGGCTCTTGTTCAATGACCCGAGCTTGAACCTGCGTGTGTCATACACCATGTTTGACCGGGCAACCGCACGGCCCATCTGCGTGGGCGACGGCGAGAGCTGCAGGCGCGCCAACCAAGGCGTGATGGAAGCTCACCCTTGTCCAGGCCCCGACCATTGCGCGCTGGGTATGGACGGCAACTGCAAGCTGTTTGGGCGCTTCCATGTTCGCATTGACCATCCTGCCTCTCCCAGCGATGACTGCAGCACCTTTGTGCTGCGCACCACAGGCGTCAACACCGTCCGGACCTTGATGGCACGCATGCAGTATTTCCAAGCCGTGTCTGGCGGGCTGCTGGCCTACCTACCCCTGGAGCTGCGCCTCCGAGGCAAGTCCACTACCCAATCCCGCCGTGCACCGATCTACTACGTGGATCTGTGTGTGCGAGAGGGCATGGGGTTGGAGGCCGCTGTTGCGCAAGCGCGGGAAGCGGCAGACCGCGCGCAGCGCGCAGGCCTGGACCAAGCAGCGCTGGATACCGCAGCCCGCAAGGGATATGCGCAAGGCCTCTTTGAGGAAACGGCAGAAGAGGTGGGTGACGTGCTGCAGGAGTTCTATCCACGCAATGAAGGTGGGGCACAAGGAGATAGTGATGGTCATTCAAACGATCACTGATGCAGGCGCTGACCCGGCAGCGAGCTTTCAGCTGCAGCACCGCTATATGGCAGGGCTGCGGTTTAACGGCATCTGGGAGTCTCAAATTCGAGCGAGGGCAGGGCATTGGCGCTGGAAGGCCATGGACCTGTGGGAGCCATCCTCGAGGGAGACGCGGGAATTCGACCCGCAAGGGGCATGGTGGTGTGTGCGCCAGTGTTCTGCGCTCATGGGCCGAAGATCTCTCGCCAGCCCTCAGCTTTCTAAGCTGCGGTCTCCGTGTCCTGAGCCCAGTGAGATGCTGCAAGCCTTGCCAACCAGCTGCAAGGCGCGGGAGCTGGATACCAAGGATGCTGAAGGAACTCTTGGTAGCTATGTCGACGACCTGGTCGCAACGATAGAGAAGCAAGGCTGTGCCTTGCTTCGCTTTGAAGCAACTGCAAGAGCACCCGAGCCCTCTCGCGTGCGCTGGGTCTGGATGGTGGGCACAGAAGCGCGGGTAGAAGACAACAGCTTTTCCGCGTTGCTGGTGGTCGGACCGCATTGGCCCGCGCCATGGGGTAGCGGGTTTGGGGCCAAGGCGCAGCGTCTACCGGATACGAGCTGGAAGATATGCAGTGTCGATGGTGAAGTCATGCGAGGGCGATTGACTGCCTGCATAACCGCCGGGCCTGCAGCCGGCGCATCCCTCGCTGCTTGCTAAACGAAGCTATTTCGCGCGTACCGATTCTGCTGGTGGTTTGAGCAGCGTCCATGGCTCCACCTGCAGGGCTTGCGCCATGCGCTCGATGTTGGAGAGCGAAACGTTCCAACGAGATCGCTCCACTGCCGAGACGTAGGTGCGGTCCAGCTCGCACTCCATGGCTAACCTCTCTTGCGACCATCCCTTGTCAACGCGCTTGAGCCGAATCCAATAGGCGAGAACATCGCGCAGGTTCTCGGGATCGGGCAGATGTGTGGGGGGAGTAGGTTTGGCTGACATCCCTCCAAGCATCTGTTTCTGATACATTTGTATCTACGGAGTTTGCATCACATATGGCGTGATTCTTGGCTCTGGCATTGCAATTGTGGGTTGGGCGGTCAACCCATTGGACTTTCTCTCGTTTACATATGATGAGTTTGCTTCACATATGGTGCGAGCTCTATATCGGCAGGCTAGGAGGGCTGCCGTGTCTTTGTTGGAACTGGCTCTGCGTATGCAGCCAAGCGCAATTCATTTCACATCAATTCCTGAGGAAAAAACATGAGTGCATCTCAAGCTGAACCTATCCAGTGGTTCTATGAAGATAACGGTCAGAAAAAGGGTCCAGTGACAGAAGAGGCCATCGCTCAGCTCATACGCGCATCCACACTCTCGGGCAGCACGCCCGTTTGGAAGCAGGGCTTTGCCGATTGGACCGCTGTCGAACACACCGATTTGCGGGCGCACTTGGACACGAGCAGTCCACCGCCGCTTTCTGGCGAGCACGTCAACAACAAAGTGGTGTGGACTCTCGCCTTCGCGCCCCTGCTTGGGGGATTCCTTGAGTGGGGTCTGGCAGAGATTGTCTATAGAGGCGATGACTCCGCTGTGGAGAGTGCCATGAATAACGGAACGCTCTGGTTCGTGACTGTGCTTTTGAACATCGCACTGGCTTTCTTTGATGAAAAGCTTCTCACGAAGGCGGGTCACAACACCAGCAAATTCAAAGGATGGCTGTGGATTGTTCCGGTGTACCTCTACCAACGCGCAAAAGCAACGAAGCAGAGCATTGCTTATTTCATTGTCTGGATCGTTTGCTTCTTGATCAACTTCGCTATGTACGCCTGAAGGCGATCCATTAGCAATATTTACTTCGACATTTAGGAAAAAAATGAAAGTACTCGTCCTCGTATCGCTGTCTGTCTTGAGCCTTGCTGCTTGTGGTGCCAGCAAAATCCCAGAAACCTCGGATGTAAAAGCTCTTCTGGAGTCCAAGATCCAGGGCTGCAAGAACATCAAAATCGCCAACGCCAAGAAGACCAATGGCTATCCGCACTCGACTTTGGCTGATGTCCATGTGGTGGAGTATTCGTACACCCTTGCCCTGAAAAACCCATCGGAGTACAAGTCGTTGGCTGGTACCTATGAGAAAGAGAAAAATACGCTGCAGTCTTTCAACTCTTCCATCGATGACATCCTCACACGCTCTAGCGCAGCGCTGGCGGAAAAGCGCAACCAAGAGTTTGCCCAGTTGCAGTCGGAAGGCCGTGAAATTGAAAAGAGAAAGAATGAATTCATGCGCCAAGCCAAAGTTGTTGGAAATGTGTCCTTTAAGATCAGCCAGTACTACCTGGAAGGATGCGCAGAGTCCATCGAAGACGTGGCGCCGGTTAGCGGCTTTCACGGTAGGCAAACTCTGAATGTTGGCCTCAGACCTGACTCAACTGATGGTTGGTTCGATATCAATGATATTGGCATGACCGGCAAAGCCATGATGCGCAAGACTGACAATGGATGGCGTGCCTATTGAGCGCTAAGTTATGCTGACTTAGGCAAACCAGCAAACGATAGGAATTAGGCGTCCAAGCTATAGGCTTGGACGCCTTTTTAATTTAGCAAGAGCGGCCGTTAGACCACGCGGCTGCTGTCATTTGATCTCAATAAAAAAACCGAACTATGGGTAGGGCGTTCATACTCGTCTCCATTGCTTTCAAGACTTTTCTTAGATCTCAGCTTGCACCTACGGTGCAAACATATCTTCGTAATTTTTTTTTTTCAGCGGAAACTTTACGTTCTCTGGTTCCCATGAATGCAGAAATCAAGATCGTCTGAGATCAAAGGATCGCATATGACGACGGCAATGGGCACGCGTTGTGTGAGTTGGGGAACATGGTCTAGTTATAAGGTGCGCTGATCAGGTGCCGTAGTACTCACGCGAAGGGGCAGATAGGGGGCAAGGCGCCATCCATAAGACGGCAATTCATCGAACAACTGGCACGGCTCCATCAGCTCACTGACCGCGAAACGACCAGGCTGCGCCCCAACTCCCGATTCCGATGGTTTTCCCTGCGTTGCAGTGCCGGTGGAACTGCTCTGTCACCCGTGTTGTGGGTGCTGAGGGGTGGCGTCGCTAGACTGCAGGGCAAACAGCCTTTCGTGCAAGGAGACAACCATGCAACGCCGTACTTTTGCAGCTATCGCATTGAGCATTGCCGTTGTGAGCGCTGCGGGTTTTGCCGCGCCCGCCAGGGCACAAGCTGATTACCCTAACCGGCCTATCGTGCTGATCGTGCCCTATGGGGCGGGAGGTGTGAGCGATGTCGTGGCGCGGGCGCTGGCTTTGTCGATGGGCAAGCAGTTGGGGCAGTCGATCATCATCGAGAACAAGCCGGGTGCTGGGGCGTCGATGGGCGTGATGGACATGAAGAATGCCAAGCCTGATGGCTACCGGCTGACCTTAAGCCCGGTGGGTATTTTTCGCCAACCTCATATCCAGAAGGTGTCTTATGATCCGATTGCCGACCTGACCTATGTTGCGGCCTTTATGTCGTACGACTTTCTGCTGGCCGTGGCGCAGGATTCGCCGTTTAAATCTGTCAAGGACATTGTCGATCAGTCTAAGAAGCAGCCCGGCTCGGTCGATTACGGCACACCCGGCAAGTTTTCGGCCAACCATGTGCTGATGGCCTTGCTGGAGAAGAAGGCGGGTGTACAGTTCACCCACGTGCCGTACAAGGGAGATGCCGAGGCGGTGAATGCCTTAATTGCGGGCCACACCAAGACGGGGGTGTTTGGCAATACGGTGCTACCGCATATGCAGTCAGGCAAGCTGCGTGCGCTCGCCATTGCCTCAGAAACGCGCCCGTCAGCCTTTGCCAATGTACCGACCTTCCGTGAACAGGGTTATGAAGTGGTAACGCCGTCGCCGCTGGGCATTGCGGGGCCCAAGGGCCTGCCGCCCGACATTGTGCGCAAGCTCGAAACCGCTGTGAAGTCTGCCATGGACGACCCCGCTTTTCAGCAGGCGGCCGCAAACTATGGAGTACGGCTGGAGTACCGCAATGCCCAGGATTACAGCGCCTTTGCGAAAAAGGCCTTCGCCGAAGAGGGCGCGATTGTGCAGAGCATCGGGCTGAACTAACGGTTTGTGGCGCGGATGGTATTAAGAGCGTATGTAGACGCTCTGGTTTGCCAAGCCTTCAATTCGTGATGACGAGAGCGTCGTGGTTTCACGCGTCGAATGTGCTTGTCCGTCCGCAACGACAGGCTACATTCGCTGCTAACTCCACCTCAAGAAACTATGACCGTTCAAGGCTGGTTGCGGCCGTTCGTTGAACCGCTTCCCGATGACCGCTACCACCAATAGCAGCCTGTCCACTTACGGCATTGGAGTGCTCAACGATCTTTCCCTGAAGCCTATTGTCCTCAATAGGAGCCATAAGGCACGGGCCAGACGCCATCTGCATCAATGTCCAGGTGGAGTATTGAACTCAGGCCTTGAGCCTTAAGCATTCAACTGTCCAACTTCTTGGGGTCAGTTCACTGTGCGGGCTGGTATGTCTTAGACCAATAAGGTCCCCTAGTGGATCAAATCATCAGTGACTTGTTTGTTTTGACCAGATCTTTTTTTCTTGGCCGCGATAGGAGAGTTCGATCCCCTCATAGTTAGGGCGTCCGGACCAAGTGGAACGCGCAGGTTGCGCGCCATTCTTGTAAGTGATTCTTTCGCTTTCAAGCCGAGACTTTTGGATCTCCGACAACCTGGCTGGGGTATCTTTAAAGTTCAGCTTCATGGTCTATGTTTCCCGTTTGTTTGCAGTCCCACTTGATCTCTCGGCCTTTAGTCTCATGACGAAACCAAATAGATTTCATGCAGTTGCTCTGTAACGCGTCTTTCTGCTTGCAGCTGGTAACCTTTGGCTTTCCACTCTTCAACCTGAGCTGCTGTTTGGCTTCTCGCCACGCGCCGCGTATTGCGTGCTCCAAGTCGACCAATGAAGACGTCGAAAAATTTATTCATTCCTACTCCTCTGAAAACGCAGAAGCACCACATTCGGTGCTTCGTCCAAGCCGCGGAAGACTACGATCAAGTGCTCTTACGACCGCTGAGAGGTCACAGCGTTAAGAACGCTTGCTGGCCTTGCTCTTGATCTTGCTTCTCCTTTTCAGAAGGCGTCTTTGACCCTTGTTCTTGTGGAGATGGGATAGCAGCGATAGCGAGATTTCTCTTGATCGTGTCCCAAAATGATTCGGGTGGGTAGGCTGAGAATTTGAACATGTAGACCTCCGGTCTATTGCGGCGAATCAAGATGGATTGCCTCGACCCACCTTACTCCTTTTAATGACCTTAAACCGAGGGGGGTGGGTGTTTTTAGTTGCCCCCTAAGGCTGGATCGAGGCGCGATTTGGACCTACTTGAAGGACATCTACGTTCCCTCGCTCAATCCCCCGGCCATGAGATACCCTGATGGGCTGCTTCAACTAAGGGATGAGATGAGCTATGGATCAATACTGTTTTTTTTCTTCATGTGTTGGCTGTCGTTCTTAGTCTAATGGCTTCTTTCACGAGGGCCTCTGCGTGGTCCACGCTTTTCCGCCGTCCTCAAGAGAGGGCAGTCAAACCCAAAAATCTAGCTTCCAAAAAAACACTGAGAAAGAGGTGAGGCAGTCATCGAAGACTACCAGCGCTGGCTTGGCGCGTTTCCCGAAGTCGCGCAGATGCTTAAGAGCCTTCGCGCAACAGTACTTGGCGGCGAGCCGATCAACGCCAGTACAGCTGTAGAAGATGAGGTATGCACCGTTGGTGGGCTCCGCACCCAATTGCTCAAGATGCAGTAGATGCTCCCAGCCGTCCACGTTGGCGAGCGAATCATCCCGCCTGCAGACAACACGGTCTCAATCTCAGCAGCGGGCTACCGCCCCACCGCTGAAGAGTTCGTAAAGAGCCCGCCGAACTATTCGGCCTGTTTGTGACCGGTTCCCGATAGGTGGGCGACAGGGTTCGGTAAATTTGTTTTGGGGATTAGCTGCATATGCTCAACCCTGTTCCGAATTAGTTGCTTTTGATCTTCCGGGAGATCTTTGAAGGTGGTGTTCATAGACCGCTCCAAGAGGGATGTGGTCATCAGCTGAAACTGGCCGTGGTCTGGGTGAGATGACACTAGAGCTGCAATGAGCAACTCATGCACCTGGGCCAAGCAGAGCAACATGTCTTTCTCGCGCTCTATGTGCGTACAGAACCTCGACACCTCTTCAAGTGATTCAAATTTCATAAACACCCTCGTGGTGATGGTTGTGTGAGAACTCCATCGTAAGCCAAGAGGTTCCGCACAGATGAGCGAAACGCAGAGGGCAGACCTGTCATGAGCAACAAACATAGAATTGCTGTGCAGGCCCTCACAGTGTCGGCTGCTGCGCTGCTGGCATAGTTCGGCGCCGAGGGCTTCCGCTCCGCTCCCCACCCTCACATCCCCACGCAGGGCGACGTGGCGACCATTGGCTACGGCTCCACGGTCTGCAAAGACGGCAACCGCGTGACCCTGGCCGCAGAAACCATCGAATCCGTCACGGAGCTGGGAGCGCTCCAGGCCAGCCCCGCCGGTCGTGCCGCTCTGGCCGGCCGCATTACCTGAGAACCATTCCATGAAACAGCTTTTTCACGACATGCTGGGCGAGGCTACGCGCCTGTCGCGCACTGGCAATTTGCTGGAAGCAACCGAGCTGATTCAGCGCACGTTACGAGGCGAAAGCGCGCCCGCGCCCCACGGCAAGACAGCTGCAACCAATCATAGGGAAGAATGTTGATTTCCACACAGAAGTGACCCACTAACCCCCAGGATTTCCATCTAATAGTGACCCGCGTACTAACTCTAGCCTGCAGCTATGTTGAGCAGCAGGAGGCCAGGAGTGATAGACGTGGCAATCCTAAGTGTCATCCGCCGCTGGGCATTGCGTGAGCAGTTGTCCATCCGCGAGATCTCTCGCCGAACCGGCCTGTCTCGCAATACCATCGCATGTACCTGCGATCAGACGTAGCTGAGCCCAGTTATGCCAAGCGGATGAGCTCTTCCAAGCTTGATCCGTTCGCGACCAAGCTATCTGCTTGGCTCAAGACTGAGGCGACACGCTCTCGCAAGCAGCGCCGCACGATCAAGCAAATGCATCTGGACCTGCAGTCTTTGGGCTATCAGGGCTCCTACAACCGCCTGGCTGCTTTTGCTCGCGTTTGGCATAAACAGCACGTTCTGACGCAGCAAACTGCAGGTCGAGGCACCTTCGTTCCCCTTGTCTTCGGGCCTGGTGAGGCTTTCCAGTTTGACTGGAGTGAGGATTGGGCTGTGCTTGGCGGCGTGCGCACCAAGCTGCAGGTGGCGCACTTAAAGCTCAGCCACAGCCGTGCGTTTTACGTGCGAGCCTACGCCATGCGTCATGACCCAGCCATCGCCTCCATAGTGATCATGCTGCGCGAGCTCAAGATGCACGGCATGGCCCGGGCCGTCAGTGAGCTAGCCGAACAAGGCGCTCCGGCGTTTGAAGCCGCTCAGCCTATCCTGTCCCAATTGCTTAAAGCAGAGACAGCCGAGAGAGTGGTACGCGCAGTAGCATATCAACTCAAAGTAGCCAGATTCCCCGCGTATCGGGATCTGGCTGGCTTTGAGTTTCGCCACAGCGAAGTAAATGAAGCGCTGGTGCGCCAGTTGCATCGATGCGAATTTCTGGAAGATGCCAACAATGTGGTTCTGGTTGGAGGACCAAGAACAGGCAAGACCCACATTGCCACAGCGCTCGGTGTTCAGGCCATTGAGCATCACCATCGGCGGTACGCTTTTTCTCGACGGTCGAGCTGGTGAATGTGTTGGAGGAAGAGAAGGCTCAGGGCAAGGCTGGGCACCTTGCAACCAGGTTGTCTTATACAAATCTGGTCATCTTGGACGAGCTGGGCTATCTACCCTTTAGCGCATCTGGTGGGGCATTGCTGTTCCACCTATTGTCCAAACTCTACGAACGCACTAGCGTGGTGATCACCACCAACTTGAGTTTCAGTGAATGGGGCAGCGTATTCGGAGATGCAAAGATGACTACGGCTTTGCTGGACCGGCTCACGCATCACTGTCATATTCTGGAGACTGGCAATGATAGCTTTCGCTTCAAGAACAGCTCCGCACAGCAACCACCAACTACCGTGAAGAAGGAGAGAACCAGCAGAACTCTAGCCTCATCGTTAGCTAACAACTCACGAATCAGAGTGGGTCAAGATTGGATGGAAATGGTGGGTCAGGTTTGCGTGGAAATCAACAGGAAGAAGGCTGGATCGTCGATGCCGAAGCCCGTTTCATCGACGATGCTCCCGAACTCGCCGTGTCTGCGGGCTCATCGCAGGCAGACATCTCCGGCGACGAGCAATGGCTGCGCGGCAGCTACTCGCACGGAGGCCGGCAGCTGGCCTATCGGCTGTATGTGCCGCCAGGCAGTGCACTTGAAGCGGTGCCTCGGCCGCTCGTCCTCATGCTGCACGGTTGCACCCAAGGGCCGGAAGACTTCGCCGCCGGCACGCGCATGAATGACCAGGCACGCAGGGCTGGTGTATTGGTGCTCCATCCTGAACAAACACAGCATGCGAACTCGCAAAAATGCTGGAACTGGTTCAAGGCCCAGCATCAGCAGCGAGGCCGGGGCGAGCCAGCACTGCTGGCGGGCCTCACACGCCAGATCGTGGCTGACCATGGCGCGGACGCGTCGCGTGTCTATGTCGCCGGACTATCGGCTGGAGGTGCAATGGCGGACGTATTGGGACGCACCTATCCTGAGCTGTTCGCCGCAGTGGGTGTGCATTCGGGCTTGCCCGCCGATGCTGCGTCCAATCTGCCATCAGCCCTCGAGGCGATGCGAAGAGGCGCAGCACCAGGCTCGGCCAGCGGTCCCAGCGTGTGTGCAGTGATCGTGTTTCACGGCGATGCCGACACGACGGCGCACCACGACAACGGCGCGGCCGTGGTGAATGCTGCACGAAGCGCAAAGTCCCCAAGGCGCACCTCACGTCATCCATGCGCCGAACCGCCAGCGATTCACCTGCTCTACCTATGTCGCGGCCGACGGAAGTGCCGCCATTGAACACTGGCAACTGCATGGCGCAGGCCACGCATGGTCCGGCGGCAGCTCAGAGGGCAGCTTCACCACGGCAGGAGGAATCGACGCCAGCGCCGAGATGCTGCGCTTCTTCCTTTCGCACAAGCATGCTCACGGCTGATCGAGGGACAGCCTTTACGCAAGTTGTAGTGGCGCTATCCACCCCAAGCCGACGTACGATCTGACCAGAAGCGGTCGTTAGGTGGAATGGATGTCATGCATAGGCAGTGACTCTGGCTTGGAGTCGGAAAGACGACGCAAAAGGGCAAATTCATTTGGCTTTCGAACGCCCGCGGTACTCAAGGTCCTTGGCGGAGTAGGCCTCACGAGTTCGCCAATCCATCTGAATTGGTCCCGCATGATCCAGTGGGTAAGTTATGCGCTCTTGCGCACGTTTGAGTTCCCATTGTTCAGGCGTTATTGTGCGGTGAACAGTGCTTTGTTTAACCATGTTTATGGGAATCCGTTTTCAATCATGCAGATAACAGTCTCCGCTCTTACATTCGGAAGAGCGCGTGAAACTCTTGCTTTCTAAGAGTGCGAGTGTCCAAAACATGGATCAATTGCGTGCGAAAGACAGCCACATTGCCCCGAAGCCAGTTCGCGTCCAGCGGCTAGCGCTTAGGTTTCTATAAATAGCTTCTGGCCCTACGGTACAGTACCCTAGCTCCACGAATCTGAAGCTGCTCTAGCTATCTGCATCGTGTTCGAAGATGGAGATCTAAGTGCACGAGCGAGCAGTTTTGCGTCCTAATTAGAGTCGAAATCGCGAGAGAGGAAGCTCAAAGTAGCTAGTTAATTACGCAGTAAGCAGCAGCAAAACATCTGTGTACCAAGCGCAATTTAAGCCAAGCGACTCGTCTTCGATGACATCACGAGTTCGCATGTCCATTCGTGTGGAATGAACACCCAGCAATTGCCAAGCATCCAAAGAGCGAGCGCTATGGGCCGCGCGTCGGCGTCGCAGCACAGGGGACCCGCTGCTACCACGGTGTGTTCTAGCATCTGTCAAAAAATAGCCTTGCCGCTGAAATCGCACGCCGTAGGCAGACGCAATAGATGCACTTCGCGCCACAGCCAAATAATGAACAGTGTCGTGAAATCCCAGAGGAAAACCAACGACTGTCAGGTCATCGCCAATAGCCACATCCTCACTGCCTGCGTCTAAATTCGAGACGTTAAAAGCTCGCAGCAAGGTCTGCTCCGGCAATCGATCAACGGCAATCTCTATGGCTGCTATATCCACTGAACCAGCTGTGTCCGATGCCCTTGTCCAAAGTTCGGCTCCTTGGCTAAATAGTGGGATTGAGAAGATCGCAATTCTGCTCAGATCATGGGCGGACGTATGAAGCTCGATTTCGATCCGGTCAGGAAGATGCCTGGTGAGCTGGTCTTGCAAAACATGCGAGCTCGTCACTAAAAACAAGCGGGCGTCACGTTGGAAGAAGAAACCACTGGCATTTGTGAGGTGCTGCGAGCCCCAGTAGGTGCGTATGTGTGTCGTGGCTAGAAGGACTTCTTCGAGAGAATTTTGCGAATCAGAAGGAACTGTAGTCCAGCCCATATCAACCCTCATCAGAAACAGCAACTTGCTGGCTCTTCACCGGCTTGACTGCCGCAAACTTCACATGCGGATTGTCGCCGGCATCTTGCTGAAATAGGGAGTCACCACTCACAAAAAACATCACTTTGACAGTGTGCCAAAAGGTAGGAGTAGAGATGGGGATGGGGTTGGGGTTGGCTGACAGATAGGCTCCGGATCCAAATGACGATGCAGGATGGATCGCCTTGTCCCAGGTTACTCCTTTTAATAACCTTAAACGAGACTGGCGAAGAAAAGCTTTGGATTCTTCCCGCAACTATGCTGGATCAGCAACATCAAGCCAACTCCCAATGTCATGCATCAGGATTGACGGCTGTGCAACTTCAGCGCGGGCGTTAAATTAAGCTTCGAACCAATCAACATTGAGGGAGATTGCATAGCGTTGCTTCTTTCCATCAACTCCAGTTCCGCCACCGCCAATGTAGGCATCGCACGAAGTGACCTGTGCATCCAGTCCAGCTCCTTGCAGCATGGCTCTATACGGAATGAGATCTCTTTGGGACAGTTGACCGATGCGCAATCCCTCTACCACCACCGACACTGCCATTTCAAAGCCTGCTTGTTCTTCTCCTGGAACAAGGAACGCCACGCACTCTCGGTGGGCCGACTGACCAAAGGTGTTCCCTGCAATTCGGAAGATGTTCGAAGTGTGCTCGCCATCGTCAGCTACTGCCACCGACTCACCTCTTGCCCAATGCTTTTTTGAAATCAGTTTCTTCGATGCGATCGTCTTCGAAAGAGGGTGAGATAGGATCTTAGGTGCATGTGGCGGACCTCGTGAAAGAAGCCAGTACACAAAGTACGATAGCCAGACCATCACGAAAAACAGCAGTATTTGCCCGTAGCTCATCTCGATCCTTTCATTGAAGCAGCCTTTCAGGCTAACTCATTGCAAGGTAAATTGGCTGCGGGGAAAAGATGACCTTCAAGTAGGCGCATCCAGCGCTTACAGCTTGCCTGGCTACGTACGGACGCGACCGGAGATGCTCCTCAAAGACGGAATGTCCCGCTCACAGTGCAGGCGATCAGAGGGATCACATTGGGTCTCGGCCCAGAGGAGTAGCTGAAGCTTGGTCACATGCCACAAACAGTCCTCGGAGCAAGGCGGTTGGTAGTGCATGACAAGTCATGATGGATGTAGTCCTTTGACGAAAGCCGTCTGTGTGCTATCCTGAAGTTCCGGTCAGGGCATGCTTGCCCCTTGATCCATAAGAGTGCCTGGCTCTTACGCCATTTCGCACACTATCCTAGGCAAGCTCTCAAGCCACAATAAATTCCTAGGGTCGGCTTTCCCCTCTTCTGCATTTATTTCTGGCGCTTCAAGCTCCACCGTTTCAGCGCGTGGAGCGCGCACGTATGTTCCAATTTTTTAAAGACACCAACAAAATCTCTCGTTATTTCATCTCGCCTGGCGTGAGTGAGCAGCCAGATGGCAAGTTTCAATCAGCAGTCTCTTTGAAATCTGGCCAAGGCTCTGTTACTCAAGACACCGTCTACACCTTCTCAAAGCTTTTTGAGACCGCTCAGGAAGCGGTCGATCATGCCAAGCATGATGGCATGCAACTTGCCCTCTTGAAGTAACCCCACGGGCCATCACCAAGGACACACATTGAGCAAAGAAGACCTGATCGAAATGCAAGGGAAGATCGGAGAAATTCTCCCCGATGCAAGGTATCGAGTTACCCTGGATAACGGCCACACCTTGGTTGCGTACACAGGCGGAAAGATGCGAAAGCACCGAATCAAGATCATTGCGGGCGACAATGTGACTATTGAAATGTCACCTTATGACCTGACGAAGGGCAGAATTACTTTCCGGCACCTACCTCCTCGATCAGGAACCGCAGGCGGTTCAAATAACTTCCGTAAACGGTAGGCGAATAAGCCTTGCATCCCAAATGCCTCCGAGCGGTATTTATTCCCAAATGAGCGTGGAACTAGCTCTCTAACCACCAGACACCTTGACAGCTCTCTCGCCATTTTCCGAACCATCGCACCACATGCACTCAACACTAGTCGCTCTAGCCCTGCTCTTGGCCTCACCGGCCATGGCTGCGAACTACGCCACCTGCATCCTAGATAAGGCTGGCCAGGTGCAGAACGACAAGGCGGCAATGGCTGCGGCTCAGGCTTGCTTAGCGTCCTTCCCTAGCGGTATTAAGGCCGTAAAGCCAGGTTCAGGACGCGAGCTCACTGGCTACGATTCGGGCGCTGAGTGCACAGCGAAGAAAGCTGCAGACACTCGAAGCGAGATGGCCGCGTACCAGATCAAGCGTGCTTGCATGAGGCTGTATGACGAGCCACAGACGCATACCAGTACGATGTTGCCTGCTCCATCATCTCCGCCGTAGAAGCTGGAGAGCACTATCTGCACTATGGCGCCCACGGCCGGATTGACAAGGTTACGACCCCCAGTGCGAGCAGCACCGATCCCAACGCGGTCAGCTACCTCTATAACAGCGCAAGTCAGCGGCTCCTGAAAACCGATGCTCGGCAAAGTGCCACTAGCCCTCATACCGAGTTTGCCTTGTACAGCGAGGAAGACTCTTCGCAGCTGCTGGGCGTGTACAGCAATGAGCGCAGTGCAAGTTCTGCCGCCGCTGCGGGCGAGATGGACTGCACCGAAGTCTTCTACCTGCCTACTGCGCAAGGTCTGTTGCCCGTCGCCACCCAGATCAATGGCCGGCTCTATGCCATACATTCCGGTCATCTGAATACGCCACGCCGCATGACAAATGCAGGCGGCCAAGTGGCCTGGCAAAGGCTCGTGACGGGCTTTGGTGAAGTGAGCCTAAATCTCAATATCGACGAGGCTCAGCAATGGGTAGTCACGCACCATGCGCAAGTGGCTGGGGACACTGGCAATTAGCCTTGGCCTGACTTTTACGAGGTGAACGCGTGCCACACCGTTAGGCTAATCCAGTTTGTCATGTGGTAGTTTGCGCAGCGACCGCTTCGACAGCGGGAGCAGTCGTTAGAGGAGACGCACCGATTGACGGCAATCGCTGCAGAGCCGACTTAGCTAGATGAAGGCCTCGTCAGGCCGTGAGCCGTCATCAAGTTCCGACCGGTCAACAGGGACGGGTCTCGGTCTCATTTTCTGGGCCCTGCGAGGCATCCTAGGTGGAGTTCGTCACCACCTACCCAAGGCATTGGACCAGGTCTTGTCGAGGCCCGAGGCTGAGTAGCTTACGGTATCATTTTGAACACCAAAACTTGGATGCTCTTCCTGCCCTGGACGGCGAACTCTCAGGCGTGAGATGTCGTACGAGGTGAAGTGCGCACCCTAACCAGCTGTCTTGGAGGCTAGTCTCTCAGACTACGGCGGCCATGGCCCCTGTCACTCAGGAGGCACTTTCTCAAACTCGCTTGCCGCAGTCCTGCCGGGGAGCGACGTCAAATCCGCCGCGGGCCGCCTACACAAAAAAGAGTTGTGGCACTCCTGCTGGTGCGGCGCCTGCGTAGAACTTGATGAGTGTCGAAAACGAAGTGGTCAACCTATTGCCGCCGCGTGGGTCCACGACTTTAGCTGTCATTCCTTCGAAATCGGTCGTGTCTCCAGCATGAGCTGCGAGAATCACGGCATGTCCCGTCTTGAACTGAGACGTGTAGCCAAGGAGCAGCACTGGACCAGGAGGAGTTTCGCCGAAACGTCAGCCGCCATCGACTTCAAGCCATCTATGCGCAATTTCAGCGCTTTGGCGAAGGGCTCCACCCACTCTACGGTCATGGGCGACTTCGCGTCATACGTTGATTTCCCCATCCCCCTGAGTTCACCAGCAAGTTGCTGCATGGTAACTGGTAGGCCTCTAGCCTCGGACATAAGCATCGCACTTAAAGCGAGCCAGCACAAATCGGCCGATCCTTGATCGACCGAATAAACCTTTTCGCGGTGATCGATTGACACCGGGGCAGCCGTGACGAGACCGGAGACACTTGCTGCGCTTACGGAAAGAATAGCGTCCCTGCAATTGGCCATTTACCCTTATTCATGGTTCCCGGACGTCTTGCGTTCAATGTCACTAGTTTTGCTTGCACTCAGCTCTCCTTTTGCCCGCACTTGGATGGACTGGCTTTTCGTTGCCGCTATTCCGATACTGGCTGCAGACTGGTAACGCATGGAGGGAAGCATCAAATGCAGTTCGCTATTGGGGCGAAGCAACCGAGCGGTGGCACGAGCGTCTCTTCTTCGCTCTACGTCCTCTTGGAATGCGGAAGAAACGCACAGAGCAGCGCGAAATCACTGCTTTGTCGCCCCCTCTAGTTGTTGCTGCAACCAAAGGTGTGAAACCCTTGGTTGTATTCTTTGGTTTGCAACTTCGCGAGGTAGCTCACCCGGTATAGGGCTTGCCGCAATGATTCCTCATCCCCCCTAGTGATGTGGTAAGTCGGATTGTCGGGAACATGGACATAGCCTGGCATATCGCCAACAAACATGCCAAGAGCTGATGCCCAGGCCCCATGGATCCTTGCGAACATGTTATTGCTTTCCAGGTTGAACCTCCCCATGAATGCATAGGCAGCGTGGTTGAATACCAAGGCAACGTGGTAGTGCACACGGCCATTGCCACTAATCTCCCTGGTCCACATAAAGCGCATATTCGCGTCATGAACGCGATGATCCTCATTCCTACTTTGAGTCTGTGCGTGCTTGATCTTGGCACGCATGGATGCGATGAACTTCGATATAACTGCATTGCTGAGCAATATATCAACGGAGACATGGCTTGGTACATACAAATCAAAGCGCATTACACAGATGCTGCTATTACGCTCCAAAGAGCGATATAGGCAATCATGGATGCGCTGGAGGTGGTTGGTAATCAAGTACCCGTGGTTGGTCTGAACAGGATATCCATGGAAGTGATCTTCATAGAGCAATTGATGGTTGGTATTCAATGGATTGCGTTTCATGCTGTGTGTCATGGTTTGGTTAGACACACTGTTGAACGCAGCAACTAAGCTTACACTTTCATGGATAAAAAGTGCTTTGTATCTAAAGCTGATGCTTATGTATTGAGGAGATCAATAAACACATATATGCCGCAATAACTCTCACTGTCATGTCCGATTGTGTAAATGATTTATTGCTAGGTCAGGTCTTCATTCTATATAATTAAAATAAAACTTAAACCTACATAAAAAAAGCAGGCCTGCCTTCAAAAGGCGTAGGCCTGCATTCGGTCGTTGATCTCTCCAGAGTGAATTGACATTAGAATTTTACTCTTGAAAATTATCAGGCGCGTGGTTGGTCTCTGGCGCAGATCTTTTGAAGGATCCAGTCGTCAATTTCGCTTTCAATCCAGCCGACCGATCTAACCCCAAGATTGATGGGTTTGGGGAATTTGGACTTTTTGAGCAATGCGTAAACGGTGGTCTTACCTAGACTCGTTTTGAGAAGCACTTCTTTGAGTTTAAGAACGCGCATGTTTGGCTCCGATGGTTTTGGCATCGGATTGCGTATGGCTTTCTTTTTTAGCTCTCACTTTCGGTCCGTGACGCGACCCAAGAGAGAACGTTCTGGAACTACGAAAAAATGTCTACGTATCTCTGGTCTTTTATGTCACAAGCAATTTTTAAAGATCTATTTTTTTTCCAGCGGTTGGTGATGTAGGAGGATGAGCGCTTCTATAGCGCGCAAGCTTCCAAGAGATTTCCACCTAAGGTTGAGACAACGTGCGGCACTGTTACAGGCCCATCATCCCGTTGTCTATAGAAGGCAGCTCAAAAGTACTTCTTATAGAAAAGTGAGGACTTCACTACACATCTAAAGCTACAAGGCTTGACAAGAGTTACCTAATAAGAGATGGTAGGTATGGTCAAAAATACCTGGGAAATGCCTGGGCGCGGACAATTTTCGGACATCAAGAATACTATTGATATCTCATTATCATTTTATGAAAAATTATACCCCTCAAAAAATAGCTGCATCAAAAGCGGCTTTTGCCGAAGCCTTTGGATTAGATGTATGTACAAGAAGAAATCTCGAATCAATTGCATTTCATTTGCGTGTTGATGTCGACATCGGGGATGTGACCCAAGATTGCCTAATAGTGGAGATCTGGGATCAATTGATTAAAAAGGGATACATTCCTGCTCACGGATATGGCCTGGCAGGCGAATTGAATTCATTTACTGCTAAAAATGAATTGTCTTTAGAGATATGGAAGCTGGCTACAACGTTCAATGTGCAAGAAGAGGCTTTTGAGTTCTTGTTGAGCTTTTCAAAGAAGACTATACAGTATAAATTGGGGCAAACGGGTATATTTCGTCCCGTGACAATAGCGAAAATTTTTGAAAGTTCTCAATCTAAGCGTGTGTTAATTGGATATCTATTTGATATCTCTGAACACTCAGTAGATCACATTGTTGGCTTTCTTCTGGCATTGAGGGCATCTACGAAAAAATTCCTGTTGGAATGGCATAGTCAATTTGTTTGGTTTAAAAATGACAAAAATAAAGAAAAGCTAAGAGCTGCATCTTATTATTCTGGAAAACAAATTTCTGTGGATGAGGGTGAGCTTACAGTGAAGTCTTTTGGGAAAAATCCTAAAATATTCCTGATGCCACCAATACATCAGATTGATGATATTGAGTTATTTTTTCATCGACAAGATATGTCCTCGGTTCTCAAGTTGTTTGTTTACGAAAAAATCCGCGGACTATACAATAAAAGGTCGTCTCGTGAAGAGAATAAAAAGACTCAAAAGAATTGTAATTTCTTACTGACTCCTGAAGCGAAAAAAATGATTGAGCAGCTCGCTAGAGAATGTGGTGTTAAAGGGCGTGGATCCGCGCTTCTTAATATACTATTTCAAGCTCATAACAACCAAGTGCTGAAAAATATAATTAAGGGGTATGCGATGGTGCGCTAATGAAATTTGACCATTCCTGCATCATTTGGCGCCGTTTTTCCAGCGCATCACCGCGTCGATAAGCAGCTTCCACCTTGCTTTCCAAGGTGTGTGCCAAAGCATGTTCCGCCAGTTCCCGTGGAAAATTGGTTTTTTCTCCAGCCCAATCACGGAATGTAGATCGAAAGCCGTGTGGAACTGCGGTCGCTTTCATGCGCCGCATTACAGCAGTCATGGTCATATCGGAGAGCTGTTGTCCTTTGGTTCCTGGGAAGATCAGGTTACTGCTCTCAATGCGAGGCATCTCAACAAGTAGCTTTAGTGCTGCTTCAGTAAGCGGAACTCTGTGTTCCGCGCCAGCCTTCATGCGTGCAGCCGGAATTGTCCAGATGGCTTTGTCGAAGTCAATTTCAGACCAAAGTGCGCCCCGCACTTCACCGGAGCGTGCTGCGGTGTGAATGAGAAATTCAAGGGCTCGGGCTGCAATACCAGCACGCGTACGCAAGCCCTGCATGAAGGACGGCATGTTATCTACGGGTATTGCACGGTGGTGCTCCACCTTTTGGATCTTGCCTGGTGCTGCTAACACCTTGTCGAGGTGGCCTTTCCAGCGAGCTGGGTTCTCTCCACTGCGGTATTTGCGAACTGTGGCCCAATCGAGCACGGACTCAATTCTTCCTCGAAGGCGACTCGCGGTTTCGTTCTTGGTGTTCCAGATGGGCTCGAGGCAAGCCAATATGTGAGGAAGATCGATGGCCGACACACTCACCAGCCCCAGATGCGGCATGGCATAAGCATCAAGGGTGTTCTCCCATTGCTGACGGTGCTTGGCGTTCTTCCATTCGGAAGACTTGGTCTTGAGGTATTCCTCGGTACACCAGCGAAACGATTTTTCTGTGGCGGCCTTCGACGCGATAAGGGTGCGTTGTTGCACTTTGGGAGAGATGGGGACCTGGCCGTTTCGAAGATCATCGTGGATCCTTCTAGCTTTGTCACGTGCTTGCTGAAGGCTGACTGCCGGATATGCCCCAAGGCCCATGTCTTTGCGCTGATCACCAACTGTCACTCGGAGGATCCATCCTCGGTAGCCGGCTGAGATGCGCAGGTGCAATCCGGCGACGCCTCCTACGGCATGTCTACCTTCTGTTTTGATGGCCGCAACTGCGCGGTCGGAGAGTTGTTTGGCGACTTTGGGCATGGTCTCGGATGTAGCAGATCTATGCCCACATTATGCCCACATAAAACATTTGCTGTTAGCGAACTTTGACGAACTTTGACGAACCTATCCTTAGAAATTGACTAATTAATTCAATGATATACATTACTATTGCGAACTTTCGCGAACTTGTCTATGGCGGACTCCGTTTCCGCCAAGTACCAACCCCTGAGTGTTCGCACTCAGGGGTTTTTGGTTTTCGGGGCCCTCCATACCGCAAAACCCGCCAATGCGGTCTTTTCGGCCGGATTGCCGGGGAGAAATCCCGCTATCGACCTCTCGGCAGCCAGATTCATCCAGGCGTGGCCCAGCGACCCCATCGTATGCATGGCCTGCGCCATGGCTTACAGGCTTTTGGAAAGGCAGCATGCCAAGGCTCGCAGTGACATGGAGGCTGTGCAAGCCCCGGTGCCGAAGGCGGGAGCGCCTGCGCTAGGCATTGTCCCGTGGCTTTTGCTGAGGGGCGATGGCGCCCGCAAGGTGTGGGTGTTGCGATTTGCCTTCAACGGCAGATGCAGCAGGAGAGTTCACCGGGCAGTGACCGGATAGCGCAGCGCGGCACCAAAAGAGTAAGGCTGCACAGCAGCTGGCGGCCCCTGCGCCCAACAGCCTCTGCGCATCTCTGGCGATGCGGGAGCCCGCGACCTCCACCCGGGCGCGGGTGGATGGCGCCGCCGCTGCGGTCTCTGTCAGGCGGCAGCACCCAGCTGCTGCCGCCATAGGCGCAGCTGTTCGACAGTCGCCGTAGCGCCACCACAAACGATGACCAACGGCGCTTTCAACCCGTCGAGAGCGGGAGGCTGGGCACTGTAGAGCGGGGCGAGCGAAGCGCCACATGCTGGCTCAACGAGAATGCGATGGTCGAAAAGGAAGCGTTCGCAGGCGTCGAGTGCTTCCAGGTCAGTGACGACGTGCGTGCGAATGTCATGCGTGCGGGTCAGGTTGAAAGCGTTCTCGCACACCTGCTTTGCGCCGAGCGACGTGGCGATGCTGGTGATGGCAGGCAGCTCGATGCGGGCACTATGCTGGACAGACTGCGACAGCGAATCAGCACCTGCCGTCTCGATCGCTACCACGGGCATCTTGCTCAGCCCATTGCGGTCCAGGCCTGCCACGACACCGGAGAGCAAGCCGCCGCCGCCCACGGACAGCACAACGCAGTCGAACTCGACCCCGGCGCGCACCGCCTCATCGACCATCGTCGCGTGGCCTTGCCACATGGTCTCGTTGTCGAACGGATGCACGAATGCGGTGTCGTCATCGAGTTGCGCCAGCGCGAGCGTATTGGCCTCCTGCCAGGAGGCGCCATGCACGACAACTGCGGCACCTTCCTGTTCAATCAGTTGCTTGGCGCGTGCGGTCGTGGTTTCCGGCACGTAGACCGTCACCGGGATGCCAAGCTGACGACCGCTATAGGCGACCGCAATTCCGGCATTGCCGCCGGACGAGGAGATGAATCGCTTCTTGCCCTGGCGCACATGGGCTTCGCAAAGGGCACCTACACCGCGAAGCTTGAAAGAGCCCGAGGGTTGCAACGCGTCCAACTTCAGCCAGACGTCTTTGGCGCTCAGCAGGCTGAGCGGTTGCGATCGGACGAGAGGGGTTTCAATGTGGAGTGGCATGGCAGATCATGGGCCCGATGGGCGCGGTTCGTTGGCGGGGATTTGGCGTGCTGACAATGGCGGCATACGCAGGCTTGCCAAGGCGAAGCTGCTGAGGATCAGCAGCATGCCCGCCCAGACGGGTGGTGCGGACTCGCGAAGCAGCAAGGCGCCCGTGAGCGCCCTGAAAACCAGGAGCCAGTGTATGCGCTGCCGGGTGCTCCCTGAATAGCCAGCGGTAGCTTGCGCGATACCGGCAAGCGGCTTGGGCGGACGCGCCCCGGCGTTTGTACGTCCCTCATCGATGCCTTCGGCGATGGGGCGGTCACCGCCTGGGCCTGCCACCGAAAAATATCACAGCGCTTCCCAGCGCCAGCAGCCATACCGCAATCGCTGCATACAGCATCAAGCCGCTGAAGCCATGGGCCAGTGCCTCGCGGGCAATGCCGGTCAGAGACGGCGTGGACGTGCCGGCGTCGGCGCTCGCCTGCAGCGCGTGCAAGTTGCCGGACGCAACCCCATTGGCCATCTTGCGCAGTGACTCGGCATCCACAGCGCCAGGCAATGCAGCCTGCAGGTGCTGCTGCACGCCATGGACCAGCAAAAAGCCCATCAACGAGATGTTGATCGACAGCGTGATCATGCGCGCACTCATGTCAATGCCGGAGGCCATGCCGGCGCGGTTGTGGGCGACCGAGCCCGTGGTGGTGTTGGTGACCGGGGTGTTGGTAAGCCCCAGCCCGGCACCAGCCATCAGGCAGCCTGGCAGCACGTACAGCCAGTGGAGATGGACAAGCTGGCTGCCTATAAGCATCAGCACGAAACCCAGTCCAATGACAAACAACCCCAGCGGAATCGCAATATGCGGGCCATAGCGCATCGCGATGCGCTCGCCAACCACTGGAAACACCAGCGTTGGAAGCGTGTAGGCCAGCAGGGAAACACTGGCAGCCGCGACATCCTGGCCTAGCGCGCTCTGAAAATAAATGGGCAGGTAGATGATAAATGCCCAAAAGCTGAAGTTCATGCCCATGGAGCCCATCAGCGCACCCGAGAAATGGCGCACCCGAAAGACGGAGAAGTCGAACATGGGATGCGGGGCATGCAACTCCACCCACACAAACGCAGCAAAACTCAGCAGGCCAACAGTGATGGCGGCCAGCGCGGGCACGCTGGCAAAACCGGTGTATGCGCCCTGCGTCACAAAGAAAGCCAGACCGAACACCGCGAGAGACAGCGTCACGATGCCCGCGATATCCAGCGTGCCGGCGTCCGGATCATGGGATTCCTGCACGGCCATCGCGGCCGGAATCAGCGTGAATGCGGCCAGGAATACATGTACCCAGAACACCCAGCGCCAGTCTGCCAGGGCGACGATCAGGCCGCCTATCAGCGGGCCAAAACCCAGACCGATACCCAAAATGATGCCCCAGATGCTGAATGCGCGGCTGCGCTCGGCGCCTTGGGGAAACTGGTGAGAGAGGACGGACACCAGGCAGATCAGCATGGCGCCGCCGCTGGCTCCCTGGAAGGCGCGGCTGGCAATCAATAGCGGCGTGTTCCATGCCATGCCGCACAACAGCGATGCGACTGCGAACAGCACGGTAGAGATCAGAAAGACCCTCTTGCGGCCAAAACGATCGGCCAACGATCCGGTGGCCATGAGCACCGAGACGCATGCAATGGTGTAGGCATTCATGATCCACTGAATGTCCTTGAAGTCGCTGTGGAGCACGGACTCCAGCGTTGGCAAGATCACCGGCACGCTGGAGATCTCGAGGCTGAACATCAGCGCTGCCAGACAGACAGAAAGCAGCGCGAGGCGATTGCGGCGGGCCATGGTCAGAGGCAGGCGGTCTGTGGTTGATCCATGGGTATCTCTCAAGGACATGGTTAAACGCTCCAAAAACAGGAAAGCGGCGTTCTGGTGCAGAACACTCCATGCGAGTTTGCGGGAATATAATTCCCGGATTAGCGCAATAAATTCCCGTTTATGACGCCTTTTGGGAACCAATAAAGATGGCAGTACAGGACCCTCTCGACGGTGTATCCACATTTGTGCATGTGGTGGACGCCGGTGGCTTCACCTCGGCTGCTGCGCGTATGGGTGTGACGCGTTCGGCGGTCGGCAAGGCCGTGGCCAAGCTGGAGGCGCGCCTGGGAACACGGCTTTTGCAGCGCAACACGCGCAGGCAGACCCTCACCGAGGAAGGGCAGATCTATTACGAGCGCTGTATTCGCGCCCTGAAGGAGCTGGAGGCGGCCGAGTCGGATCTGGACAGCGGACGAATGCAGCCCAGCGGCCGCCTGCGGGTGAGTGTGCCCGAAGGCTTCGGTCAGTTGTGCGTGACACCCATCCTGCTGAATCTGACGCGGTTGTACCCGCGATTGAGCATGGATCTGTCATTCAGTGACCGGGCCGTCGATCTGATCGAAGAGGGCTTTGATCTGGCCATACGCATAGGCCCGCTGCATGACAGTGGCACGTTGTCTGCGCGCCTGCTGGGCACGCAGCACATCAGCATCGGTGCGTCTCCGGCCTATTTGGCCCGCCATGGAACACCCCGGAATCTGGAGGCGCTCGATGGCCACACCGTCCTGGGCTATTCGAGATCGGGTGTGCTTGCGCCGTGGAATGCCCTGCCAGCCACCGGGGGCAGCGCGCCAGCAAGCCATCGCCCGCAACTGCGCTCTCAAATCAGCATGGACGATATCCAGGCCCTGGCTGCTGCTGCCGTTGCCGGCTATGGCATTGCCTGGGTACCTTGCTGGCTGCTGAGCAGCTATGTCCAACGTGGTGAGCTGGTACACATCCTGCCCGCATACCGGGCCCGTTCCTATGAGATCCATGCTATCTGGCCCCAGACGCGGCAATTGCGTTGCAAGCTCCGCGTGGCCATCGATGCGCTGGTGGCAGAGATCCCTGCATTGCTGAATGCAGATGGGGTGCAGAAATCAACATGAACGGCGTCACGTTCTGCACTGCTCCAGCCTGCGCGTCTCCAGCGAGCGGACTGTGTATGTCTCCATCCGCACCGGCACTGCAGATCGAGAGAATGCCTGCGGGATCGGGATGTACCGGGTGCGCCGCAATGGGGGCGGGAGGTGCCTGCCAGCCCCGCTCACCCCATCCGGCAATCCGCTGACAAAGGCACTGCGCCGGCACCACCGGACCTGCGTGCTAGCGTTGCTTGCGCCGCTGCCGGGCATGGGCCAACAGGAATGCGCGCGTGCCCGGCACATCCTGCCCGTCGAGCGCGCCACCGTCTACCGCTCCACTGGCCAGCCAGGCATGCAATGCAGCCTGCGCCACCGTCAGATCAAGCTCTGTCAGCAGCAGCTTGACCAGCGGCGCCCCTGCTGCAGGGTCTGCGATCTGGCCCAGCGCCATGGCTGCACCCTGGCGGCGGCGCGCATGGGGGCTGCTGAGTTGGTCGACCAGTGCAGGCACAGCCGCTCGATCGCCCAGGCGGCCCAAGGCCTCCAATACCTCCTCGGTGGCGGTATCGGTTTGCAGCGCCCGTATCAAATCGGGGATCGCCTCGCGCGTGGCTGCTTGCGCCAGCGCTTCGGTGATCAGCCGCGCATCGGCAGGCGACGCCGCCAGCGGCAATGCAGCAGCCAGCGCTGCATGGGTCTCGGCGCTGGGCGTGGCCGACAGCGACAGCGTGGCCGCGTCCCGCAAGGGGTTGCGGCGGACCATGAGAGGTGCCAATAACCTGGCGCCTTGCGGGTCGCGGAACTCGGCAAGCGCCGCACTGTAGCGGTACCGCAAGCCATCGCCGGCCTCCTGGGCTGCGCCGATCAGCGCAGGCAACACCTCAGCCCCTTGCGCAGCCAGCGCTGCGCAGACGTTATGGACATACTCGTTGCGGATGCCGGGCAGCAGGCCCAAGAGCAGGGCCTGCACCTGGGGCCCGCGAAGATTCTTGCAGGCGTATGCGACGGCGCTGGCGTTCCAGTGATGGGGATCGTCTTCCAATGCCCGCGCGAAACCTTCGAAACCCTCCCTACAGCCCATGGAGGCCAGCGCCTCGGCCACGCGCACAGCGTCGCCGCTGGAGAGCTGGGGCAGCAGGGCGCGCAGATGCTCTGCCGCGTCCTCGGGCGCCGTGCGCGCCAGCTGCAGCGCAGCGGCACGGCGCACCTGCAACGACGCCGACTGCAACCCGGCGCGGGGCCACTGCTGCTCGCCGGGCCCTTCCAACTGCGCCAAAACTTCGGCCCATTCGCTGGCATCGCGTGGTGTCCTGGCCTGCTCCAGCAGGGCCATCAGTTCGGGCACGGCTTCTTGCGCCTTCAGCAGGCCCAGCGCCGGGCCGGCAACCGCCACCCCGGCACGCAGCAGCGGCGCGATCGCACGCGCGTCGCCCAACTCGCCAAGCACCTTGACCAGTTCCATCCGCAGCTGCAGCGGCATCCCCCGGCGCGGGTGTTCCAACGTCTCGATCAAGGGGGCCACCGCTGCCGCGTCGCCCAGGCGCCCTAGTGCGCTGATGCAGGTCCGGCGGACTCTCGCGTCCGCGTCGCCGAGTCCTTCGATCAGCAGTTCGAGGTTGGAGCGCGTGGATTTCTGGACCACCGTGCTGCACAGCGTGTTGATCACCTCGTCGAAGTCCTTCTTTTTGTCGGCCTCTTCGCGCCGCAGCGTGCGGATGGCCTCCAGCAGCTCGGCAATCCAGTGCTCGTCGGCATGGCTGTGGATGGATGTGGCGGCATACGCGCGCACCGCCGCGCTGCGGTGGCCCAGGGCCTTGAACAAGGGCGCACGCGCCTGCGGCGAGGAGATACGGCCCAGGAACATGAAACCCGAGCAGGCTTCATCAACGCTCTTGGATTTGGCCATGCGCAGGTACAGGGGCAACGCATCATTCGAGGGGCGGGCCAACAAGGCCTGCTTGGCCGCGTCTGCCACCTTGGCGTCTTCGTCCAGCGTGGCTTTCAGCAAAAGCGCGGGCGCACGATCCGCCAATGCGTGCAGCGCACTTCGGGCCAGCGGCAGCCGATTTTCCGGCGCGGACCGTAAAAAGGCCGTGGTGGCCTCGAAGGCCACTGCCGGGTCTGCATGAGACAGCGCTTCCAGCGCCAGGAACACATCGACGTTTTTCGTCGAGCTCTGCAACTGGTCTGCCAGTGCCTGGCTGAGATTGTCGTTCATAAGTACTAGAAGGCTCGGCAGGTTTGCCGGGGTGCTACCTGCCCAAGAAGCGGTCCCCGCATGGCAACCGCCCCGAGGCCGCCAGGGAACAAGTCGCCCACCCATACATCGTCCGCTTGGTGGGCTGCCGGCCAGTGTAGCGTGCTAACACACTCGGCGGGAATGACGCTGTCGCAGAGCGGGGAAGTGGCGGCATGCGAGCTCAGCCATGCTGCCCGGTTGCGATGCCGCAGCTCCCGCCATTCAGCGTCCGGTGTGGGAGTTCATTGGAGGAGCCCGACCCATCTGCGGGCTCAATCCATTTTGACTTGGGCGGCTTTCACCGCCGCCTGCATGCGCTGCTTTTCGCTCGCCATAAAACGGGCTGCCACTTCCGGCGGGGAGAGCTGGATCTCGTAGCCTTGGGCGATGAGCGCTTCACGGGCTTCTGGGGAGGCAATGCCTTGCACAAAGCCTTGGTAGAGGCGGTCCATCTCGGCCTTGGGTACACCCGCTGGGGCAATGGCGGCGATCCAGCCGTCCAGCTCGTACTGCGGCAGGCCTTGTTCGGCAATGGTGGGCACATCGGGCAGGCTGGCGCTGCGTTTGGCGCTGGTGATGCCGATGGCGCGCAGGTTCCCGGCCTTGATGTGGGCCATGGCGGGTGCGACCGCCACCACGCCCAGCTGCACCTGGCCGCTGAGCAAGTCATTCATCAGCTGGCCCATGCCTTTGTAGGGGATGTGGGGCACATCGATCTGGGCCTGCTCGACAAACATGGCGGCGCCCAAATGCAGGATGGTGCCATTGCCCGATGAGCCGTAATTGAGCGTGCCGGGATGGGCCTTGGCGTGGGCAATCAGCTCCTGCACGGTACGTGCGGGCACCTTGGGGTTGGCCACCAGCACAAAGGGCGTGGTGCCGATGATGGTGATGGGCGCGATGTCCTTGATCGAATCAAAAGGAATGTTTTTGTACAGGCTGGGGTTGACGACATGGTTGTTGCTGACGATGCCGATGGTGTCCCCATCTTTGGGCGCCCGCACAATCTGCGCCGTGCCGGTGATGCCGCCTGCGCCGGGCAGGTTCTCAATCACCAGGGGCTGGCCCAGGGCTTTGCTGATGGGCGTGCTGATGGCGCGAATGGCGCCGTCGGCCCCCGAGCCCGCCGATAGCGGCAAGATGACGCGCAGCGCTTTGTCGTGCCCTGCAGCCTTGGTTTGCGCCAGCGCGGGCAAAGCGCCACTGGTGAGGCTGGCCAGAACCATCGCCAGTGCGGTGCGGCGGGGGATTGGGCGGGTGGGGTGCATGTTTGTCTCCTGATTGCGGCTTTGCGCCTGTCTGTAAAGGATGGTTTGCTCTTATATTGGTAGCGTTACGCCGCTGCCTGGGTGGCCTGCATGGCGCTGATCTGCGCGGCTTCGTAGCCCAGGCTGGCCAGCAACTCGGCGGTGTGCTCGCCCAGGCGGGGCGGGTTTTGGCGTACGGCCAGTCGCTCGCCCGCCATGCGCAGCGGCAGCAAGGTGGTTTGTGCGGTTTGGCCGGCACGTTCGCCGTCGGTCAGCGTTACCTCGGCCAAGCCGCCGGTGGCCAGCAGGTGCGGGTCATCCAGCAGTTGTTCTGGCTTGCTGATGGGGGCGTAGGGCAGGCCGTTGTCTTCAAAGATTTTGGCGACCTGTTCGACATCCATGCGGGCCAGGCGCGCGCGCAGATCGGCGAGCAGGGCCGGGCGCGCGCGTACGCGTTCGTTGTTGGTGGTGTAGTGCGGGTTGGCCAGCAGATCGGCCCAGCCAAAGGCCTGGCACATGGTACGCCACTGGGCATCGCTCACGGCCGCCAGAAAGATCTGCTCGCCGTCTTGGACGGTGAACACGTCGTACACCGACCAGGCCGAGATGCGGTTGGGCATGGGATCGGCCGCCTCGCCCGTCACGGCGTACTGCATCATGTGCTGGCCGACGAGAAAGACGTTGTTCTCGAACAGCGCCGAGTCAATCTCTTGCCCCTTGCCGGTTTGTGCGCGCTGCATCAGCGCTGCCATGGCGCCGATTGCGCCAAACATGCCGCCCATGATGTCGTTCACGCTGGTGCCCGCGCGCAGCGGGTCGCCGGGGCGGCCTGTCATATAGGCCAGGCCCCCCATCATCTGCACGACCTCGTCCAGCGCCGTGCGGTGCTCATAAGGCCCGGGCAAAAAGCCGGTATGGTTCACATAGATCAGGCGCTCGTTCAGCTTGGACAGCGCGGCATAGTCCAGGCCGTACTTGGTCATCACGCCGGGCTTGAAGTTTTGCGCCACCACATCGGCCGTGCTGGCCAGGCGAATGGCGGCTTCCAGTCCCTGGGGCTGGCGCAGGTCCAGCGCAATGCTTTTTTTGTTGCGATTGAACATGGGGAAGAAGCCGGCACCCGCACCCAGCAAGTGGCGCGTGCGGTCGCCCTCGACAGGTTCAACCTTGATGACTTCGGCGCCCAGATCGGCCAGCACCATTCCGCAGGTGGGGCCCATGACCATGTGGGTGAATTCGACCACGCGGATACCGGCGAGGGGGAGCGATGGGGTGGGAGAGGGGTTACTCATATTTGGATAGCTACTAGCGCGCATGGTGTGGCACCAGCGGTTGATGGGGTTTAAGAATCAAGTGCAAATGGCAGCACAAGCCTGGGGAGCTGCAATCACACCGGCTTGCCACAGGCTGCCGTGCAGTTTCTCGTTGGGCAGCCAGGCGTGCATGCGCTGGCGCAACTGCAAAAGGGCGGGTACATCCAGACCCGTAGCAACGCCCATGCGCTGCAGCATATAGGCCAGGTCTTCGGTGGTGACATTGCCGCTGGCACCCGGTGCATGCGGGCAGCCGCCAATGCCGCCCAGGCAGGCGTCAAAGTGGGTGATGCCGGTTTGCCAGGCCGCATAGGCGTTGGCCAGACCCATGCCGCGGGTGTCGTGAAAATGGGCGGTGCGCAGCCGGCCGTCCACCAGGCGCCGGGCTTTTTCAAACAAGCGGCGCACACTGTCGGGGTCGGCATAGCCCACGGTATCGGCCAGGCTCACATGGTCGGCGCCGGCGTCCAGCAAGGCCTGCATCAGGCGCAGCACCTCGCTTTCGGCCACATCGCCTTGCAGGGTGCAGCCAAAGGCCGTGCCCACGCCGCCCTCAATTTGGGCGTGGCTCCCCGCTGCGTCGCGCACTGCGCGGATGCGGGCGACTTCCGCCACGACATCGTCAGGGGTTTTGCGCAGGTTGGCCAGGCTGTGCGCGTAGCTGGCCGACAGCGGCACGACCATGGACTGCGCGCCCGCTGCCAAGGCGCGCTCGGCGCCTTTGAGGTTGGGCACCAGCACGGAGGCGAGCAAGCCCGGTTTGCTGCAGGCATGGGCGAGCACGGCTTCGGTATCGGCCAGCTGGGGCAGCAGGTGCGCGGGCACCATCGATCCCACCTCCATCTCGCGCATGCCGGCGTCGTAGGCGGCGTCAATCCAGGCGCATTTGTCGGCGGTGCTGACGATGCTGGCCAGGCTTTGCAGGCCATCGCGCAGGCCAACTTCGCGGATGCTGGCGCGCTGTGTAGCAAGGGTTGAGGTGGCGGTCATCGTGTCTCCAGGCTTTTGTCGTTGGTTCTGATTTTAGATTTTCCAAAGTATCAGCAATAATCGAATACGGAACCGGTTTCGTTCCAAAGAGGAAAATCATGTATGACCTGAGTCTGCTGAACCTGCGGCTGTTTGTGCAGGTCTGTGAGCAGCGCAGCATTGCCCGTGTGGCGCAGGCCGAGGCGCTGGTGGCATCGGCCATCAGCAAGCGGCTGGCCCAGCTTGAGCACCAGATGGGCGCGCCCTTGTTCATCCGCGAACGGCGCGGCCTGCGCCCCACGGCAGCGGGTGAGACTTTGCTGGAACATGCGCGCACCATGCTGGCCGCCGCCAACCACATGCAGCAGGAGATGGCGGCCTATAGCAAGGGCGTACAGGGACAGGTACGGGTGCTGGTCACGGCGTCGGTGATGGCCGAATCCTTGGCTGACCATGTCGCGAGTTTTTTGCAGCAACCCGCGCACGCCAGTATCCGTGTGACTTTGGAGGAGTGCGTGAGCCCGGATGTGGTGCGCGGCGTGCGCGAAGGGCGCGCGGCCATGGGGATTTGCTGGGACGCAGCCGATCTGAGCGGCCTGCAGACCCAGCCCTATGGCAGCGACCACCTGGCCATTGCGGCGCATAAAAGTCACCCCATCGCACGCATGGCGCAAAGCGCAGCGGTGCACTTCTCCGACGTACTGGACTACGAACATGTCAGCATGCCGGCGTTGAGCGCAGTGCAAATCTTGCTCACCCGCGCCGCAGCGCAAGAAGGAAAGGCGCTGCGCCACCGCGTGCATGTCTCCAACTTCGATGCCGCGCTGCGCGTGGTCCAGGCCAACCTGGCGATCAGCGTGGTGCCGCGCGAAGTGGCACTGAGCTTTGCCGCCAACACGGATGTTCGGGTGATTCCGCTGGCGGACAGCTGGGCGCAGCGGCAGTTTGCGATCAGCTACCGGGATGCGGCCTTGCTGTCGTCGGCGGCCAAGGCGTTGTTGAGCCATTTGGCGGCGCAGTCGCCGCAGGCGTTGCACACGCGATAAATAATCCTTTTGCGGCGCGCAGGGGCATGGTTTTCGCGGCCAAGCAGGCAGGCGGCCAGGGGGACGAGGCGCTCAGGCGACCTCGGCCATCTTCGTCTGGACGGCTGCCTCGGGATGCCAGTGCCGGCCCGGCACTGCCGCCAGCAAGGCCTGCGTATAGGGATGGGACGGCTTGCCGAAGACGTGGGCGCTCTCACCCTGTTCCACGATCTGGCCCGACTTCATCACTGCGATGCGGTCGCAGACCTGCGCAGCAACGCGCAAATCGTGGGTGATAAAGAGAATGGACAGATGCAACTGGTCCCGCAGCCGTGCCAGCAGCTCCAGCACCTGTGCCTGCACAGATACATCGAGTGCAGAGACAGGTTCATCGGCCACCAGAATCTTGGGATCCATCGCCAGTGCGCGTGCCAGGCCGACGCGCTGGCGCTGCCCGCCGGAGAACTCATGGGGATAACGTTCCAGCGCATCCGGCGCCAAGCCGACCAGATCGAACAATTCGCGCGCATGCCGCCATGCACCATCATGCGTCTTGCCGTGGGCGATGGGCCCTTGGGTGACGATATCACCCACGCGGCGGCGCGGGTTCAGCGATGCATATGGATCCTGAAACACCATCTGCACCAGTGACGCGTGGTGCCGGCGTCCGGAGGGCGTGCGCAGGTCCACCGCTTCGCCGAACACCTTCATCTCACCGGCTTCGGGCACCAGCAGGCCGAGCACATTGCGCGCCAATGTGGATTTGCCCGATCCACTTTCGCCCACGATGCCCAGCGTGCTGCCGGCGGCCAGTTCGATCGAGACGTCGCTCACCGCATGCGTGATGCGCGCATTGCGCTTGAACCAGCGCTTCTTGCCATAGGTCTTGGATAAATGGCTGACAGACAACGCCACCGGCCGTCCTTCGGCACGCACGCGCAGCGCTGGCTCCAGCGGCGGCACGGCCGCAATCAAGGCACGCGTATAGCGGTCCTGCGGATGGTTGAGCACTTGCTCTGCCGGGCCGCTTTCTACCAGCTTGCCTTTCTGGATCACTGCCACGCGGTCGGCAATGTCGGCCACCACGCCGAAGTCGTGGGTAATGAACAGCACGGCGGTGCCCTTGCGGCGTTGCAGCTCATGGATCAGCTTCAGGATCTGCGCCTGCGTGGTCACATCCAGCGCCGTGGTGGGCTCATCGGCGATCAGAAGTTGGGGCTCCAATGCCAACGCCATGGCAATCATGGCGCGCTGGCGCTGGCCGCCGGACAGCTCGTGCGGGTACGCCTTTGCGGCAGCAGCCGGGTTCGGAATATGCACCGACTCCAGCAACGCCACCGTGCGCGTCTCGATCTCCTTGCGGCGGAGTTGGGTGTGGGTGCGGAACAACTCGGCAATCTGGTCGCCGATGGTTCGCAGCGGATTGAGCGCCGTCATCGGCTCCTGGAAGATCGTGCCCACCTCCTTGCCGCGCAGCTGGCGCAGGCGCTCGGGGCTCGCGCAGCGCAGGTCTTCGCCATTCCAGGCGATGCGGCCGCCGGTGACAGACACACCCTCGGGCAGCAGGCCCAGCACGGCCGCTGCCGTCAGCGATTTTCCCGACCCGCTTTCACCGACCACGCACAGCACTTCGCCGGGATGTATGTCCAGGTTGACCCCGGAGAGCGCATGGGGACGGTCAGCACCGGGCGGCAGCGCGACGGTGAGGTTCTGGAGTGAAAGCAGGGCAGTCATAAATCAATCTTGGCGATCTTGGTGTGGACCGGTCAAATGCGGCTTCAGAGGCGTTGGCCACCGGTGGCATCGATGTTCTGGCCGGTCACCCAGCGGCCCGCGTTGCTGGCCAGAAAGGTGACGATGTCGGCGATGTCATCGGGCTGGCCGACGCGGCCCAATGCAACCGTCTGGGCAATGACCTTGGCGGTTTCCGGATCGCGGGCACGCTGGTTGAGGTCGGTTGCCGTCGCGCCGGGCAGCACGGCATTCACCGTGATGTTGCGCGGGCCGAGTTCCGCTGCCAGCAGCAAGGTCAGCGCTTCCAGCCCGCCCTTGGCCGGGGCATACACGCTCATTTCCGGATAGGCCGCCCGTGTGCCCATCGACGAGACGTTGATGATGCGGCCGCCGTCGCGCAGCACCGGCAGCAATTGCTGGATCAGGAAGAACGGCGTCTTCAGGTTCACCTGCAGCACGCGGTCAAAGTCTTCTTCGCGCACATCGGCAATGCGTGCGCGTAAGCCAACACCGGCGTTGTTGACCAGGATGTCCAGGCCTCCTGCGGACGCGTCCCTGACGATGGCCTTGACCGCATGGGCCAGCACGCTTGCACCATCGGCGGCAGACAGGTCTGCGGCCACGGTCCAGGCCTCGCCGCCTTGTGCGCGGATCTCGGATGCCAATCCGTCAGCGGCATCGCCGGCCTGATGGTAATGCACGATGATGCGCGCACCTTGTTCCGCCAAGGCCACGGCGATGGCACGGCCGATACCGCGGCTGGCGCCGGTCACCAGCGCGATTTTTCCCGTCAGATCAAAGCGGTTGCGCTGGCTCATGCGACCACCTCGTCATCGGCGCGCAGCCAGCCTTGCTCGGCTTCAAGCTGGCGTGCCAGCTGGATCAGCACATGGCGGTCCACCTTGTTGGTGCCGGCCCATGGCAACTCCGCGACAAAGCGCACACGGCGCGGATGCTGGTAGGCGGGGCCGTTGTCCAGCGCAAAGCGCTTGAGCGTGTCGGCATCGAGCGTGCTGCCCGGGCGGCGCACCACAAAGGCCACCGGCACATGCGCGCGTTCTTCATCCGGCAATGGCACCACGCTGACCTGAATGACATCGGGATGGCGCTCCAGCAGTTTTTCCACTTCCACCGGATAGATGTTTTCACCCGAGCAGACAAACATGTCGTCGGCGCGGCCGATGAAGTAGTAAAAGCCTTGCTCGTCGCGCCGCATCACATCGCCGCTGGTGTACCAGCCGTCATGGAGCACCTGTGCGCTCTTCTCGGGCAGGTTGTGGTAGCCGGCCAGCACGGCGGGGTTGCGCATCAGCAGCACGCCTTCGTTCTCATTGGGGCCATCGACCAGCCGCACATGGTCCACATGGATCGGATGGCCGACCGCCAGGTCCGGCAAGGGGATGCCGTCCGGATGGGGGCCAAACACCGCCGGCCCGGCTTCGGTCGTGCCATAGCCATGGGCAAACTGGGTCGCGGGAAAGAGGGCCTTGAGGCGGCCGAGAAGGTCCAGTGTCATCGGAGCGGATGCCAATGCCACGCGCTTGAGGGACGAGAAATCGCGGCCTTGCAGACGTGCCGGATCACGGATCAAGCGGGCGAACATGGTCGGCACAGCGGTCACCGTGTTGATGCGGTAGCGTTCCAACGCGGTCAGGTAATGGTCCACATCGAAGCCCGGCAGGATCACCAGCTGCGAATGCAACGCAAAGGCGCGTTTGGCCATGAACAGGCCATTCATGTGGAACAGCGGTTGCGCCAGCAGCAGGCGTTGCGGCTCCGCCGGCGGCGGCGTGGTGACTTGGAGCGCCCACAATTGCCCGCTATGGGTCAGCGGCACACCCTTGGGTATGCCGGTCGATCCGGAGGTGTATAGCATCTGGCCTTCTTCATCCGCTTGCGGGCGAATGCTCTCGAACTCGGCCGGCGTGATCTGTGCAGCAAAGCCCTCGGGGCCGGCATCATCGAAGTCGACCACGCGCACATAGGCAGAAAAGGTATTGCGTCGTGCACCATCGACAAACGCCAGCACGATATGGGCGTCCTGGAGCACGTAGGCAATGGTTTGCTCGGGTTGCTTGATGTTGATCGGCACGGCGACGTAGCCGGCGCGCATGATGCCGAAATAGCTGATCAGAAACTCAGCGCGGTTGAGCGAGGCGATGGCGATGCGCGAACCACGCGGCAGGCCTTGTGCCTGCAACCAGCGAGCGACGCCGCCGGCCAGCCCCCGGATATCCGCATGGCTGTATTCACGGGGCTGGTCAAAGTCACGCAGGTCGACGATGGCCGGAAGGTCAAGGGGAAGGGCGGGATCGTTCAGATCGCCGAGGTTATAGCGAAAATCAGTCATGGTGCGTTGGCGTAAGGGAAGGATTGCAGCGCGGGCGGTCAGCGTTTGCGCAGTTTGGGATTCAGGGCGTCGTTCAGACCGTCGCCGACCAGGTTCAGGGCGAGCACGATCAACATAATTGCCACGCCGGGTACGGCACTCAGGAACCATGACGAACGGATCAAGGTGCGGCCCTCGCCGACCATGCGGCCCCAGCTGGCGATGTTCGGGTCACCGAGGCCCAGGAAGGACACCACCGATTCGTACAGGATCGCGCCGGCCACCACCAGCGACGCCATCACGATGACCGGCGGCAGCGCATTGGGCAGGATCTCGCGGAAGATGATGCGCCCCGGACTGAGCGCCACGGCACGGCAGGCCTGTACGAATTCACGCTCCTTCAGCGACAGGAATTCAGCACGGGTGAGGCGCGCAATCGGCGGCCATGACACCAAGCCCACGGCGATCGTGATGTTGCCGATCTTCGGTCCCAGCACAGACACCACCGTGAGCACGAAGACCACGTTTGGGATGATCTGGAACAGCTCGGTCAGGCGCATCAAAATCTCTTCCACCCAACCGCCGTACCAGGTCGCCAGCGCGCCGACGGTAACGCCAATGGCGGTGGCCGCCGCAGCCGCCACCAGGCCGATCAGCAAGGTGGCGCGCGCGCCATGCACGATCATGGCGGTGATGTCGCGGCCCAATGCATCGGTGCCGAGCGGGTAGGCGCGGTCGGTGAAGGGCCAGATCTCCGGCGCGGCGACGATACGCAGCGGATTGCCGGGGTACAGCAGGTCTGCCGTCAGTGCCATCAGCACCACCAGCGCGAGCAACAAGGCACCCACCACTGCGCCGCGATGGCGGGCAAAACGGGCGATGAGATGGTTGCTGCGCTTGGCGCGAACGGTGGGGGCCGGCGCGAGCGTTAAGGGCGTTGTCATGTCAGTGGGCCTTGATGCGCGGATCGAGCCGGGCGTAGAGAAGATCGATCAGGATGTTGGCCAGAATCACCACTACGGAACTCAGCACCAGAATGCCGAGCACCACCGGATAGTTGCGGCTCATCACGCTGTCGAACAGCACCCCGCCGATACCCGGCCAGCTGAAAACGGCCTCGACCACGATGCTGCCGCCCAGCACCGCGCCAAGTTGCAGACCAAACAGCGTGACCACCGGCAGCATGGCATTGCGCGCCATGTGCCGCAGCACCACGGCACTGTGTTTCAGGCCTTTGGCGTGCGCGGTGCGCACGTGGTCCATGCGGCTGACTTCCAGCATCGAGGCGCGCATCACGCGGGCATAGTTGGCGCTGTAGAACAGCCCGAGGGTCAGCGCGGGCAGGAACAGGTGATGCAAGATATCCACCGCTTGCGTCCACCAGCCTCCGTCGAGGCCGATGGTGACCATGCCGCCCACCGGGAACCAGCCCAGCTTCACGCAAAACAGGATGATCAGCATGATGCCGAGCCAGAAGCTTGGCGCGGCAAAGCACAGCACGGCAAACACCGACACCGCCGTGTCCCACCAGGTGTTCACCTTGAGCGCAGAGACGATGCCCGCTGCCGACCCCACCAGCACCGCGATCAGCAAGGCTGCAAACATCAGCAGCAAGGTCGCCGGCAGGTGCGCCCACAGCACGTCGATCACCGGCAGGTTGTGGCGGTACGAATAGCCCAGGTCCAGCTTGGCGACCGAGCCGATGTACTTCGCCAGCTGAATGGCCGGTGGCTGGTCCACCCCGTAGGTCACGCGCAAGCGATCGATCATGGCCTGGTCGGTCACCTGCTGCTCGGCCGTCATGACGTCCAGGAACGTGCCGGGCACCATCTGGATCAACGTAAAGTTGAGGACAATCACGCCAAGCAGCAGGGGCACGGCCTGCAGGAGCCGGCGCAGCAGAAGAGCAAGCATTTCAACCCACCTTTTTAGCTGTCGATCCAGGCGTCATCGAGCGACTCGCCCTGGACGTTGGCACCACGCGTGACATTGCGTACCTTCTTGCCGGCCAGCGTGAAGGACTCCATTTCCACCAGCGGCACGATCGGCACATCGGTCGAGGCCAGCTTGGCAAAGTCTGCAGCCAGTTTCTGGCGTGCCTTTGGATTGGTTTCCGTCATCAGCTGTGACACCAGCGCATCCATGTCCTTGCTGGAGTACCCGGTTGCATTGCGGAAGGCTGCCCCCTTGACGATGCCATCGGTCGTGAAAAACTGCGTCACCGTCGGCACCAGCTCCAGCGGCGCGGTGAAGTTGGAGATGGCAATGTCGTAGTCGTAGTCGCCATAGATGCGCTTGAGCGCGGTAGCGCGATCGACCGAGTCCAGCTTGACCTCCACGCCCACATCTTCGAGCGCCTGCTTGATGTACTGACCGAGCTTGGCGTTCTCTTCAAACCATGCAGCAGCCACCACATTGACGGAAAAGCGCTTGCCGTCTTTCAGCGGCAGGCCGGCGGCGTCCAGCAGCGCGCCCGCCTTCTTGGGATCGAACGCATAGCGCGGCACATCGTCGGTATAGAACTGCTTGTTGCTGCTGAAGATCGGCGAGATGGCGGGCTTGCCCCGGCCGAAATAGATCGTGTCGACGATGAACTGGCGGTTGATCGCATGCAGCAGCGCCTGGCGCACCTCCTTGCGCTTCACATGCTCACGGCGCTGGTTGAATTCGGCAGTCACGGTCCACGCCGAGTTCTCGTAGCCACGCGTGTCGACGACGACCTTGCCGGTTTTCACCAGACGGTCGATATCGCGTGCAGGCACCGGATTCGAATAGGCCACCGACAGCTCGCCGGTCTCCAGCGCCGCCGCGCGCGAAGCCGGGTCGCCCCACCAGCGGATGATCAGTTTGTCGAGGTAGGGGCGGTTGGCGCTCCAGTAACTGGCATTGCGCGCATACAGCACATGGCTGCCGCGCACCCACTGGCCGTATTTCCAAGGGCCGGTGCCGACCGGCGTGTTGTTGAGCGGGTTGGTCAGCAGGTCCTTGCCTTCGTACAGATGGCGGGGTACCACCAATTGGTATTGGCCCGCCAGGATGGACTTCAGGAAGAACTCCGGAGTCGGCTGGTCGAAGGTCAGCACCACGGTGTGGCTGTCGGGGGCGGTGACCTTGCTCAGGGCCTTGAGCGCGATGCCGGCCGAAATCGGCTTCCAGTGCTGCAGGAAGTTATAGACCACGTCCTTGGCGTCGAAGTCTGCACCGTCGTGCCACTTCACGCCTTTGCGCAAGGTGATGGTGTATTGCTTGAAGTCGGCTGATGGCGTGATGGTTTCTGCCAGCACTGGTTGGAACTCCAGTTTTTCGTCCAGCTTGAGCAGGCGCTCCAGGATTTTGGTCGAAGTCTGGAACGGGCTTGAACCTCCGCCGCCCGGCACGAACAGCGCTTGCGGCTCCAGGCCGCCCCAGGTGGCGACCAAGGTACCGCCGCGTTTGGGCGTGGCGGTTTGCGCGAAGGACGGAAGCGCCCAACCGCCAGAGGCCCCCAGTGCTACGCCAGAGATGCTGCAGAAATTGAATTGACGGCGTGACAGGCCGGACGTGCTCATAAGTGGTTCCTTGGTTCAGGGCAGGGTGGAGTAGCTGGCGCGACCGATGGCCAGCAGCACGCCTTGGTCGTTGTACAGGTCGACATCGGCGACGCCGACCGACTTGCCGGCGCGGCGCACGGTGGCAACGGCCAGCAAGTTGGTGTTGATGGCCGGGCGCAGGTAGTCGACGCGGAAGTTGATGGTGGGCAGGCCACGGCCGATCTGCATGCCGACAGCGAAGTCGCCCACCGTATCGATGATGGCGGCCAGCGGACCGCCATGCCATTGGCCGGTGTTCGCACCGCGCTCGAAGGCCGGCAGAAAAGGGGCGGCCACGGTCAGCACGCCCTTGTCATGGTCGACTTCCTTCACATCCAGCTTCAGCGATGCGATGAAGGGGGAGGTCTCGAAGATGGCCTGGATGTCGGCGGCGCCGAGTTTTTGGGGAGAGGGGATGCTCATGCGCCCACCAGTACCTTGCCGAAGACGTTGCGGTCTTCCAGGCTGGCGAGAGCCTGCGCGCCTTGCTCCAGCGGCCATTGCTTGTTGACAAGCACTTTGAGCTTCTTGGTTTGCACCAGCTCCAGCAGGCGGTGCAGGTCCTGGCGCTCCCAACCGTTCGAGCCAAGGATCTGCAGCTCGAAGGTCCAGATGAAGCGCAGGTCTTCCTTCGGATCGTAGCCGGCGGTGGCGCCGCAGGTCAGCACGCGGCCTCCCACACGCAGCACGCGAAGCGATTGGGTCCAGGTATCGCCGCCGGTGAAGTTGACCACGACATCGACACCGCCTTGCGGGCCGTTGCGGCGGCGGCCGGGCTTGCCGTAGCGTGCGTAGATCGCTTTGACGAAATCTTCTTCGGTATACAGGATCACGTCGTCCGCCCCCAATTCACGCAGGCGGTCGGCCTTTTCCTTGGAGCCGGCAGCAGCGATGACGGTGGCGCCGGCCAGCTTGGCCAGCTGCACGGCGCAGACGCCAACGCCGCCGCTGGCGCCGAGGATCAAGACCTTCTCTCCGGCTTTGACCTGGCCAATGGTTTCCATCATGCGCAGCGCGGTGCCATAGGCCACCGGCAAGGCGGCGGCTTCGGCAAAGCTGACGTCCTCCGGCAGCTTGATCAACTGGTGCGCGCCGACGCGGCACAGCTCGGCCAGACCGCCGTGGATGGTCTCGCCGACCAGGCCTCCGTTGACGCGGTCGATCGGATCCACCAGCACGCGGTCGCCGACTTTCCAGTCGCTGACGTTGGCGCCGACTTCCGCAATTTCACCGGCCACGTCCAGGCCGATGATGATCGGGAAATCCAGGCGGATGCCCGGCATGCCACGGCGCGTGAACACATCGTGGTAGTTCAGCGACGATGCCTTGACGCGGACGACGACGTCATCAGGGCCGGGTGCCGGATCGGGGAATTGGGTGTCCAGCGTCAACTTGTCGTTGCCGCCGTGTTCGTGCAAAACAATGGCTTTCATGGGGAAACTCGCATCAAAAAATTACCAGGAGGCCAGACCTTGCAAGGCCTGCTCCGTGATGTGAATGCCGTGGCTCAGCACCGACTGGCGCCAGCCGCTGGCATAAGGAACGAATGCGTCGATCAGGTCATGGCGAAGGATGTCGTCGCGGGTGGCGTCCGCTGCCTGGCTGCTCTTGAAGCGCAGCCATTGGTCCAGCCGCAGCGCTTCGCCGACCTGGCGGCCGCGTGTGCCGAATTCGACGACGGCGCCGGCCACCTGGCGGCCCGGCAGGAACTGCTCGACACCACGGAATACCAGGCCTTGGTAGTTGGGGCGCGCCAAGCCGTGCGGACGCTGGTCGAGCACGCGCTCCCTGCCCCACCAGCTGGCGGCTTGTTGCTGCTCTTCGCTGCCTTCTTCGTTGAAGCACAGGAAGAACGGCTCGCCGTATTCGCCAATGCCGGTGTGCCAGTCGATCAGCGCCACTTTTTGCGACTGCGCCAGGTGCTCGCGCAGGATGGTTTCCAGGGTCAGGTTCGACCACTCACGCTGCTCTCCGCCATAGACCAGCCCTTGCGGATACTTGTATTGACCGCTGGCAGTGGCGTTGAAGGTGGCGTCTGCACCGTGCTCCTTGCGGAAGGCATCGACCGCTGCTGTTGCGGCTGCCAGCCCGGCCTGCGTCCACTGCGCCGGCACCACGTGCGGGTGCAGAAGATCGTAGGCATCGTTGGGCGGATACGGCTTGCTGTGGTCGACAAAGTTGCGGTTCAGGTCGACGTTGTTTTCCGTTGTGCGTGTCTGGTGCGACCAGCCGTAGGGATTGATCGCGTGGATCAGCACCACGTTGGTGTCCGCCGGCAACGCGCGGGCGCTGCCGGTGGCCAGCCAGCCGATCTGCGCGGCCGAACCCGCAGCACCTTCGAGGCCGTGCGTGCCGCTGATGAGCAGCAAGGTGCGCGTTGCATCCGCAGGGCCGAGCCGGGCGACATCGATGCGCAGCGGCTGGCCATCGGGCGTCGTCTTGTCGGGGTGCGTGTAGCTGTGTACCGACGCGCCGACCGATTGGGCTTGCGCGATGAAGCGCAGGCGCGCATCGGCGTAGTCGCGCGAGAAGGCCTGCCAGTATTCCGGAATGGTGCCGGGCAGTGGAGCCTCTACCGTAGACGCGGTGCTCATATTTGTTTCTCCTGCCCGAAGGCTGGCAAGCTGCCAGCCGCGATATCCGTGGTTTGCAGCGCCACCGCCACCGGGCCTTCATCGGTGTCGGCGAAATCGTTGAAGCGCGACGTGGCACGCTGGCCAGGCGCAAAGCACGGCAGCTCGATGTAGTTGGCATCGAGGATCAGCGTTTGGTTGGTGGTTCCGGTGTGGTGGCGCCCCTGGGGCGCCAGTGAAAAACCCAGCTTCAGGTACGACGCGGTGGCGGCTTGCAGATCGTTGACGCGGACAATGGAATGGACCAGCCCGGTCACGGAAGGCAGTGACATCAAAGGTTCCTTGCTTGCTTGAAAGGGGGCAAGGTTCGCATGCAGCGCTGATGCGCGTCTACGAAGATTTCTTAATATTGGTATGCGGATTTTGGGTCGGCCGTCACTGTCTTCACTCTCTCCCGCTCGGCATGAAGCGGGGTAATCGGCGAGGTGTTGCATGGACCGGTTGCGTTGGCAGACTCAAGCGGGTTGCTGCCCCAAGCCGGTTTCCCGGCAGTTGTTGCCGCCCATTCAGACGGCTTGGAGCGCCGCCTCGCAGCCTCGCCGGATCAGCCCACGCCCTGGCCATTCACGGCGCTGCCAGCAGCCCGGTGGGATGTCAGCTGCTGGATGGCAGAAAAATCAAACCGTTCCAGCAGATCGCGGAGCGCAGCGAAGAGGGGTGCGCTATCGCCCGAGGCGCTTTGGACGTCGATCCAGCGCGCAATATCGGTCAGGCGGCCATGAAGCGCCAGATGGGCGAGTTCCTCCAAAGCCTGGTCTGCCGGCATGGCGTGCGGGGTTGGTGCAGCATCTCCCGTCTGCTTGGCAGGCTGCATCGGTGTTCGTGCCAGAACGGGCCACTCTGCCCTGGGACCCTCGGTTAGCGGTGCAAGAAAGCTGAATGAAAACGTCGTTCCTGCGTCTGCGGTGCTCGTGACACTCAGGGAGCCCCCGATCGCCGAGACAATGCGTTGTGCAATGAACAGCCCCAATCCGGTGCTGCCGTTTTCCTCCTGCATTGGCTGGAAGGCGCCAAAAATACCAATGCCCCCGGTCCAGGTCAATGCCTATTCCGGTATCGCTGACCGCAAAGCACAGCCCGCAGCCGTTTGCCTCCGGCCTGGCATGGGATCCCAGGCGCGGCTAGCATGTGCGGTTGATCCCTTCAAGCACCATTGAGAGACCCTGGCTGCCACAGGCACTAGGCGTCTTGACAGCGCCTTATGACATCCGAGTTTGCACCACGCCCACCATCCGGGTTTTCGACAGCGGTACCGCTATCCACCCCCCATTCGCCCACTGTCAAACGTCGCGTCCAGGTCGTCGTGGTGGGGGGCGGCATCATGGGCGCCTCGGCAGCCTGGCATCTCGCCCATGCCGGTGCCGCAGTGACCTTGGTCGAAAGCGCTCCACAAAGCCGCACCACGGCGACCTCCTGCTCTTTTGGCTGGGTGGGATCCAGCGCGAGTACCCCCTCCAGCAACCCTGCCGCCTTCGCCGAAAGGCTCCAGGCCCTGGAAGCGTTCGCAGCGATCGAGCGCCAACTCGGCCCGCTGCCCATCGCTGCGCGCGGAGCGCTGCTGTGGGGGGCCAATGAAGAGGAAACGGCGGCGATGATTGCGGAGCACAGGGCGGCTGGTACGCGAATGGAAGGACTGGCCGGGTCCCAGATCGCTGACAAGGAGCCGAGGCTGGCACAGCGGCCGCCTCTGGCCGCCTGGGCGCCCGACGATTTCGCAGTGGAGCCTGCGCTATTGGCACGCCAGTTGCGGGCCGGCGCTCTGGACTTGGGCGCATGCGTGCGCCACGGGACGGCAGATGCCGTTGAAGTGGCCGGCAACCGGGTCGCTGCGGTCATCGTGGACGGGCAGAAGCTGGTGGCAGACACCGTCGTGCTGGCCAACGGCTTTGGCGTGGGCGCACTGGCGTTGACCGCCGGCGTTGATCTTCCCATTGGCCAGTCGCCGGCCGTGCTGCTTCGATGGGATATGCAGGCCCATGGCCTTCGTCACCTCCTCTGCGCTGACGAGGTGGAGCTTCGGCCCGCGCTGGCCGGTGGACTGGTGTCGGCTGCAGACTATCCGCGCGCGGGTGAAGCCGGCTTCACCCGCGCTTGCCGCCCGCACGGGCCGCCAAGTGGCACAGCTGTTGGGGCTCGCGAAGGCACCACCTCTGCGGTCCGTAGGCGCTGCCCAGCGCCCGATGACGTCCGACGACCGGCCGCTGTGCGGCTATGTGGAGGGGATCGACGGGCTGTTTGCATTGGTGGCGCATCGTTGCGTGATCCTGACACCGTTCTTGGGCCGCCGCTGCGCGCAATCGGTTCTGGGGACTGGAGGCGGACAGTGGCCGTCGGCCGAACCAGGCCGGTGGCACGCGGCCCAGGGCGTCCCGTAGCTGCTGCACTGCCAAACCCCCGCACGACTGCTGTCTTCCGGCCCGGATTTTGTGGGCAGTCATTGCGCTACTTCACCAAATAAGCTGCAAAAAAGCAAAGGTCTATTGAATAAGGGTTTACAGTGGGTCAATATTCTTGAAAGGCGCCACCATGTCGACACTGTTGGGTTACTTCCTCTATTCAAGTCGGCTGGCTCCCGATTGCGATCCCACCGAAGTGGGCGCCATTGTGAAGGTGGCGCGGGAATTCAATGCGCTGCACGGCATCACCGGCATCCTGGTGTTCGATGGTGAGCGATTCACCCAGTACATCGAAGGGCCCGGTAGCGAAATCGATGCACTCGTACGCAATCTTGTCCGGGACCGCCGGCATACGGACTTTCTGCAACTGAATGCAGGCAGCGCACTGGAAGAGCGCCGCTATGCGACATGGTCGATGGGTTACAGCGATGTCAGCCTGGAAGAGCTGGACATCGACCTGATGGCCACCATTGATGGGGATGCGGCGCTGGACCTGTTTACGACCGCCGTCGCGGAATTGGACCGTTTGTAACCCGTTGACAGCAGCAGCGATGGCACCCTCGGTGCTGCTGTCCCAGTGCATCCTGATCCCCCCGGTCAGCGATCCGCTCAGCTTTCCTCCCACCATGGCGCAGCCGCCATACATTGCGCCGTCACCACTTTGTTGATGGTGACAACAGCGCGGGCAGGCCCTCTGCCGCCGTGCTGCCATACCCTCTGCATGCGCATGGTGCAGCGCCTGCAGCGTCTTAGCCCAGCACGGTACTTGCCGCCAGCGCTGAAGGGGCCGGCCATATGCGGCCGGGTGTGGATCCCGGCATGCTTGCGCTTAGGCTCCGGCCGCCTCGCCCATCCTCGTTCGTGTCACCCGCAGTTTGTACGACCAGCCCTTCGGACAAACGGGGTTGCAGTCCCACCTGCGTTTTCCGCTACCGGCATTAGGATGTACTGGCGTGCGGTGCAACAGTTCCCGGGCCGGGCCACAGCACCGCGCAGCGACAGGCGGGACATGCGGGAAAGCTGGAGGGCGCCGCTACGGCCTCCGCGACCCACTGCTCCGTTGCATGCCAAGCCCCATGCGTCGCCTCGAACGCCCTGGCCTGGTCAGCGCTGTCCCATTGCATGCGCCTTTTTCCGGCGCGCCACCAAGGAACCCACGATGACACATTCCGACGATGCTGATTTTCCGGCAAGGCTGAGCGCTGACGAGGCGGCCTTGCTCCAAGCAATGCCGCAACTACAGGGCGTAGGCCAGGCACGGCGCAGCTTCATGATCCACTCGGCTGCCGGCAGTGTGGGCCTGTTTGCCGCTGATCTGCTGGCGCAGGAGGCGGCGCTGGCGCAGATGCCGCTGCCCCACGGTGCGGCGGTGGCGCCCACCAATGCGCAGAACGTGGTGAAGGTGGCTTTCCAGGTCAACGGCACAGCGCAGACGCTTGAGCTCGATTCGCGCGTGGTGTTGCTGGACGCGTTGCGTGAGCATCTGGCGTTGACGGGCTCCAAGAAGGGCTGCGACCAGGGGCAGTGCGGCGCCTGCACGGTACTGGTGGACGGCCAGCGCGTGCTGTCCTGCCTGACCCTGGCGGCAACGCTGGAAGGGCGCGAGGTGACCACCATCGAGGGCCTGGCCCAGGGCGAGCAGCTGCACCCGGTGCAAGCGGCCTTTATCAAGCACGACGGCTTTCAGTGTGGCTACTGCACCCCGGGGCAGATCTGCTCGGCCATCGGTGTGCTCGACGAGGCCCAGCGCGGCCATGTCAGCCATGTCACGGGCGACGTGCGCAAAACCACCACCCGCCTGACGGACGAAGAAATCAAGGAACGCATGAGTGGCAACATCTGCCGCTGCGGTGCCTACCCGGGCATGGTTGCGGCCGTGCAGGATGTCCATTCAGGGCGGCAAGCGGCCCAGACCTGGGGCTACGCCACCCAGACGCAGATCGCGTCCGACCGCAAGGAGGATGGCCATGCGACCATTTGAATATCTCCGGGTGGCCGATGCCGCGTCCGCCGCCTCGGCCATCGGTGGCGTGCCAGGCGCCCAGTTTCTCGCTGGCGGCTCCAACCTTGTCGATCTGATGAAGGAGGATATCGAGCGGCCCACGCGCCTGGTCGACATCCGCCAACTGCCGCTGCGGCAGATCCAGCGCAGCCGCGCGGGACTGTCGCTGGGCGCGTTGGCCACCAACACCGAGACCGCGAACCATCCCCTGGTGCGCGAGAACTATCCGCTGCTGACCCAGGCCATCGTCGCAGGCGCCTCGGGGCAGTTGCGCAACATGGCGACCAATGGCGGCAATTTGCTGCAGCGCACGCGCTGCAATTATTTTTATGACACTGCCTCGCCCTGCAACAAGCGCGAGCCCGGCACCGGCTGCGGTGCGCGCGAAGGGCTGAACAAGATCCATGCGGTGTTCGGCTGGAGCGATGCCTGCGTCGCCACCTACCCGGGCGACATGGCCAACGCGCTGTATGCCCTCGATGCCAGCGTGCGCGTGCGGGCCACGGACGGGCGCGAGCGGCTGGTTCCGATTGCCGATCTCCACCGTTTGCCCGGCGATACGCCGCAGCACGATACCAACCTGGCGCATGGTGACCTCATCGTGGCCATCGAGCTGCCCGTCGCGTCTGCGGAATTTGCCAGGCATTGCCACTATCTGAAAGTGCGCGACCGCAGCTCCTACGCCTTTGCGATGGTGTCCGTGGCAGCAGCGCTGCAACTGGAAGGGGGCACCATCCGCCAGGCGCGCGTGGTACTGGGCGGTGTTGCCCACAAGCCCTGGCGCAGTGCCGAGGCCGAGGCGGCCCTGGTGGGCCAGCGTGCCGACGAGGCAGTTTTTGCCAAGGCCGCCCAAGCGGCGCTGAGCGGTGCCAGGCCGCTGGCCCATAACGGCTACAAGGTGGAGCTGGGCCAACGTTCCGTGGTGCGGGCGCTGATGCGTGCCGCCCAATGGGTTTGACGGCGAAGGAGGATCACCATGGCACGTTATCTAGGTAAAGGGACCACCCGCGTGGACGGGGTGGCCAAGGTCACTGGCAAGGCCAAGTACACGGCTGAATTCCAGGTGCCGCATGCCGCCTATGGCTTTGTCGTGCTGAGCACGGTGGCCAAAGGGCGCATCACGGCCATCGACACCCGCGAGGCCGAGCAGGCGGCCGGCGTGGTGCGCGTGTTCACCCATCTCAATGCCGGGCGGCTGGGCAAAGCGCCGGCTGCCGATGCAGAGCCGCAATGGGCCTGGCCGCTGCAATCGGACCGGGTGTTTTTCAACGGCCAGCCGATAGCGTTGGTGGTTGCGGAAAGCTACGAGCAGGCGCGCCATGCGGCGCGTCTGGTCAAGGCCAGCTACCAGAGCGAGGCCCATACCACGGCGTTGGAGGCGGTGCTGGACAAGGCCAAGCCCTCGTCCGACAACACGCCCCCACGCGGTGACCCTGACAAGGCACTGCAAGCAGCGGCCGTCAAGGTGGACGCCGAGTACCACATCCCCATCAACCACCACAACCCGATCGAGCCGCATGCCGCGATCGCACTGTGGGAGGGCGACAAGCTCACGGTCTTTGACAAGACCCAGGAGGTCTATGGCGTGCAAAAGCACCTGGCCGAAGGCCTGGGCGTGCCGGCCGAGAACATCCGTGTGGTCTCGCCCTTTGTCGGCGGTGCCTTTGGCTCCTCGCTCAAGCCCAACTACTATCCCTCGCTGACGGCGATGGCCGCCCGCGAGCTCAAGCGTCCGGTCAAGCTGGTGCTGACGCGCGCGCAGATGTTCACCGCGCATGGCTACCGGCCGCAGACGATCCAGAAGGTCAGGCTGGGCGCAGATGCCCATGGCAAGCTGCAGGCGATGGTGCAGGAGGCTTTCCACAACACCTCGTCGTTCGAGACCTTCTCGGACAATACGACCGGATTTCTCAAGCAGGTTTATGCCTGCGAGAACCTGAACATGCCGCTGAAGGTGGCCGCCACCGACCTGGCCACTCCCACCTGGATGCGTGCACCCGGCGCAGTGAGCGGTATGTTTGCGCTGGAGAGCGCGATGGACGAGCTGGCCTATGCGCTGAAGATGGATCCGATGGAGCTGCGCCTGGTCAACTATGCCGAGGTGGATCCCGAGAGTGGCAAGCCTTTCTCCAGCAAGGCGCTGCGCGAGTGCTACCGGCTGGGGGCCGAGAAGTTCGGCTGGAAAAACCGCAAGCCGGAGCCGCGGTCGATGCGCGACGGCAAGCTGCTGGTGGGCTGGGGCATGGCATCGAGCGTGTGGGGAGCCATGCAGATGCCTGCAAGCGCCAAGATCACGTTCCGGCCGGATGGGACGGCGACCGTCTCGAGTGCCACCAGCGACATTGGCCCAGGCACCTACACCGTGATGACGATGATTGCGGCCGAGTTTCTGGGCCTGCCGCTGGACCAGGTGAGCTTTGAGCTGGGCGACACGCGCCAGCCGAAGGCGCCTGCGCAAGGCGGGTCCTGGACCACCTCCAGCGTCGGCTCGGCGGTGCGTGGCGCGGCCCTGGACATCACCGCCAAGCTGCTGGCGCTGGCCCAGCGCGATGCCCACTCGCCATTGCAAGGCGCCAGTGCTGACGATGTGGAGATGCTCGATGGCCGCTTGCAGCGCAAGAGCGATACGGCGCGCGGAGTGGATATTGCCGGGCTCATGCGCAGCACCGGCACGGACGAGATCACCGAGGTCTACCAATCAACCCCATCGCCCGAGCGCGACAAATATGCATCGCTCGCCCATGGCGCGCAGTTTGTCGAGGTCAAGGTAGACCCCGATCTGGGGACTGTGCAGGTCACCCGCGTGATCGAGATCACCGCCTGCGGCAAGATCCTCAATCCGCTGGCCTCGCACAGCCAGGAGATCGGGGGAGTGGTGTGGGGCATCGGGATGGCGCTCGAAGAGGGCACCGAGGTGGACCACCGCACCGGGCGTTTCATGAATGCCAATTTGCAGCACTACCATGTGCCGGTCAATGCGGACATCCATGCGATCGAGACCGTGTTTGTCGAGGAGGACGACACCATCGTCAATCCGCTGGGGGTCAAGGGCATGGGCGAGCTGGGCATGGTCGGCATTCCGGCGGCCATCGCCAATGCCGTCTACCATGCCACCGGCAAGCGCATCCGCAGTCTTCCGATCACCCCGGACAAGCTGCTGTAAGTGCAACGTGTAAGGCAGCGGGCCGCGCACCGGTCCGCTGCAGTCCATCCGCTCGCCGCCGGATACGGTTAGCGGCGGGGTTGCAGAATGCTGTTCTTCACGGCCAGCACCTCGGCCATCGCGCTCACCGCGATCTCGGCTGGGGTCTTGCTGCCAATAGGCAGGCCCACTGGCGAATGCAGCCGCTGCAGCGATTGCTCCGTCTCGTCAAAGTGCTCGATAAAGCGTTGCTTGCGGCTGTCGGCGTTGCGCCGCGATCCTATCGCACCGACATAGAAAGCCGGGCTGTGCAGTGCTTCCAGCAGCGCCAGGTCATCGAGCTTGGGGTCATGGCTCAACGCCAGGATGCAGCTGCGCGCGTCCGGCTTCATGCGGCGCACGGCGTCGTCCGGCATTTCGGTGCTGAGCTGGGCGCCTGCCACCGACCAGGTGTCGCGGTGCTCGATGCGCGGATCGCAGACAGTCACCTCGAAGTGGTTGAACAGCGCCATCACGGCCACATACTCTGCCAGTGCGCCCGCGCCGATCAGCAGCATGCGGTACTGGGGCCCCAGGGTGACCGAGAGCCTGGCACCATCAAATTGAACCGCCGCAGGTGCCGAGGCATCTGCCAGGCTGACCCGCCCGGATTGGCAATCGACCGTGCGCTGCACCAGCTGCCCCGCCTCCAGACGTTGCACCAGCTCATCCATTCCCGCTGGCGCCGGTGCAAACTCCAGCAGCAATTCCAAGGTGCCGCCACAGGGCAGGCCAAAGCGGTGGGCCTCGTCGGCCGTGATGCCATAGCGCACCAGCTCCGGCGTGGACTGCGGCAGGGGACTGGCGCCATAGGCGCTGGTGTAGCGGTGCACCAGGTCGTCCTCAACGCAACCGCCGGACACTGAGCCGATGCAGGGACCGTCTTCGCGCAGCGCCATCATCGAGCCGATGGGGCGGGGGGACGATCCCCAGGTCTTGACGACGGTCACCAGCATGACGCGGTAACCGCTGGCCAGCCAGCCGCGCGCGCAGCGCAGCACCCGCGCATCAACGTTTTCCATCGCTGGCCCCCTGTGCAAAAGCTCCGCTGGCCAGCAGCGCTTGTGCCCGCGCCAGGTCATCGCAGGTGTCGATATCGATGGCGATGCCAGGATCGTCCAGCAGCAAGCTGTGGGCCGTTCCCGCTTGCCGATGGGCACGCACAATGGCGCTGGCCCCTGTGTCGCCCTGCAGCTGCAACAATGCCTCACGGCAAGTTCTGCCAAAACCCACAGGGTGGCCGTGTTGACCGCCACATTGTGGAACCACCACCGCATGCGTGGCCAGGCTTTGCGCCACTGCTACCAGGCTCTGCGCGCGGACTAAAGGCAGATCGCCAGGCAGGATTAGCCAGCCATCGGCGTCTGGCGTCGCCGCCACGCCCCGGGCAATCGAATAGCCCATGCCGTCCATCCCGGAGGATGAAACACCCTCGGCACGGCGAACCACATGGCAGGGCAGACCGGATGCCACAACGCTGCGCAGCACCTGCGCCAGCACCGTCCCATCGCCGAGCATCGCGTCGAGCTTGTAGGTTGTACCGCCCGAGTGCGCAAAGCGCCGGCCGTGGCCGGCGGCCAGGACCACCACGGTAGGCTTGAACGGAGGCGGCATCTGGCGAGACCTAGGCATCGCTGCGTTGCGCGAGCGGCAGGCTGACCGGTTGCCGCTGGGTGCGGAGCGGGGTGTGGGTGGCAGGCTGAGGCACAGGCAACTTTCTCATGGGGATGGCAGGGTGCATGGCGCACCGGCAGTGGTGCTCCTGCTGGATGCGCATGCCAACCATTGCGGGAACGCATGGGTGGAGCTGGTAAGTGTAGTGAGTGCCCCTGTGCCTGCCACCTCCGAAACCGAGGCAGCGTCTGTCAGACCAGATGGACAGTGGCGCCATTACCTGGCGGCTTTGTCCGGCTGCCGCGCTCCCACCTGTGTGCCGGCCTGCGGGCGCATGCCAAGCGATGGGCCGGTGTTGCGGCTGGGGACCTCGCGGGTCCCTCAGCGTCTCTGGATCGCGCCAGGCACTCCCTTCAGTCTGCCTGCGGCGCAGGTGGTGCTGCTGCCGGGGTTGCCGCCGCTGCAGCTTGCAGCTTAGCCAGGTGGCGCTTTCTCAGGCTGTCCGTGGTCTGGTCGCACAGCTGCTGTGTGGCCGCTTGCAAGGTGGGCAACAGCACGCAGGCGCCTGGCGAACTGCGGAAGGCCGTCTCCTGGACCTGGTGGACATAGTCCAGCTCGCCGTCGCCTTTCTTGATGGTGTAGCGGAACTGGAATTGTGTGACGGCGGGCTTGTCCGCCAGCGAGCCGAGCACGGCGCCCAATATCCCGACCGCCAGGTTGACACCGACGGAGTAGTTATGTCCGCCGCGAATGGCGCGGTCAATATAGGCGGCGCTGGCGACGGCGCTGCCAATGGCCGCCCCCGCGTGCGTGCCGGGCGTGGATTCGTCGACACCCTGCACGTCGATGATGGTGCCGAACTCCGCCGCTGCGAAGTAGTCGATGCTGTAGTTCGCTTCCAGCAGCTGGCGTTCTGGCGCAGCCAGCTCATCCCATACCAGCCGCGACAGCTGCAGGTTAGGGCGTGGTGCCAGCAGGTACTTGTCCGAGGTGCCCAGCGACACATCCTTGGATGGGTAGGCGCTGGGCGCCAATTCGCCATTCAGGTAAGCCCGGTACTCGCTCAGTGCCATCGTGCGCGAGCCGCTGTGGACGCGTTCCACCGTCAGGCTGTCCCGGCTGACGGAGCAGACCAGCGGATCGCCATCAGAAACCATGGCCACGTTCACCGCCCACTGTTCGGACAAATGCTGGTTGCCATCGTTCTTGACGTCGGTGGCATTCGGAAACTCAGCCAGGCAAATCGTCACGTACTTCTCAAAATTCCGGGCGGCTTCGCGCCGTGAAGTTTCCACATCCCGGTAGATCTTCAGTTGCTCATCCTGGGACATGCGTCCCTGGTAGGCATAAGGCGTGCATCCTCCCAGCAGCGCAAGGCTGGCCGCTGCGGCCGCGATCTGCTTGGTCTTCATGTGCTATTTGTCATCCGCTATTGTTCATTCATTCAAACTCTTAAAGCGCATGGGGTGGTGCGTCTTCATCTATCCCCGCCATCTGGGGTGCACCAAGGTATCTTTGAATCTGAATGGGTTGGCCCCTGCAAGGCAGGGCTGCGCTGCCCGATCCTAGCAGTTTTTATTACATTGGGTTACGAGTGTGCGCTTGAGGCAACAGTATGCGCAGCTGGGCGTGCCGCTACTGTTATTTCTGAGTTCAGTCGTTCTCGTGGCCGCACAGCGCATCCACCAGCAGCCCCAGTGCAGCGCTGCGGGGCGCGCCCTTGCGCAGCACCAGCTCATAGGGTTCGCTGCGCGATTGGAGGGTCAGATCGATGATGCCGACCAGGCCATTGCGCGAGAAGTAGGTCGCGATGTCGTCGGAGACCAGGGCCACCAGGTCGTTGTTGCGCCCTAGCATGGTGACGGTGGCCAGCGCCGAAGTGGTCTCGATCAGGTGCGAGGGGAAATGGAGTCCCGCTTCCTGGAACTCGCGCTCCAGCAAACGGCGCATCGGCATGCGGGCGCGGTACACCAGCCAGCGGCTGTCCTGCAGGTCTTGCAACTGCACGGCCTTGGCGCCCATGGCAGGGTGGCGCACGCTGGCAATCACCGACAGCGACTCCTGCTTGATGAACAGGGAGTCATAGACCTCGGGCGTGCGGCTGACCGAGGAGCGGCAGATCGCCGCATGGATCTGGCCGCGCTCGATCATGCCCAGCAAGGTCTCGCTGGTGTCCTCGATGATCTCCACCGACATGTGGGGCTGGCGCGCGAGCACGTTCGACAGCGCATCGGACAGCAGCGGCACCGCGCCCATGATGGTGCCGATGGCCAGGTGGCCGCCGACGCCGCTGGCGATGGCATCGAGCTCAAAGCGCAGCTGGTTGATGTCCGACTGGATCAGGCGGGCGAAACGCAGCGCGCAGTGCCCGGCCTCCGTCGGGATTAACCCTCGGTTTGTGCGTTCGAACAGGTCCACCTGCAACGTCGACTCCAGCTCGCGCAGCGCCTTGCTGGCGCCCGGCTGTGTGAGGCCGACTTTGTCCGCGGCGCCAAGCAGGGAGCCGCTTTCCTCGATGGCGATGAGCAGGCGCAGCTGCTTGGCATGCAGGCGCGACATGACGGAATTGAGGCTGGGGATGCCGCTGGACATGAATAAAAGTTATATCGGTATGGGAAGCCGTCAGTGTACCGAATGGGCAGTGCTGCCTAGACTTCGGGCCTTCTGATAGCAATGGATATAACTGGTAAAACGTTATGGCTCTGATCAACTATGTGACCGAAGTGCGCTTTGGCGCCGGTGTGCTGGCGGAACTGAAGGAAGTGTGCGAGAAGCTGGGTATTACCAATCCTTTGATCGTGACCGACAAAGGGGTGGAGGCCGCTGGCATCATCGACCAGGTCAGGCAGGCGCTGGGCGCTGCCCGGTTCGGCCTGTTCAACGGCACACCGCCCAACCCGTCGGAGACGGCCGTGCGCGCCGGCGTCGAGGCGCTGAATGGCAGCGCCTGCGACGGCATCATCGCCGTGGGCGGCGGCTCGTCGATTGACCTGGCCAAGGCGGTGGCGGTATCGGCCCGCCATGCCGGGCCGCTGCGCCAGTTTGCGCTGATCGAGGGCGGTGCGCTGAGGATCACCGCCGCCACCTTGCCCATCATCGCGGTGCCCACCACGGCGGGCACCGGCAGCGAAGTAGGGCGTGGCGCCATCATCATCCTGGACGATGGCCGCAAGGTCGGCATCCTCTCGCCCCATGTGATTCCCAAGGTCGCCATCTGCGACCCCAATCTGACCCTGGGCCTGCCGGCGGGCCTGACAGCCGCCACCGGCATGGATGCGATTGCGCACTGCATCGAGACCTTTCTGGCGCCTGCCTTCAACCCGCCGGCCGATGGCATTGCGCTCGATGGCCTGTGGCGCGCCTGGCGCCATATCGAGGTGGCCTTCCGCGATCCCGCCGATGTGGAGGCGCGCAGCAACATGATGAGTGCCTCGCTGCAAGGTGCGCTCGCCTTCCAGAAGGGCCTGGGCTGCGTGCACAGCCTCAGCCATTCGCTGGGCGGCATCAACCCCAAGCTGCACCACGGCACGCTCAACGCCATCCTGCTGCCGGCGGTGATCCGCTTCAACCGGGGCGCAGAGTCGGTGGTGCGCGACAACAAGATCGCGCGCCTGGCGCAGGCCATGGGCCTGCCCGACGGCGTGTCGGTGGAGGAAGCCCTGGTCACCAAATCCCGCGCACTGCAGCTGCCCACCGGCCTGGCCGAGCTGGGCGTGAGCGAAGACCTGTTCGAGCGCATTGTGAAGGGCGCGCTGGCCGACCACAGCCACCGCACCAACCCGCGTGAGGCCAGCGCAGACGACTACGTCGAGATGCTGCGCCAGTCGATGTAATCCGGCACTTTCTACAAAACAGACGCAAGCCCGGCCCGCCGCCGCAACGGATGGCAGGCCGAAGGTTTGCGCACAGGCAGACATTGATAAACCAACAACCTGAGGTGGAGACATGAGCAGCAGCTCTCTGAATCACACGGCCACGATGGCCGACAAGGAAACCATGGTTCCGGATGCGGAACGCAGGCGCGCGCTGATTGGCAGCGCCGTGGGCAGCACCATCGAGTGGTACGACTACTTCCTCTACGGAACCATGTCGTCCATCATTTTTGCCAAGCAGTTTTTCCCCAGCGACAACGCGCTGGTCAGCCAGATGCTGTCGCTGGCCACGTTTGCGCTGGCCTTCCTGATCCGCCCGATTGGCGGCGTGATCTTCTCCCACATCGGCGACCGCATTGGCCGCAAGAAGACCTTGGCGATGACCCTGTCGATGATGGGCCTGTCGACCGTGCTGATGGGCCTGCTGCCCAATTACGCGCAGATTGGGATACTCGCGCCCATCCTGCTGACGGTATTGCGCCTGCTGCAAGGCCTGGCGCTGGGCGGCGAGTGGGGCGGCGGCGTGCTGCTGGCGGTCGAGTATTCGCCCCGCAAGAGGCGCGGCTTCTACGGTGCGGTGCCGCAGACCGGCGCAGTGCTGGGCCTGGCGCTGGGCAACATCATCACCTCGCTGCTGAGCGCAAGCATGAGCGAAGAGGCCTTCCTCTCCTGGGGCTGGCGCATTCCGTTTGTCGGCTCCATTGTGCTGGTGATGGTCGGCATGTGGATCCGCAATGCGGTGGGCGAGACGCCCTCGTTCAAGAAAATCCAGGCCAGCCGCAGCAGCGCGCCCATTCCGATCAAGCAGACCCTGCAGTTCCACTGGCGGGAAGTGCTGATCGCCATCGGCGCCAAGGTGGTGGAGACCTCGACCTTCTTCCTCTACGCCACCTTCACCATCTCGTACATGATGGACCACGGCTTTGCGCGCGCGACGATTCTCAATATCGTGCTGATCTGCGCGCTGATCGCCTTCCCCTGCATGCTGTTCTTCGGGCACCTGTCGGACAAGATCGGCCGCAAGAAGGTCTTCATCGGCGGCAGCATCGCGTTCATGCTCTGGATCTTCCCGTACTTCTGGCTGCTCGACCAGAAATCCGTCTGGGCAGCGGCGCTGGCCGTCGGTGTGGGCCTGGGCATCATCTGGTCCAGCTATGGCGCGATGATCGGCACCCTGCTGGCCGAGGCCTTCCCGCCGGACATCCGCTACACCGGCATGTCGCTGGGCTACCAGATTGGTGCAGCCCTGGTGGGCGGCCCGATGCCACTGATCGCCACCGCGCTGATCGCCTACTACAGCGGCAGCTATGTGCCGGTGGTCATCTTCCTGGTGCTCTGTGCGCTGGTGTCCATCGTCGCCGTGGGCGTTGCCCGCGACCGCAGCGGCCTGCCGCTGGATGAGTGATGGCCGGAATGCTGGCCTGAGCGGCCGGACCTGCCGCAGCGCTGCTTACCTGCGGCAGGTCTTGCCCTTCCTGGCGGCCTTCGCGCATCCCCTTCATCTTTTCCCCCAACGCAACTTCTTGAGGAAACCCTCCATGCAGATCACTGGAGACATGGTCATTGGCTACCGCAGCCTGCGCGGCACCAGCGGCAGCCAACGCGCCTTCAACCCTACACTGAACGCTCCCATCGCCGAGCCCGAGTTTGGCCTGGGTGGCGACCACGAGGTCGAGCTGGCGGCCCGCATGGCCGCTGCCGCCTTCGACCCGTATCGCCATCTGCCGCTGGCGCAGCGCGCTGCCTTTTTGGAGGCGATTGCCGAAGAAATCCTGCAACTGGGCGATGCGCTGATCGAGCGCGCCCATGCGGAAAGCGGCTTGCCCATCGCGCGACTGACGGGCGAGCGCGGCCGCACTGTGGGCCAGTTGCGCCTGTTTGCCCAGGTGGTGCGCGACGGGCATTTTCTGCGCGCCACCATCGACACCGCCCAGCCCGATCGCCAGCCGCTGCCGCGTGCCGATCTGCGCCTGGCCAAGATTCCGCTGGGCCCGGTGGCAGTGTTTGGTGCCAGCAATTTTCCGCTGGCGTTCTCGGTGGCTGGGGGCGACACCGCATCGGCACTGGCCGCTGGCGCGCCGGTGATTGTGAAGGCGCACAGCGCGCATCTGGGCACCTCTGAAATGGTGGCGCGGGCAGTGCAAAAGGCGGCGCAGCGCCAAGGCATGCCCGAAGGCGTTTTCTCGCTGCTGGTGGGCGCAGGCCGTGGGCTGGGCGAGGCGCTGGTGGCCCACCCGGAGATCAAGGCCGTTGGCTTTACCGGCTCGCGGCAAGGCGGCCTGGCGCTTTTGCGCATTGCCAACCACCGTGCGGAGCCCATCCCCGTCTATGCCGAGATGAGCAGCATCAACCCCGTCTTCTTGCTTCCCCAGGCGCTGGCTGCACGGCCCGAGGCGCTGGCCCAGGGCTTTGCCGATTCGCTGGCGATGGGGGCCGGGCAGTTCTGCACCAACCCCGGCCTGGTGCTGGCCATCGACAGCCCTGCGCTCAGCACCTTTATCAGCGCGGCAGCCACCGCTATCCGCGCCAAGGGCGCACAAACCATGCTGACTGCCGGCATCCACCAGGCCTATGAGGCCGGCCGTGCGCAGCTGCAAGCCGCTGCCGGCGTGGAGCAGCTGGCTGCTGGCGTGCCCGCCGACCATGCCAACGCCGCCCAGGCCGCGCTGTATGTGACCAGCGCGCAGACCTGGTTGGCGAACGAGGCCTTGCAGTCGGAGATGTTTGGTCCGGCCTCCATCGTCGTCAAAGCCAGCAGCGTGGACGAGTTGCTGCAGGTCGCCCAGCACCTGGAAGGCCAGCTGACCGCCACCTTGCACCTGGAGCAGGGCGACCACGACAGCGCCCGCGCGCTGCTGCCGGTGCTGGAGCGCAAGTGCGGCCGCATCCTCGTCAATGGCTTCCCCACCGGCGTCGAAGTGAGCCACGCGGTGGTCCACGGCGGCCCCTTCCCCGCCACCTCCAACGCCATGTATACCTCCGTCGGTGCCAGCGCGATCGACCGCTTCCTGCGCCCGGTCTGCTACCAGGACCTGCCCGATGCGCTGCGGCCCGTGGCTTTGCAGAATGGCAATGCGCTGGGGCTGTGGCGGCTGGTGGATGGGCAGCCCAGCCAGGGGGCGGTGGGCTGAGGTTGGGTGTCAGCGCGCTGCAAGGGCTCTTTTGAGTAGCAAGCCTGGCGTTCCACCGCAATGGGGCGCCTGGCTCTCTGGGTGGAGGTAGCGCGCATCACCGGTGCCCGTCTTGCTGCACTGGAGCGCCTGTTTTTGGTGGCGCGCACGCTGCCGCCACCACCTGGCGCGCGCTTATACCTTGGCGAGAAAGGCCGCCGCGTCACCCGCTTCGCACTTCCAGTCTGCGAAGACGCCCACCAGATTGCATTCCACGCAGTGGCAGGCGATGTAGTACCAGCGCACATCATGTGTGCCCTTGTACACGGAGACGCCGGACACCAGCTCGAACACCTCGTTCTCGCACACGCAGGCGTGCCCCTCGGGGGTGGCTTCTTCCAGGTAGTCCTCGCTGTCGCCCATCAGGTGTTCCTGCCCGCAGTCGCTGCAGGTGCGGATGGCCACGCCGGCTTCTTCATCGGTCTGCAGCGCAAAAGTACGGCAGCCGCAATCGCATTTGGACGAGGCAAACCGGGTGGCCTCATGGCCATTCGCAACGCTGTAGCTGCGCAGCTCGGCTTGGGTATCGCCGGACGTCGTCCCGTACATGAAATCGCCCTTTTTCGTCAGTGCCATTGGTGTTGTTCCATTCTTCAAGGTGGGCATACCGGCAGACCTGAGCCCAGGCTGCCTCGATCGGCTGAATTTTGCCTGAATGCAGGGTGAATCGGCGCGAAGGGGCCAGGGCGGGGTGGTTGCCGACCATCCCCACGCCAAACAGGCCGCGCTGTAGGTGACCAGCACGATCCTGACTCTGTGGCGAAAGCCTCTTGGCGCTTTGGCACAAGAAAGGTACGCAATTCAGGCGCAATCTTAGGCGGGCTGTAACGGTATATCGCCCATAATGTTCCTTCGCCGATTCGGGCAACAATATCTCGCTTAGCGTTGGACTCACTACCAGGTCGGTCCTGGGCGGGCTTCAGAGGGACGCATCATGAGCGAACACAATACCAGCCCGCCGTGTAAAACCATCCAGTTGTCAACACTGCCATTTCCCGTGGTGGGCATTGGCGCTTCCGCTGGGGGCATTTCAGCAGTCATTCGTCTGCTACAGCATGTGCCGCACGACAGTGGCATGGCTTTTGTGGTGGTGCTGCACCTGTCGTCCAACCACGAGAGCCACGCGCCGGAGATATTTCAGCACGCAACGCCGATGAAGGTCGTCCAGGTCAGAGAGACGACTGCCATCGAAGCGGACCATGTCTATGTGATAGCACCGGGCTCTCAGCTGCAGATGGATGACAGCCACCTGGTCGTCGAGCCGGGCCAGCGTCCCCGCGGTGCCCTGGTGACCATCGATGTGTTTTTCCGCACGCTCGCCATCGCGCATCGTGAGCGGGCGATTGCGCTGGTTCTGTCGGGTGGCGGCAGTGACGGCTCCGTGGGCCTTGCCGAGATCAAGCAGGAAGGTGGCGTCACGATGGTGCAGAAGCCTTCGGACGCAGAGCACTCCAGCATGCCCAATGCGGCTGTGGAAACGGGCCTGGCCGACTTCATACTGCCGGTACACGAGATGGGCCAGAAGCTGGTGGACTTGTGGCAAAACGCCCGCACCATGCTGCTGCCCCAGGTGCCCGAGCCGCAGCCTGAGGCATCGTCTTCTGCAGAGATCGAGGACGAGATGGCGCAGAGAGCCATCCGCGACGTTCTCGATATTCTGTTGCAACGTACGCAGAATGATTTTCACCACTACAAGCTGGGGACGGTACTGCGACGGCTGCAGCGAAGGATGCAGATCACCCGGCAGCCCAGTCTGCAGCATTACCGCGAATACCTGGTCAGCCATCCGCAAGAAACCAGCCCGCTGCTGCAGGACATGCTGATCAGCGTGACCAGCTTCTTTCGCGACCGCGAAGCCTTTGACATGCTCGACCAGCTCTACGGGCAGTTGCTTGCCAAGCAGCGTCCGGAGCAAGCCAGAGCTTGGGTGGTAGGTTGCGCGACCGGTGAGGAGGCTTACTCGGTGGCCATGATGCTCAACGACCACGTGGCCGAGATGAAGAGCGTGAGTGCACAGATATTCGCATCGGACATCGACGAGCGGGCCTTGGCCCGCGCGCGTACGGGCCACTATCCATCGGGCGCCGCCCACGATATCTCTGCGACACGTTTGCGTCGGTATCTGGAGCCCACTGACAACGGCCTGCGTGTCAAGAAGGCACTGCGCGAGCAGATCCTGTTCACCCGCCACAACGTGTTGCGCGATGCGCCTTTCTCGCGGGTCGACATCATTTCATGCCGCAATCTGCTGATCTACCTGGACCGTTCCATCCAGATTGAGGTGCTCAAGGTCTTCCACTTTGCGTTGAATCCGGGCGGGCTGCTCATCTTGGGCTCGGCGGAAACGGCAGACGCCATGCCCAACCACTTTGCGGTGGTGGACAAGAAGCACCGCATCTACCGCGCCACCCCATTGGCGGCTCAGCGCCGCGAGTTGCTGCCGCTGCGCACGGTCTCGATCCCTACCGCACCCGTGCCTGAGCTGGAATCGCAGTCATCTCCGATTGCTGATCTGCACCAGCGTGTTTTGCAAGTCCATGCTGGCGTCAGCATTTTTGTTGATGCGCAGTTCAAGATACTGCATACCAGCAAGGGTGCGAGCCATTATTTGCGCTATGCCGAGGGCCAGCCCTCGCAAGGGCTGATGGAATCCCTGCTTCCCAAGCTCGTGCCATCGCTGCGTCCAGCGCTGTTGCTGGTGGCCCGCGAGGGCGGCAGCGCAGCTGCTCGGCCGGTCACCATCGATGGAGAAGTGGGCCCGATTGTGGTGCGCATGTCTGTGTATGGCGGCTCGCTAATGGCTGCCAGCGGCCAGCTGCTGATCAGGTTCGAAGAGGTGCATCAGGACCTGGGTATGGGCAGTGAAGGCGTCGATCCCGCCGTGGATATCCTGGAGAGGGAGCTGCAGCGGCTGGGACAGCAGCTGCAGGGGACATTGGGTGAATCGGTCTATTCGGACGAGGCATTGCGCGCCTCGAATGAGGAGCTGCAGTCGATGAACGAGGAAATGCGTTCAACGACGGAAGAGCTGGAAACCAGCAAGGAAGAACTTCAGTCGGTCAATGAGGAACTGTCTACCGTCAACTTTGAGCTCAAGCACAAGGTGGAGGAGGCGGACCGGGTCAATGACGATCTGAGCAATCTGATCGCGTCGATGAACATCGCCACGCTGTTCGTAGACCGCGATCTCCGCATCAAAGGATTCACACCGCTGGCAAGCTCGGTGTTCAGCGTTCTGTCGTCGGATGTCGGGCGGTCCTTGCTGGACCTCACCCACCGCCTCAAGCATGAGGGGCTGAGCGAAGATGTGCAGCATGTGATCGCCACCCTGAGCCCGATCGAGCGCGAGCTGGCTTCGGCAGATGGCCGCTGGTACCTGATGCGTGTCTCGGTCTACCGCACCAGCGAAAACCGTATCAATGGCGCCGTGCTCAACTTCATTGACGTAACCGAGCGCCGCCAGGCGCAGGAGGCTGTACGCGTTCGGGACGAGCGCCTGCGCATGGTGGCAGAGACCACGCGTGACTATGCGATGGTCACCATGGACAGTGCAGGCGCCATCACGGGCTGGAACCGAGGCGCCGAGCTGATGTTCGGCTACACCGAGCTGGAAGTGCTGGACCAGCATTTCCGCATGCTGTTTTCACCTGAAGACCGCCAGGCCGGTCAACCCGAAGAAGAGCTGCGCCAGGCCCTTGCAGAGGGCCGCGCTCTGGATGAGCGTTGGCATCTGCGCAAGGATGGTTCGCGCTTTTACTGCAGCGGAATCACCAGCTGCTTTTTTGAGGGCACCACCCATGCGTTCGCAAAGATTGCGCGCGATCTGACCGAGCGGCAACGCTTGGAGAAGCAGCAGGCCGATCTGCTGCGTGCCGAGCAGCAGGTGCGCAAGCGCCTGGAATCCGCTACCGCCGCGCGCAGCGAGTTTCTGGCGGTGATGTCCCATGAGCTCAAGGGGCCGCTGAACCTGATGCTCTTGAACGCCGAGGTGCTCAGCCGCGCCGAGCAGATCCAGTCCGCTGCTCCGCTGATCCGGGCCGCTGAAAACATCAAGCGCACGGTGCGCTCGCAGGCACGCATCATTGATGACCTGCTCGACCTGTCGCGCCTGAACACCGGAAAACTGGCATTGCAGCCAAGCACCTTCGCCGTTCGGCCATTGATTGATCGCATCATTGAAGCGATCCAGGTCCATGCACGCACCAAGCAGATTTCGGTGAGCTGCAGCGGAGACGATGTCACCATCGAAGCCGACCCTATTCGCATAGAGCAAGTCATCTGGAACCTGGTGAGCAACGCAGTCAAGTTCACGCCGCCTGGAGGCACGGTCAAGGTGGCGGTGGGCGAGAGCGATGGCTGGGCTTCCATCTCGGTGGCGGACAGCGGCAAGGGCATTGCGCCGCAGTTTCTCCCGTATGTCTTTGACATGTTCATGCAGGAAGATGGCAGCGCCTACACCCGCAAGTCCGAAGGGCTGGGGATTGGGCTTGCGCTCGTCAAGAGTCTTGTAGAGCTGCATGGCGGTGAGGTGGGTGTGACTTCCTCCGGGCTTGACCAAGGTGCCTGTTTTACCCTGCGTCTGCCCTTGCTGGTCGGCTCCAGGGGCAGCCCGCAGCCCGGAAAGCCCGGTGGGCTGCCGTCGCAGGGCGTGCGCGTGCTGCTGGTCGATGATGACGAAGATGCGCTGGAGCTGACATCACTGCTGCTGGAAGACAGTGGTTTTGCGGTAACCAAGGCGGGAGATGCCAGCCAAGCCATTGCGCATGCCCAGCAGTCCGATTTTGACGTGATCGTTTCCGATATTGCGATGCCCGTCATGGACGGGCGCCATATGCTCAGGGAGCTCAAACACTTGCCGGGCACGGCCAATGCAGCGGCCATCGCGGTCAGCGGCTTCGGACGGCCGGAAGATGAGCAACTGTCGCTGCAGGCGGGGTTCGACCTTCACCTGAAAAAGCCCATCACGATCCAGGTGCTGGTGACCGCCATCGGCATGTTGCTGGAGCGGGCGCGCTGAGATCAGCAACGCAGTTGCAAGCTGGGCACAGGCGGCTCCTCGTGGCTTGGGCTGATGACCTGGCCTGTGGGTGATGACGAAATGCTGGGCGGCTCCGGGGAAGCCGTCCGACACAAACCATGCGGTGGAGGCGAAGCTATGCCAAAGCAGGCAAGAGTTGCCGGGAGCGTCGGCTTGCCGCCGCCATCGGCCCAGCTTCACATCTGGCTTATTCCGCAAAAAGCGCCGACCCCACAATAAACACGGACTCCTTGGCCACCATGTGCAGCAACGTCGCAGCGATTTCTTCCGGCGTGCCAAATTGGGCCAGCGCGGCCTGAAGCTCAGTCCTCGCCGGGACGCGGATAGCCTGCATCGGCCCAACGTTGCGCAGACGCTCGGCTGAGGCTATGGTCCGGCCGGACGCGAACCTTGGCCAACGCGCTGCCATCCTCTGCGGTGGCGGTGAGGGTCGCGGAGGGATTGTCCTCGTCGGGCTCAATATCGAGAGAGACGGTCACGCGCGATCCATTCACCACGATCTGGATGTCCTTGTGCAACTGGGCCGCCAGGTGCTGCTCATGCCGCCGCATGACTTCGTGGGCAGTCTTGACGAGGGTGTTGAAGGCAGAAACGTCAAGCGGCTTGGGATTTTTCTTGTCGCGGCCCATCGTCCATGGCCCCACCAGGCTGGGCTCGGCCTGGCCGTCCTGGGTCATGGCAACCGCCCAGCCATCGTCGTCTTCATTCTTGATGACGCGGGCCTCCCAGCCGTTGTGATGCCAAAGGCAGTCTTCGAAGACGGAGGCAGCTTCTTGTTGGAGCTCTTCAGACATTTTTGGGCCTTTGTGAAAACTATCAAGGGCAGAATTTTACTGTATATTCATACAGTCTTGCGTGCTTGGGTCTTATCTTAACGGTGTCGGCTTCAGAAGGTCGTCAGCAAGCCCGGTGTTCAAAGCGGCTGACATCAAAGATCCAGGCCGCGTAGTTGCGTCAATCGCTGGCATCCACAGCCTAAAGCTGTCACTGGCAGCAAATGCGTCAACTGCAGCTTCAAGACCCAGGCAGTAACTGCGGCGCAGCGGTCTAAGCCCATGCGCCGGCACCTGCTGCCCCCACCTCACATCTGGCTCATCCCCCCATCCGCAATAATCTCTGTCCCCACAATAAACCCAGATTCCTTGGACGGCAGGCTGCCACGATGGCGCGGTGCTCGTCTTGTGACGCCTTGAGGCCGAAGCGGTGTGATGGCTGGGTGCGCAGTTGGATATCGATGCTGCGCACCAGGTCTTCGATCATCTGCAGCAGTCTGGCGCGGGCGCAGGCGGCACCTGCCCCCATGTTCATCAACGGGCTTGCCGCTGGATGCCTGGGAACTTCCACGACAATCTGGGGGATGCCAGACCTCGACCTCCATCTCTTCCAAGCCCATCTCCAGCGCTGGGGCGCGCAGCCCGCTGGCAGGCCTTTGGCCACGTCTACCAGCGATCTTCTGCCTGTCAGTCTCACGGGGAAGTGGAATGGCCTCCCGGCGATGATCAAAATCAGCCGAGACCTGGACGAGCGCATCGGCGGGCAAGTGTTGCAATGGTGGGATGGCGCCGGTGCGGCTCGCGTTTATGCCTCCGATCCGCCGTCAGGCGCGCTGCTGATGGAGCGGGCCACGGGCTCCAGGCATTTGCTGCGCATGGCTTTAGAGGGAGAAGATGACGCAGCGACGACCTGTATCTGCCTCAGCCTTCATCAACTGCATTCCCACCGGCCTTCTGCGCCGCCGCCTGAAAACCTGCTGCCCTTGGCGGATTTCTTTCGATCGCTGGCGCCGATGGCCGCGCAGCAGGGCGGCCTGATGGCTGAATGCGCAATGGTGGCGCAAGAGCTGCTGCAGGATCAGAGGGAGCAGGTCGTCCTGCATGGGGATGCACACCATAGCAATATCCTCGATTTTGAACAGCGCGGATGGCTCGCGATAGACCCTAAGCGCGTCACCGGTGAGCGGTATTACGACTACGTGAATGTGCTGTGCAACCCGGACCTGAAGACCTGTACCGACCCGGAGCGCTTTGCGCGGCAGTTGGCCGTGGTGGTCGATGTGGCAGGCCTGGAGCGTCAGCGCCTGCTCCGGTGGGTGATGGCCCATGCCGCGTTGTCAGCGGCCTGGTTTTTGGAAGACGGATGCAGAACCGAGGCCGATGAGGAGTTGGCTGTTGCACAACTGGCCAGGCAGGCGTTGGCTTGACGATCCCATCGCTGCGGTCTGCTCGGTTGCTTCCACTACCTGTTCCCCTCCGCCTGGCCCATGGGGGGGGCGTTTGCGGCAGAACGTGCGCCCACCCCCTCACATCTGGCTCATCCCCCCATCCGCAATAATCTCCGTCCCCACAATAAACCCAGATTCCTTGGACACCAGGTGCAACACCGTCGCAGCGATTTCTTCTGGGGTGCCAAAGCGGCCCAGTGGAATCTGCGTCAGGATGCCGGCAGCCATGGCCTTGGCTTGGTCGGGGGCCAGGCCCAGCTTGCCGTAGAGCGGGGTGCTGACGGGGCCGGGGCTCACGACATTCACGCGCACGCCCTGCGGCAGCAGTTCGGCCGACAAGGTCTTGGCCAGGGAGATCAGCGCGGCCTTGCTGGCGGCGTAGACGCTGGAGTTGGGCATGCCGATGTGGGCGTTGATCGAGCCGTTCAGCACGATCGATCCGCCGCGCGTCATCAGCGCCGCCAGGCGTTGGATGAGGAAGTAGGGGCCTTTGACATTGGTGTCAAAGCTGCTGTCCCACAGCGCCTCATCGATCTGCGGCAGCGGGCCAAACTTGGCCACGCCGGCGTTGATGAACACGCCATCGATCACGCCCATCTGCGTTTGCAACTCGGCCACCAGTGCGGCTTGGGCTGATACGTCACCCGCTTCACTGACCAGGGCCAGCGCGTTGGGGCCCAGCTCAGCCTTGACGCGGGCCAGGCTGTCGGCATCGCGGCCGGTGGTTGCTACCCGGGCGCCTTCACGGGCAAAGGCGATGGCGGCTGCAGCGCCGATGCCACTGCTGCCACCGGTGACCAAAATGTTTTTTCCTTCAAAGCGGTTCATGATTTTTCCTTCGGTTGTTTCGTTGATGTCTTGCTGGGTTATCAGCCCCAATGCAGGGCTGATGAATGAAGTATCTGCCGATGGATCGCGCTACAGACAGCAGGATTTCGATGAACTCGTGCAAAAATACCGAACATGTTGAGTCTCGAAGATCTCCAGCTGCTCGAAGCGGTGCGCGCCACCGGCAGCCTGTCGCGCGCGGCCGAGCGGCTGGGCAAGGCCGCGTCCACCGTGTCCTATGCGGCGCGTCAGCTGGAGGAGCGGCTCGATGCCCTGCTGTTTGACCGTGCGGGCTACCGCATCGCGCTCACGCCTGCCGGCTTGCTGCTGGTGGAGCAGGGCGCACAGTTGCACGCCCAGGCGCGGCGGCTGACGGAGCGGGTCAAGCAGGTGGCGCGGGGCTGGGAGTCCGAGCTGCGCATCGTGACCGACGAGCTGGCCAACATCGAGGCTTTGCTGCCATTGATCGCCGACTTTGACGCGCTCAAGAGTGGCGTGCGCCTGCGCATGGCCCATGAGGTGCTGGGCGGCACCTGGGAGGCCTTGCTGGACCAGCGCGCCGACCTGGTGGTGGCTGCCACGAACGAGCCGCCGGCGATGGCGCATCTGCAATGGTTTGAGCTGGCGCAGCTGGAATGGGTGTTTGCCGTGGCACCGCACCACCCGCTGGCACGCGAGGCACGAGACGGGCAACCGCTGTCGGTGGAGGCCATCGCCGCGCACCGCTCGGTCGTCGTGGCCGATACCTCGCGCCTGGCGGTCGCCCGCAGCTACGGTGTGCAGACGCACCAGGAGCGCCTGGCGCTGCCCAGCATGCGCGCCAAGATCGCTGCCCAGGTAGCGGGACTGGGCGTTGGCTGGCTACCGCTGGAGAAAGTGCGCGATCACCTGGCCCACGGCAGCCTGGTGGCGCTGGCCACGCAGGACCCGCGTGACCCCAACCTGCTATTTGTCGGATGGCATTCGCACCGCGCAGGGCCGGCGCTGCAGTGGTGGGTGGACAAGCTGCGTGATCCGCGCCTGGTGCCGCCATTGCTGCATAGGAACTACTGAGCCCGTTCGCTGATCTCCATCCCCAGTGCCCGCAATCTCGCCCGAAGATCGTCAGCACCTACAAAATGGATCGCTTGCATTCCCTGGCGCATTGCTGCCTCGACATTGCGCGGGCTGTCGTCAATGAATACCGCCGATGCAGGATTCAGGTTGAAACGGGCGATGACCAGCTCGAAAATTTCTGCTTGGGGCTTGGCAAGGCGTTCATGGCCGGACACCACGATGCCGTCGAACCAGGCAAGAAAATCGAAGCGCGCCTGCGCAATCGGAAAGGTTTCGGCGGACCAGTTGGTCAAAGCGAGCAGACGCAGCGGCTGTTGCCGCAGCTCCTTGAGGATGGCAACGGAATCGTCGATCGCTCCAGGCACCATCTCCGACCAGCGGTCGAAGTAGGCGCGAATGGCGGCCTCCTGCGCCGGATGCCGTTCAATGGCCTCGGCAATGCCTTGCTTCCACGGCCGGCCCCGATCCTGCTGGTCGTTCCACTCGGCGGTACACACCTCCGCCAGAAAGGCTTCCATGCCCGCCTCATCGCCCACAAAGATTTTCCGGTACAGATGTCTGGGATCCCACTGGATCAAAACGTTGCCAAGATCGAAGATGACGGTGTCGATGGGTGGTGTTTTCATCTGAACGGTGGGTGCGGCCCACTTTAAAAAATTGGTTCTCAGCGCCTCGGGGCGCCTTGTACAGCGGCGGCCTGTAGCTGCGTGAAAGGGGTCACCGCAGTGGAGGCCAGCGCAACGCAGCCGTTGCGATGCTTGTCCTGGCCCGGGGCACAACAGCGTGCTGCGGCGAAAGGCGCTCTTCCTGCGCTGCAAAGCCTGCTGCATCGCCTCGCGATGAGGCATGATCCTGCCAGCCAACCAGTTTAAAGGGATCCATTGCCCATGCCTGCTGTCCCCGACCTCGTATTCCGCCCAGCGCTGGACGCTGATCTGCCGCAGCTCTATGCCTGTGATCCGTATGCACAGGACCATGAAAGCAGACGGTCCGAGCTCAGGCGCATGGCCGAGCAAGCCTCCTGCATCGTGGCCGTCGAGGGCGGCCTGCTGCTGGGGTTTGCGGTGCTGGAATACCACTTCTTCGGATGCGGTTTCATACCGCTGGTGTGCGTCGCTCCCGCACACCGCGGCAAAGGGGTTGCGCTTGCTTTGCTCATCGAGCTGGCGCATCGCTGCGTCACCCCCAAGCTGTTTACCAGTACGAATGCTTCCAATGCACCGGCGCAGAGCCTGTTTGTCCGCGCGGGTTTCATGCGAAGCGGCATCGTCGAGAATCTCGACCCGGGTGATCCTGAGCTTATCTACTTCCAGGATCTAGCCAGCGGCAAGGCGCAGCAGCCGCTGCATCCATAGGGGGCGAGCACCGGGGGTGCCGTGGCGTTGGCGCTGCTTGCCCGCACCTCTGCCGGCCCACCTGGAGCCGGGATTGGCATACACTCCCCCGCATCTCTCCATTGCGCTATAACCCACCCGTGACGACCCAGCACCAGATAACCGACGCCGAACTCCAGGCCTTTGCGGCCGAGGCGGCAGCCCAACCCCGTTGCGCTGAATGCACACCGCTGTGGCGGCCGGGTTGGGAGTCGATGTCTGCCGCCGCGGGTACCGACCACCTGGCGTTGCTGGGCGCGCTGGGCAGCGAAGCGTCGTGGGAACAGCTGGAAGAGTTTCATCCAGCGGGCACCAACCTGTGGTCGCCCGATGCCCCGATAGCACCTGGCTGGCACCCCTACACCCGCAGTACCTTGTGGCGCTGCGCCCGCTGTTCGGGGGCATTTCTCCGGTACACCGAATACGGCGGCTATTACTTGGAAGAGCGCATCCGCCCGCTGTGGGCGGATCTCATCGTTCGGCGCTAGAACAGGCGGCGCCGGAGCGGCTGGACCGCCAACGGGCCGGTCTGCCGCGGCCACCGGCCATCAAGACCCGGGGCCATCAGACGGTGGAGGCTTGTTCCGCTACGCATGGCCGCTGATCAAGCCTGCATCATCGGCAACTGCCAGATTTACTGCGGCTCGTTCCAGCAGGAGTACGGCAGTGTCCAGGTCATTGTCTTGGTGTTGCCGGGTACAAACACATAGCCGTCCGGCGCGGTGGAGGTGACGATGGTGAACCCCGAGGTCAGCGCTTCCCGGTTCGACACGAAATTGTTGCTGTCGTAGGTGGCCTCGGTGGCATTGCGGACATAGCTGCTGACGGTCGTCACGCCCGTCTCATTGAAGGTGGGCTCGTTCACGAGACGCGGTGCATACGCATAGAGCAGTCCATCCAGTGGCTCGGACGAGTTGTAGGGGTAGCTGGCAATGATGTCCGTCGTGCAGGTGTTGGTGGGCGCAGCGGTGACGCTGATGGGCAGAAGCGGCGCGGGCGGTGTGCATGAATAGGCTTGCGTGGTGCAACTGGCGCCCGGTGCGATTTCTGAATTCACCGCGCAGCTTCCCGTTTCTGCGGAATTGCCGTTCGCGGTGATGCGCATGCGCACGCCACTGGTGTTGGTGACGGTCAGCAGCGGCGCAGGATCGGCGTAGGGCACGCTGCTGTCTGCCAGCGTGCCTCCCGCTGGGTTGACAAGTTCATAAGGGCCCGCTGCGCGCACTGATTCGATCCATGATCCACCCCCCAGCGACAACAGACTGACCGCCGCTGCCATGCCTGCGATGGCCAGCATGCGCGCTTTGTAGCCATCGTGGCGGCTGCGCCAGGCGAGCACTGCGATGAGTGCTGCCAATGCTGCCACTGCAAAAATGCCCAGGCTGGGAACTGGCGTGGTAGGTCCCACAGGCACCGTGACCACCGGCGTATAGCCCAAGGATATGTCGCAGGTGTTCACGACCTGGTCGGTGACCGTGATGGATATGGCGGTCGGTGGAGCGCATTTTTCCGACAAGGTTTCTGCGGTCATCTCGCCGGTGGAATTATTCATTCGGAATCCCCCAGGGAAGCACACCTGGTATTCCATTGAATACCTGCCCGGGGGCACCGAAGCGGCTGCTTTCACTGCACCCGTCGATGTATTCAGCGTCACTCCCGGATGGGACGCCGGGGTTACCACGGCCAGTTGAAAATAGTGGATGCTGGCTGGCTCCACCCTGTCCGGCTCAAAGGTGTCATCCATACTCCAAAACACCGTGTCATTCGCCAGCACATTGGCAATGGCGATCGTGTCCGCGCCGGAAGGCGTACTCCCTGAGTCTGGTGACGCGCTGAGATAGGTCGCTTCCGACACTATCTGACAGGCTTGGAGCGTGGACATGTAGATTTGGCCAGCGGGACACACCAGCAACGATGAATCCTGCGCTTGCGCCTGCGTCAGCCCGCCAAGCACAAGCAGCAAGCTGCACATCATGCGCTGTCGTGCTCTGCCAAAACAGGATTTGAAATTTATCATGGCGCCGCCTCTCGTTTGAGAATATCTAGCTGAAGTTATTCCAGTGCAGCACCATTATTTTGGTGATTTATTATTTTCTGTATGCGTGTTTTTCCTATCCCTATTAATGGCTTATAAAATGCTTTTCCAATGAATTTTTTAAGAAAACCAAAGATATTTCAAATTAATAAAAGAATTTTAATATCTGGATGTGCTAGGGATTATCTGCAAAACTCCCTGCCGTGGCCAGAATGCGGGCCCGGGCGATTTACGGCGTTGTCTTTCTTGTCTATCGCATTGCACTGATTTCAAACGACCTCTTGCGTCTCATCTGGTCCGCGCCCATTCGATGGGGTCTGCATACGATCCCCCTGGAGCGCCTGGCCGCCGCAGCGGTCAGCCCGCATCAGCAGCGGTACTGCCATCCATCTATAGGACAAATAGCTGGGGTTGCCTGCACGCGGTCCGCGTCATACTGTGCATATGCCTGCCCGTCCCGCCCATCTGCTGTTGATCGATGACCACGCCTTGTTTCGGACAGGTCTGCGCCTGATCGTGCAGGAGCATCCGGAGGTGGGTGCCATTTCCGAGGCCGGCTCCATCGCCGAGGCCTGTGCGCTCGCGCAGCGTGCCCCAGCATCGGGTGGGGGTGGGGCGGTTGACCTGGTGTTGCTCGATATCATGCTGCCCGGCATGAACGGGTTCGATGGCATGCCCTCGTTGCGCAAGGCATTTCCGCAGGCGCGTATCGTGTTTGTGTCGGCCAGCGTGGCGCCTGATGGCGTGCGCGAGGCGCGCGCACAGGGCGCCGATGGCTTTCTGTCGAAGTCCGCCAGCGGCAATGACATTCTGCAGGCCATCGGCGCGGTGCTGGCGGGGCAGCCCTGCTTTGCGGTGCCAGCGTCCTCCGGCCCGCTGCCGGATGGGGTCGCGCTTACGCCGCGTCAGCGTGATGTGTTGCGCCTGCTGAGTGCCGGCAAGCCCAACAAGGTCATTGCGCGGCAGCTCGACTTGAGCGAAAGCACAGTGCGTGGGCATGTGACAGCGATCTTTGCGCAACTGGGCGTCGACAACCGCAGCGCCGCCTTGCTGCGCGCGCAGCACCTGGGCCTGGTGGATGTATTGCCTGCCTATGCCGGGCCTGCGTCCGCGGCTTGAAGGCCTGGTATGCCCAACGACGCAAGCCTTGCCCCTCTTTGCGCCGCCGAGCAGACGGCTCTCGTGGATCTGCTCTACCGGCAGTCGCACGCGATGCTGTTCATCAATTTCGTGATCCCCATTCCAGCGGTCGCCGTCTTCTGGTCCCATCTGCCGCACGCGCTACTGCTGGCCTGGGGTGCATCGATCATGCTGGTAACGCTTGCACGCATTGCGCTGGCACGTGGCTGGAGCCGCCATACGCAGAACCCCGCAATGGCCGCAAGGGCCGACGCCAGCCGGGTCTGGGCCTGGCGCTTTGCCGTGGCCTGCGGGCTGTCCAGCGCGCTGTGGGGCGCCATGGGCTGGGCGTTCTACCTTTCAGACCAGCCGCAGTTGCTGGCGTTCCTGGCCTTTGTCATCGCGGGCATGTCCTGTGGCTCCATCACCTCCTTCGCCGCGTTTCCTCCAGCAGCCGTGGCAGCGCAAACGCTGCTGATCCTGCCCTTTGCGGTGCGCAACCTGGGCCAGGGGCATGGGTTGCCGCTCGTCTACGGGGTGTTCGCGCTGTGTCTGTATGGCGCCAACCTGTTCTATACCCGGGTCTCCTACCGCACGCTGGTGGACAGCGTGCGCCTGCGCTTCGAGAATGCCGCGCTGGTCGATCAGTTGAAGAAAGAGCGCGACCGCGCAGAAACCGCCAACCGGGCCAAATCGAAATTTCTGGCCGCCGCCAGCCACGACCTGCGCCAGCCGCTGCACGCGCTGGGACTGTTTCTGGACTCGCTGCAGCGCAGCGCCCTGTCGGAGCGGCAGGCAGAGGTGTTGGGGCATGCGCGCGCCGCCTCGGTCGCCGCATCCGAAATGCTCACGACGCTGCTGGACTATTCGCGCGTTGAAGCGGGGGTCGTGCGCACGCAGGAGGCACCCTTTGCCATCCAGCCGCTGTTGAGTGCGCTGGAGCGGGAGTTCGGAGCGCAGGCCGATGCCGCAGGCTTGGTCTACCGCTCGCGGGAAACCACGGCAGCGGCATTGGCGGACAAGGCATTGGTGGATCTGGTGATGCGCAACCTGTTGTCCAACGCGCTGCGCTATACGCAGACCGGTGGCGTTCTGGTGGCCTGCCGGCGCCGGGGCCAGCAACTGGCGCTGGAGGTGTGGGACACCGGCTGCGGCATTGCGCCCGAGCACCTGCAGTCCATCTTTGAAGAGTTCCACCAGCTGGGCAACCCCGAGCGCGACCGCCGAAAGGGCCTGGGACTGGGTCTGGCCATCGCACAACGCCTGGCCTTGCAACTGCATACCCGCATCGACGTGCGCTCGCTGCCCGGGCGTGGCTCGGTGTTCCGCCTGTGTTTGCCGCTGTGGTCGGGTGCGCTGCAGAGCGTGCCGGACCCGCTTGCAGCCCCTGCTGCATCCGAAGACCGCCTGGCCGGGCTGCACATCGTCGTGATCGATGACGACGAGGCGGCACGGCGCGCGATGCAATCGCTGCTGGAGAGTTGGCATTGCCACTGCACCTGCGCCGAGTCGGGACCGGATGCATTGCAGCAGCTCAGCGCCACAAAGCAGCCTCCGGATGCGATCATCACCGACTTCCGTCTGCGCAACGGCGAGACCGGCAAGGAAGCGCTGCAGCTGCTGCGGGAGCATGGGCAGCATCCCGTGCCCGCCATCATCGTTACCGGAGACACCTCGCCGCAACGCCTGCGTGATGCGCAGTCCACGGCGGCCCTGCTGCTGCACAAGCCGGTATCCACGGCGGACCTGCAGCAGGCGCTGATCCGGCTTTTGCACCCCTAGCCACTGCGCCATGGTCTTGGGGCATGCGCGCAGCCCAGGCGGCCCAGGCCGCAGACAGGCTGCTACCGGTCCCCGGTCGCGTGCCCGATCAGCCCGGTACCAAGGACCGGCATCACTGCGGCTCCCGGAGCAGCTGCGCGTATTGTCGGTAGCCCCCTACCGCTGCGACGACGACCCCGATACCGACTCCCCAGGCTACGGGGACACCGAAGCCCAACACCAGCAGCAGGGTCAGGCCGATGCTGACCAGCGCGATCCACACAGCGGTGACGAAGTCAAAACGGGCCACTGCGATGGCGTCATCGGCGATGCCGCGACTGGCATGGCCCCGTTTCTGGCGCTGGCGCCTGAACACCCATACATCGGCAAAGAACGCCGCGACCCCGGCGATAAGATCGGTGACGAGACTCATGGTGGAAAGGCTTTCGTTGCAGTGGTTGGGGCCTTCAGCAGATGGTTGGGCCCATGGTGCTGATTACGATCGCGAATGTAGCCGAAAAACAGGAAACCGGAGCCACCCCGGCCAAACAGGCCAAGCTGGGCATCGCGCTGTCTGCGCAGGCGGCCACGGCGGCAGGTGGTTTTGGTGGGCACTGGACCAGCGCGCGGGGGTGCTGCACTGCCAGCCTTGCACCGCTGTGCCCATAGGTGCTGTGCCTGGCGCGCATCGGTCCGGTTCCTGCAGAGGGCCAGGCGCGGCTTGCCAAATACCACCATCGCTCACCAGCTGCAACCGGTAGATGTTCTAGGCGGCCATCGCCACAATCGCTTTAACATGGCTTGGCGGCGGACCAACGCCACGCAGATTTCGTTGCAGATTTTGACATCAGCTGCCAAGGTTGCCAGCGCAGATGTCCGGCAATAAAGCCCGAATCGATTCATTCCAGAGTCGATTCGGGCTTTTTTTTGTCTGCTTTTGCATTCCCGTTTTCCGAACCCTGCATGGGTTCGCAGGCGGAGCTTTGCCTACGCTGCTCTGAAACCCCTGCGCTGCTGCCCGCCGGACCAGTCGCACTTTTTTCTCACCAACCTGGAGCACAGCCATGAGACATGGAGATATTTCGAGCAGCAATGATTGCGTAGGGGTTGCCGTCGTCAACTACAAGATGCCACGCCTGCACACCAAGGCCGAGGTGCTGGACAACTGCCGCAAGATCGCAGACATGGTAGTGGGCATGAAGCGAGGGCTGCCGGGCATGGACCTGGTGGTGTTCCCCGAGTATTCGACGCACGGCATCATGTACGACGCCAAGGAGATGTACGAGACCGCTTCGGCCATTCCCGGTGAAGAGACGGCCATCTTTGCCGATGCCTGCCGCAAGGCCAATGTCTGGGGCATTTTCTCGCTCACCGGAGAGCGCCATGAAGAGCACCCCAACAAGGCGCCCTACAACACCTTGATCCTTATGAACAACCAGGGCGAGATCGTGCAGAAATACCGCAAGATCATGCCCTGGGTGCCTATCGAAGGCTGGTATCCCGGCGACTGCACCTATGTCAGCGAAGGCCCCAAGGGCATGAAGATCAGCCTGATCATCTGCGACGATGGCAACTACCCCGAGATCTGGCGCGATTGTGCGATGCGCGGCGCCGAGCTGATCGTCCGCTGCCAAGGCTATATGTACCCGGCCAAAGAGCAGCAGATCATGGTGTCCAAGGCCATGGCGTTCATGAACAACACCTACGTGGCCGTGGCCAATGCGGCGGGCTTTGACGGGGTCTACTCCTATTTCGGGCACTCGGCCATCATCGGTTTTGACGGCCGCACCCTGGGCGAGACGGGTGAAGAGGAAATGGGCATCCAGTATGCCGAGCTGTCCAAATCGCTGATTCGCGACGCCCGCAAGAACGGCCAGTCGCAGAACCACCTCTTCAAATTGGTGCACCGGGGCTACACCGGCACCATCAACTCGGGCGACGGCGACAAGGGCGTTGCCGCCTGCCCCTACAGCTTCTACAGCCAGTGGGTCAACGATCCCGAGGGAACGCGCGAGATGGTCGAGTCGTTCACGCGCACGACAGTGGGCACCCCTGAATGCCCCATAGAGGGGATTCCGCACGAAGCGCCCCAGCACCGCTAAAGCCGGCACCCCAGTGGGCATGGCCGCCCGGTAGCGCGCAGCCATGCCATCCGATAAAAAACAAGGAGACAAGCATGCTGGGTATTGCGCTTTTTTTCATTGGTGTCGTGCTGATCGTCAACGGTGTGGGGCTGAGCGGCCGCATGGATGCGCGGGACTCTGCGCCGGTCAATCTGCTCGTGGGTTTGCTGGCTTTGTTCCTCAATGCCGTAGGCATTCTGCGTGCAGACACCGACCCCGATTTTTTCGCTGCCGCAGGCGGCCTGCTTTTTGCTTTCACCTACCTGTACCTGGCGGTGGTGCAGTGGTGGGCCCTCAAGGGCGTGGGCCTGGGTTGGTACTGTCTGTTTGTAGCGGTCAGCGCGCTGGCATTTGCCGCCACTGCGGGTGATGTCCGCGTCATCGCCATGTGGCTGGTCTGGTCGAGTCTGTGGTTTTTCTTCTTTCTTGCGCTGGGGTTGGGCAAGCAACTGCGCTTTCTGGCGGCCTACACGGTGCTGGTGGGCATTGTGACCTGCTGGATTCCAGGTTTGATGTTGTTGACGGGGAAATGGTGAACATGATGAACGCAAAAGACCCTCTGTTAGCCGCTCGCGGCGATGACCCGCTGGCCGGGTACCGCCTGGCCCAAGAGCCGTTTTACCGGTCCGCGCGCAATGAGATCGCGCTTTACGAACAGGCCTACCGGCACCGTATGCCGCTGATTCTGAAAGGGCCGACCGGATGCGGAAAGACGCGCTTTGTCGAGCGCATGGCCTGGGCGCTTCGGCGCCCGCTCATCACGCTGGCCTGCAACGAAGACATGACCGCCTCTGACCTGGTCGGCCGCTACCTGCTCGATGCCGATGGCACGGCCTGGCACGACGGGCCGCTCACCATGGCGGTGCGCTACGGTGCCATCTGCTACCTCGACGAGGTCGTGGAGGCACGGCAGGACACGACGGTCGTCATCCATCCGCTTACCGACGCGCGCCGTGTGCTTCCGCTCGACAAGAAAGGGGAGGTCGTGCACGCCCATCCGGATTTTCAGCTGGTGGTCTCCTACAACCCCGGCTACCAGAGCAGCGCCAAGGACATGAAGCCCTCGACGCGGCAGCGATTTGCCGCGCTGGAGTTTGACTACCCCGACCTTGCCACCGAGGCCGACATCGTCGCGCACGAAGCGGGCATAGACCATGCGCAGGCCGAGCGTCTGGTCGCGCTGGCCCACAGCACGCGCGCGCTCAAACACCATGGCCTGGATGAAGGCGCCTCCACCCGCATGCTCATCTATGCCGGCTTGCTGATGCGCGATGGTGTATCGCCCGCCGACAGCTGCGACATGACCATCACCCAGGCCTTGACGGATGACCCCGATACCACCGAGGCGCTGAAGAAACTCGTGCATGCCAAATTTGGTAACTAGAAAGCACACCGCCATGGCCCCACCATCCGCGCCTCTGTACAGCGAGCGCTCCGCCACCACCTGGATCGACGACGACACCTTGGCTTTTGAGCGCCTGGCCAGGCTGGCATCCGGTCTGGCGTTGACGCAGGTGCAAGTCCATCCGTTGCAGGCTGCCAGCCCGCGTCAGCAGGCGGGCGGACTGCTGGGCGGCGCAGCGGCCCGACCCGCCTCTGCGCAGCGCGCCATTGTGCTGGCTGCAGACGAGGGGGCGTCTTCAAGCGCGGTGCGCTTGGTGCTGCCGCCGCTGCACGGTGTGCCCGACGCTGAGCGGAGCCACCGGCACACCGCGATGGTGGCGCATGCTGCGGCGCATCTGCTGCATTCACCCGCGCGCCAGCCGAGCCAGGCCTTGAAGCCCATGGGCATGGCGGTCGTCTCGGCGATAGAAGACGCCCGCGCCGAGCGCCTGTTGCTGCGCGACTACCCCGGCGCACGCCCCTGGTTCGAGGCGCAGATCGCGCCTGAGCCCGAGGCGGGAGACCTGGGTTTCACCGCCTTCATCGCGCGGCTGGACCGGATCTTGTTGCAGGTGGACAGCGGTAGCGCCAACCACTGGGTGCACAAGGCGCAGCAACTTTTTGAAGACACGGTGCACCGGCATGGACTGGAAGACTATGCGGCATTCCGTGCCATTTCCTCCATCCTCGCCAATGACCTTGGCCAGATGCGCGTGCGGATGGATCCACAGCACTACGCCGGGCCTACGCTCTACCGGGATGACAACAGCTACCTCTGGGCGCATCCCGAATCTGAAGACAACCAGGACGAGGCCTTGCATCTGCCCCAGGCCGCCGCGCAACCGCAGGCGGCGCGCCCTAGAGACGCGCAACAGCCACCCGAGCCGGCGCAAACGCCCCAGGCGGCCGAAGAGTTCGAGATCGCCCGCTTTCACTACCCGGAATGGGACTGCCAGCGCGAGCAGATGAAGCACGATTGGTGCCAGGTGATCGAAAAACTCCCCGCGTGGCAGGGGCTGAGCGAGATCGGCGGCCCGCGCCCCTCCAGTACCACCCGTGTTGACCGTCTGGCGCTGCGCCATCCCCACATCCTCGACCGGCACCACCGGCTTCGCCGCCAGTGGGAGGGCGATGCGCTGGACCTCAATGCAGCCATCGAGGTGCAGGTGGACATGCGGATGCAGCTGCGCCCCGATCCGCGCCTTTTCATGCGCGCCGGCAAGGGCCCACGCCCTGGCAGCATGTTGGTGCTGCTCGACATTTCCGAATCGGTCAACGACCTAGGCCCCCAGGGCCAGAGCCTGCTGGCTTTGGAAAAGCAGGCCGCATGGTTGCTGGCGCAGGCCAGCTCGCGCAGCGCTGAGCGCTTGGCCATCCATGCGTTCTCGTCCAACACCCGTGCCGAAGTCAACTACTACCGCTTGCTGGATTTTGGCCAGGTGCACAGCCGCGCCACGGCCGCGATGATCCAGGCGGTGCGCGGGCGCTTTTCCACCCGCATGGGCGCGGCGCTGCGCCACGCCAGCAGCTTGCTGCGCAACGAACCTGAAGGGCAGCGCAGCCTGTTGGTGGTCACCGATGGCGCGCCCCACGATATCGATGTGCACGACAAGCGCTACCTGATCGAAGACGCGCGGCATGCCGTTCAGGAAGCCAAGCGTGCCGGTGTGCGCGTTTGCTGTCTGGCCGTCGATGCCCAGGCCGATGCCTATGTGCGCCACATCTTCGGCTGGCGGGGTTACGACATCGCGGACGATGCCGCGCAACTGGTGCCGCGCCTGACCAGGATGAGCGCGCGCCTGGCCGCTGGGCGCTAGATGCGCAGGGCGCTGTCCAGCCTGGCACAGAACAGGCAAGCCAGCGCCCGCAGTTGCGCTAAGCTGGCTGGCTTGCAGCCATTTCACCGTGCCCGCTCCACTGCACAGCGCAGGGGTGCGGGACAGACCAGGAGACAGGTTTTGGCAAACAACGATCCCTTGCGCGTCGGCATTCTTTTTTCGGAAACTGGCACCACGTCCACCATCGGTCAATCGCAGCTGCAGGGCAGCCTGCTGGCCATCGACGAAATCAACAACGCCGGTGGCGTTCTTGGGCGGGAGCTGGTGGCCGTGCGCTACGACCCGGCGTCCAACCCTGCCGAGTACGCGCGCCTGGCCGAGCAGTTGATCATGCACGACCGCGTCAACACCATCTTTGGCTGCTATATGTCCAGCAGCCGCAAGGCCGTGCTGCCCGTCGTCGAGAAATGGAACAAGCTCTTGTTCTACCCCACGCTCTACGAAGGCTTCGAGTTCTCGGCGAACATCATCTACACCGGCGCCGCCCCCAACCAGAACAGCGTGCAGTTGGCCGATTTCATGACCAGCAGCTTTGGTGCGCGTGTATACCTCATCGGCTCGGACTACATCTACCCGTATGAATCCAACCGCATACTGCGCGAATTGGTTCTGCAGCACCCCGAGGGCGACATCCTCGGCGAGCGCTACCTGCCGCTGACGGCCACCGAGCAGGACTACCAGACCGTCATGGACGATGTGCGCCAGAAGCGCCCTGACTTCATCTTTTCCACGGTGGTCGGCGACTCCACCGCCCGGCTGTACCGCGCCTATGCCGATGCCGGGTTCGACACCAGGGAAATGCCGATTTGCAGCCTCACGACGTCGGAGGCCGAGATCGGACAAATGGGCTTTGACATCGCAGCCGGCCACATCACCTCGGCGCCTTATTTCCAGTCGATCCCATCTGCCGCCAACCAGCGCTGCCTGGCCCACCTCAAACGGCTATTCGGCGATGACTGCCGCCCCAATCTGTGCTGGGAAGCCTCGTATTTTCAGATGCATATGTTCGCCAATGCCTTTCGCCGCTCGGGCAGCGACACCGTCAGCGAGTTGCTGCCTCACCTGCTGGGCAGCGAGTTTGATGCCCCGCAGGGGCGTGTGCGCATCGATCCCGGCAACCACCACACCTGGGTCTACCCCCGTATTGGCCGGGCCAATGCGCAAGGAGCGTTCAGCATTCTGCGCGAGGCCAAACGCGCCGTATCGCCTGACCCTTATCTGGTCACCCATTCCCTGGGCGACTGGACGGTGAAGACCGAGGTCTGAGCGTGAACCAGCAGCAGCCCCGCGCCACCTCGCAGCACCTCAAAGAGCTGCGGCAACTCAACATCATCCTGATGCACCCCGATGATGCCGATGGCTTGCTGCTGGCCCAGCAGCTCCAGCGTATCGGCTGCCAGGTGCGCAGCGTCTGGCCACCGGTGCAGCAGCTGCCGGGCGACCCGGATATCGTGCTGTTGGCGGTACGCCCTGATTTTTTACACCTGCTCATGCCGTGGGCGAGCGGCGAGCAGGCGCCCGCCCTGGTCGCGGTGGTGAACTATGAAAACCCCACCATCGTGTCTGCCGTGCTGGAGCTCAAGGCCCAGGCCGTCCTGCCTTCGCCGATTCGCTCCTTTGGCCTGCTCTCCACCTTGGTCGTTGCGCGGCAGATCCACAAGGAGCACCGGCAGATGCAGCAACACGTGCACAAACTGCAAAACAAGCTGCTGGGCCAACGCCGTGTGACCGACGCCAAAGCCATCCTCATCGCCACCCACCAGGTCAGTGAAGACCGCGCCTACGAAATGCTGCGCGAGCAGGCCATGAAAAAGCGCGTATCCGTCGAAGAGATCGCCCAGGCCATCATCGGCGCGAGCGAATTGTTGGGGATGAAAGGCAAGCCCGAGTAATTGCAGCCGGGTTGTGGGGAGGCGTGGAAGACCCTCGGTCTGCTGCAGAGATGGCCATGGGCGCATGGCACCGAGGCGAGGCTGACAGCCCGCAGCAGCCCATCTGCCCATCCCGCCGCCGTCCCATTACTGCACTCGCCGGCTACCGTGTAGAGGCATAGAGACAGCCGTTCTTCAATTGCCCCGAAGGGGTGATGCGCTCATTTTTCATCACGCCCTCCAGCAGCATCCCCGCGCTGGCGCAGGTCGCGCGGCTGCCCGCGTTGTCTTCATCGGTGCGCGCAAACACCCGCCGCGCCTTCAATTGCGTAAATGCCAAGTGCAGCACTGCCGTGACCGCTTCCTTCGCAAATCCGTTTCGGTGCATGCCAGTGCGCATCCAAAAACCCATCTCCATGCTGGGAATGTCCCAGCGGATCGTGTGCAGGCCCACGCTGCCGACCAATCGCTGCTGGTGGTCCCACACCAGAAATGCCAGGCCCGTGCCGTTTTCGCGGTCACGCATGCTCGCCAGGCAGAAGTCTTCAGAGGCGGATGCCGAGGGCTCATACAGTGCCCAGGGCAGCGAGGTGGGCCAGGCGCGCAGGCTGTCCAGGCTTTCTACGACGGCAGCGTAAACGGCTTGGCCATCGCCGGGGCCGGCTAGGCGCAAGCTCAGGCGGGGTGTTTGGATGGGGGTGTCGACACTGTCAGGGAACATCGGCGCTTTCATGGGTTGAACAAAGCCGAGCGCAGGGCGCCTGTGGCGCTTCTCAGGCCTTGGATGCCAGCCAGCATAGCCTGTGCGCCGTACCCCAAGCCCCATCCACCCCGGGCAAAACACACCCCTCCCAGCGACCAAGGGTTAGCACTGAAAGCCATTCAGGCTTTTGTTTGTACTATTTACCTGTCGGCAGGTATGTAGTCCAACACCAAGATCTGGACGGCCGGCCAAAGACACGGTTCATCGCAAAAAAAGAGCTGATCAAGGAGACAACGTGAAATCTGTACGCCCGCATGCATTGCTTTTGTCGTTACTCGCGGCCATGGCCGCGCCGTCTGCTTCCTGGGCCCAGGTCAGTGATGACGTGGTCCGCATTGGTGTGATGGGGGACCAGACGGGGCCTTACTCGGGCAACGGCGGGCCCGGCCATGCGCTGGCCGTCAAGATGGCGGTCGAGGACTTTGGTGGCAAGGTGCTGGGCAAGCCCATCGAGGTGGTGGTGGCCGATGACCAGAACAAGCCCGATATCGGCCTGAGCATCACCCGCCGCTGGCTGGATGTGGAGAAGTTCGACACGATCGTCGGCAACTCCGCCTCGTCGATCGCGCTGACGGTGGCCCAGCTGATGAAGGAGCGCAGCAAGCCCTACCTGATCGCAGGCACCACGACGGCCGACCTGACCAACAAGGCCTGCTCGCCGATGAATTTCAACTTCGTTGCCGACTCCTACGCGATGCCCAAGGCGGGGGTGAAGGCGCTGCTGAAGCAAGGCGTCAAGAGCTTCTACTTCATCGCGGTCGACTACGCCTTTGGCCAGGCCTACCTGGATGAGGCCACGCGCTTTATCAAAGAGGGGGGCGGCAAGGTGGCCGGGGTCACGCGCCATCCGCTGGGCACGGCCGATTTCTCGTCCTACCTGCTGCAGGCGCAGGCCAGCGGTGCCGAGGCGATTGTCATCATCAACGCGGGGCTGGATCTGTCCAACGCGCTCAAGCAAGCGGCCGAGTACCGCATTGCCCGGGGCGGCCAGAAGGTCGCCGTGTTTGGCATGACGATCAACAGCGTCACCGCCATGGGCCTGGATGTGGCCCAGGGCCTGCAGCTGGCGCTGCCCTTCTACTGGGACCAGAACGACGAGACCCGGGCCTGGTCCAAGCGCTTCATGGCGCGCTACAACAATGGCGCGCCCACCTACCTGATGGCCGGTGCCTACAGCGCCACCACGCACTACCTGCAGGCGGTGCAGGCCGCCGGTACCGACGAGGGCAAGGCCGTAGCGGCCAAGATCCGCGAGCTGCCGGTCAACGACTTCTTCTCCAAGCAGGTCAAGGTGCGGGCCGATGGCCAGGTGCTGCGGCCGCTCTATGCGGTGCAGGTCAAGACACCGGCGGAGTCCAAGGCCAAGTTCGACTACTACAAGATCATCGGCACCATCGCGCCGGAAGACGCCTGGCGCCCCGCCTCCGAAAGCGTCTGCGACCTGCTCAAGGGGCAGTGATGGGCCGCACCCTCGTCACCGGTGCCGCACGCGGCATTGGCCGCGCCATTGCGCTGCGCCTGGCCCAGGATGCCCATGACCAGGGCGCTAGGGCGCAGCTGACCCTGCTGGACCAGCATGCGGCTGAGCTGGATGCGCTGGCCGCCGAGCTGCAAGCGCTGGGCGCCCAGGTCCAGGTGCTGGCGGGTGATCTGTCGGGGCTGGACTTTGCCGCCCAGGCGGTGGCTGCTGCCGTGCAGCGCTGGGGCGGGCTCGATGGGCTGGTCAGCAATGCGGGCGCGGCTTTTCCCGGTGCGCTGAGCGATTACCAAGTCGCCGACTGGGACCGGACCTTTGCGCTCAATGCGCGGGCGCCGTTGCTGCTGGCCCAGGCCGCCCTGGCGCCGCTGCGTGCCAGTGGCGGCAGCATCGTGGTCATCACCTCGGTGTCGGCCAGCCATGCCACGCCGCCGCTGGGCGCCTACAGTGCCAGCAAGGCGGCAGCGCTGATGCTGGTGCGCCAGCTGGCGACCGAGTGGGGCCCGCTGGGTGTGCGCACCAATGCGCTCTCACCCGGCTTGATCGCCACGCCCGGTACCGCGCTGGCCTATGCCGACCCGGCCGCCAAGGCCCACCGCGAGCAGCGCGTGCCGCTGCGCCGCATTGGTGAGCCGGGTGATATAGCCGGTGCCGTCAGCTTCTTGCTGAGCGATGCGGCTGCCTACATCAACGGTGCCGAGCTGGTGGTCGATGGCGGACTGGCCCACACCATGATGGCCTCGCTGCCCCAACAGGCCTGGCAGGACCAGGCGGCGCAGAGCCGCTTGCCCCAGGCCGCTGCCGCAGGCTAGGCCGCAACGGGCCAGCCCCTAGCAACAACATATTTTGTGATGGAGACCTGCCGTGTCTATCTCTCAAAAATTCAAGCGGGCCGCCAGCTGGGGCGTGCTCATCGGCGCCTGGGCCGGGGCGGTGGTACAGGCGGCGGAGTTCCCTGACAAGCAGGTCACCATCGTCGTGCCCTATGCGGCCGGTGGTTTTACCGACCAGGTGGCCCGCGCCATTGCGCCGGTGCTGGCCGAGAAATGGGGCAAGCCCGTGGTGATCGACAACCGTCCCGGCGGCGGCACCACCATTGGCACGGCCCTGGTCGCCCGGGCTCCCGCCGATGGCCATACCCTGCTGCTGAGCAGTCTGGGCTACCTGACCAACCCGCTGATGATGCCCCGCCTGCCCTATGACCCGCAGGACCTCAAGCCGCTGATGATGGTGTCCGAGTCACCCAGCGTGCTCTATGTCGGCAAGCAAGTGCCCGCCAACAACCTGGCCGAGTTCGCCAGCTATATGCGTGCCAACGATGGCAAGGTGGCCTTTGCCTCATCTGGCGTCGGCTCCAGCCCGCATATCTGTGCCGAGATGCTGGCCTCGGCCGTCGGCGCGCACATCATCCACGCGCCCTACCGGGGCAATGCCCCGGCCTTGAATGCCTTGATGGCTGGAGAGGTGGCCGCCTTGCTCGATGCCCCCAGCTCGGTCAGCTATGTACAGGCCGGGCGCATGAAGGTGCTGGGCGTTGCCAGTGACAAACCGGTGCGCAGCGCCCTGCCGCTGACCCCGTTCTCCCAGTCGTCCGCGCCCGAGCTCAAGCCCTACAGCTGCAGCAGCTTCTTTGGCTTCTTCATGCCCGCCAAGGTGCCCGCAGCCCTGCAGCAGCGCATCTACCGCGATCTGCGCGCGGTGGTGGAAGTGCCCACGGTGGCCGAGGGCGTCACCCGCCCCGGCGGCGAGCTGCACCTGCTCGGCCCCGAAGACTTCACGGCTTACCTGGATGCCCAGCGCCCGCGCTGGGCCGCCGTGATCCGAGAAAAGCACATTACCCAGGAATGAGGGCAGGGGGCCCTCAGCCCCTGCCAACCCCTTGTCGTTTGATTTGACCTTGAACCCGGAAACATGACAGCAACCACCGATCCCTATGCCGACTTTCGACAAACCCTGCGCGATTTTGCGCAGCAGCACTGCCCGCCCGCGCTGAAAGCCAAGGTCCGCGCCAACGAGAAGCTGGGCCGCGCCGAGATGAGCGCGTGGGCCAAGATCCTGCAGCGCAAGGGCTGGAGCGCCCCCAACTGGCCGATCGAGTGGGGCGGCACCGGCTGGGACATGCAGCAGCGCTACCTGTTTGAAGAGGTGATGGCGCAGGAAGACTGCCCGCCGCTCTACCACCATGGCATCGGCCACATCGGCCCGGTGATCATGCACTTTGGCACGCCCGCGCAAAAGGAGCGCTACCTGCCGCGCATTGTGGACGGCAGCGAATGGTGGTGCCAGGGCTACTCCGAGCCTGGCGCCGGCTCCGACCTGGCCTCGCTGCGCACCGCAGCGGTGCGCGACGGCGATGACTATGTCATCAACGGCCAGAAGATCTGGACCTCCCATGCGCAGGAGGCCGACATGATGTACACCCTCGTGCGCACCTCCAAGGAGGGCAAGAAGCAGGCTGGTATCTCCTTGCTGCTGGTGCCGATGAATGCGCCCGGCATCGAGGTGCGCCCCATCCCGACGATTGACCACTGGCACCATGTCAACGAGGTGTTCTTGCGCGATGTGCGCGTGCCCGTGGCCAACCTGATTGGCGAAGAGGGTGGCGGCTGGGCCTGCGCCAAGTTCCTGCTTGACCGCGAGCGCCTGTCGCCCGCCACCGTGCCGCGCCTGGTGCGCCTGCTGGAGCAGATCGAGCAGCCGCTGCGCGAGCGCGGCCGCACGCAACAGGGCGCCAGCCAGCACATGCTGCTGGAGCGCCTGTTCCTGGCGCAGGCAGCCGTGGCGGGCGCCAAGGAGATGCTGATCAGCGCCATCGACGAAGAGATGCAGGGCACCCTGGCCTCGTCCAAGTCTTCGGCGCTCAAGCTGTTCTGCTCCGACCTGGCCCAGCAGATCATCGGCATTGCCTTTGACATGAGCCCCGGCTACGCGGCCCGCCTGATTCCGAGCCTGCCCGAGAGCAGCCCCGCCGATGTGGAGCTCAAGCGCGAGCTGATCCACACCTACCTCTTCTACCGCTCTCGCACCTTGGCCGGTGGTACCAGCGAAGTACAAAAAAACGTGATTGCACGCGATATCTTTGGAGCCTGACCCATGCCTTTTCAAGCCTCTCCCATGTTTCCGGGCGATTTGTACGACACAACGCTGCGGGTGGCAGCCGATGCGGTGGCGGTCAATGCCGCTTTGACCGAAGCCCAGTCCTCCGTCCAGGCCAGTGACAGCTGGCAGCAGTTTCTGGAGCTCGGCTGGCAAGCCGTGCTGGTGCCCGAAGCCAGTGGCGGCGCGGGCTCGACCTTCGCCGATGTGGCCTCGATCGCAGAGGCCGCTGGCCGCTATGGCCTGACCACGCCGCTGGTGGCACGCTGCGCCGTGGTGCCAGCGGTGCTGGGTGCCATACCCGGCCGCGACGATGTGGCCCAGATGCTGGGCCTGCTAGCGGCCGGTGAAGTCTCGATCGCCCCCGTGTTTGCGCATGACGGCAGTTGCAGCCTGACGGCGATGGTCGATGCCGAAGGCGTGCAACTGCAGGGCAGCCTGCGTGGCATCGACCTGAGCGAGCCCGCCAGCCATTTGCTTTTTCTGGCCCGCAGCGCTGCTGGCGAGGCCTTGCTGCTGCTGGCCAGCCGAGACCAATTAGGCGGCAGCCTGCAAAGCTGGGCTGGCCACGACGGCCGGCTGACCGCCGACCTGAGCCTGAAGGCCACGCGCCTGCCCGCCAGCGCCGTGCTGCAACGCGGCCGGGCGGCCGTGGCTGCTGCCGAGCGCGCCAATACCGTGGGCGCGCTGGTCTGCTGCGCGCAGATCGTCGGCGCCATTGGCGCGATGGTGGAGCAGACCATCGAGTACCTGAACACCCGCCAGCAGTTTGGCGTGCAGCTCTCCACCTTCCAGGCGCTGCGCCACCGCACGGTAGAGATGTATGTGGCCTATGAGAGCGTACGCGGCATGGTGCGCGAGCGCGTCGTGGCCTTTGACCTTGGGGATAGTGATGCGCATGCGGTGGCGCTGCTCAAGCACTACCTGTCGATCGCTGCCCGCCAGGTGGGCGAGTCGGCCATCCAGCTGCATGGCGGCATCGGCATGTCGCGCGAGCTGCCTGCCGCCCGTCTGGCCATGCATGCGATTGGCTGCAGCCTGCAGTGGGGCGACCGCTACGAGCAGCTCGACAGCCTGGCAGCCGACATGGCCGCCGAGATCGCGGCTGAAGTCGCCGCTGAATCGGCACCCACCGCCGCCCGCGCCTGAGAGGAGCCGCCATGAGCCACGCATCTTCATCCCTCGACGCCTTGTTCCACCCCCGTTCGGTGGCGCTGGTGGGCGCTTCGTCCGATCCCGAACGCATTGGCGGCCGGCCGCTGCGCTTCATGCTCGAAGCCGGCTTTGCCGCACCCATCTACCCGGTCAACCGCAGCGGCGCGCTGATCCAGGGCCTGCAGTCCTACCAGAAGGTGTCCGATATCCCTTTCCCGGTCGACCAGGCCATCATCTGCGTGCCGGTGGCCGGGGTGGAAGAGGCCGTGCGCGATGCCATTGCCAAGGGCGTCAAGGCCATCCAGGTGATGACGGCCGGCTTTGCCGAGATTGATGCAGCCGGCCGCGCGCTGCAGGACCGCATGGTGGGCCTGTGCCGCGCAGCCGGTGTGCGCATGCTAGGCCCCAACTCGCTGGGCCTGCTGAATGTGCCGGCCCGCTTTTTCTCGACCTTCTCCACTTTTCTCAACGGCGCCCAGCCCCGGCCGGGCGCCATCTCGCTGGCCACGCAAAGCGGCGCCTTTGGCTCGGCCGCCTATGGCATGGCCACCTTGCGCGGCCTGGGTTTCAGTAAGATCATCGCCACCGGCAATGAGGCCGATGTTGATGTGGCCGAGAGCATCGACTACCTGGCCGACGACCCCGACACCCGCATCATTTGCGCGGCGGTGGAATCCTGCCGCGACGGCAACCGCCTGCGCCGCGCCTTGCTCAAGGCGGCCCGCGCCGGCAAGCCGGTGCTGATCATGAAGGTGGGGCGCACCGAGCTGGGTGCCGCTGCTGCCTCCACCCACACCGGCTCGCTGGCCGGCAACGACAAGGTCTACGACACGGTGTTCCGCGAATGCGGCGCGCTGCGGCCCGAGTCCATCGAGGAGATGCTGGACATCGCCTACCTCTACACCGTCAGCGGCGTGCTGCCGGCCAATGACGAACTGGGCGTGTTCACCGGCTCGGGCGGCATCGGCGTGCTGATGGCCGACGAGGCAGGCGCGCAGGGCATGGAGCTGCCACCGTTGCCCGCCCCCGCCCGCGAGGCGACCCTGGCGCTGCTGCCCTTTGCGGTGGCCGCCAACCCGCTGGACATGACGGCCCAGGTCACCTCGGTAGCCAGTGGCACCGCGCGCACCCTGGGTGTGATGCTGGAGCACACGCGCTATGGCGCAGTGCTGGGCTACCTGGCCCATGTGGGCCTGTCGCCCGAGCGCTTTGCCAGCACCCAGCAAGAGATTGCCGCGCTGGCCGCGCAGCACCGCGAGCGCCTCACTATCCTGGTGATGCTGGCCTTGCCCCAGGTGCGCAGCGCGCTGGAGAAGCAGGGCGTTGCCGTTTTCGAGGACCCGACCCGCGCCGTGCGCGCCGTTGCCGGCCTGGCCAAGATTCGCCAGCGCAGGCAGGCGCTGTACCAGCTGCCCGGCAGCGTACCGCCCGCTGCGCCCGCGTTGGCACTGGACGATGTGCATACCGAAAGCGGCGCCAAGCGGGCGCTGTCGGCTGCCGGGCTGCCGGTGCCGCCGGAGTACCTGTGCAGCACCGCCGCCCAGGCGGCCGCAGCAGCGGCAGAAGTCGGTTTTCCCGTGGTGGCCAAGATTGTCTCACCCGACATCGCGCACAAGACCGAGGTTGGTGGTGTTCTGCTCAACCTGCAGGATGCTGCTGCCGTCGAGCGCGCCTTTGGCACCTTGATGGACCGCGCCCGCACAGCGCGGCCCGGTGCCCGCCTGGAGGGCGTGTTGATCGCCCCGATGCTCAGTGGCGGCGTGGAGGTGATCCTGGGCCTGCACCGCGACCCGACCTTTGGCCAGATGGTGATGTATGGCAGCGGCGGCACGGCGGTGGAGCTGTTCCAGGATGTGGCGCTGGCATCGGCACCGCTCAGCACAGCCCGCGCCCAGGCGCTGGTCGATGCGGTGCGCTCCAGCCAGCTGCTGCGCGGCTGGCGCGGCGGGCCGCACTACGATGAGGCCGCACTGGTGCAGGCGCTGTGCCGGCTGTCGGAGTTTGCGGTGCAGCATGCCGACAGCATCCAGAGCGTGGACATCAACCCGCTGATGGTGCGCACCCAGGGCGCCATGTGCCTGGATGCGGTGATCGAGCTGCGCGTGCAGGAGGCACAGCCATGAGCAGCGAAGCACGACTGGCCCAGCTGGAGGCGCGGCTCCAGGCACTGAGCGACCGCGAGGCGATCCGCGAAGCCCTCTACTCCTACTGCCGGGGCATTGACCGGGGCGACGAATCCGCCCTGCGCGCCGCCTACTGGCCCGATGCCACGGACCGCCATGGCGCCTACCAGGGCAGTGCGGAAGGCTTTATCCAGGCAGCGCTGCCCCAGCTGGCCAAGGGGCGCTACATCCACAACATTGCCAACCTGTCCATCCACCTGAACGGCGATTCTGCCGCGGTGGAGGCGTATTTTCTGGCCTACCAGACGGACACCGATGCCGCTGGCGCGCCGCGCGCCACCTTCTTGTGCGGCCGCTATGTCGATCTGTTCACCTGCCGCGCCACGGCCACCGCCGCGCGCGAATGGCGGGTGGCCAGGCGCGTGGTGGTTTACGACTGGCAGGACATCTGGGCCGCGCCCACGCAGGACGAAGCCACGCGCTTTGGCCGGCGCCTGCCCCTGGGCGCCAGGGCGCCTGACGACCCCTGGTACGCGTTGATGCGCGAGGTGGCCATGCCCGCCAGTCCCTAAGCGCGTCCCCGCTCTGGCGGATCGCCTCCGCCCCTTCTGCCCCTGCATCTGACTGCAGGGACTCCTTTTCTCACTGCCTTGCCTAGCGCGGTGGGGATCTGCTCGGTCTAACAAAACAGCAAAGCGTTTTCACCGTGGTCGTGCATGGGGCCAGGCCCGACCACGTCTTTCCAAAAGTACTACAGGAGACACACCATGAAAGCCAACAAGCCCAGACTTCATCCGCTGCTTGCAGCACTCATCGCTACCACGGCGGCCGGGGGCGCAGCGGCGCAAACCGCGCAGACCCAGGAACTCAAGCAGATCACGTCGCCAGCCGGGGGGCTGGCGCTGGGCAGCAGCAGCTCGGTGCAGGTCTATGGCCTGATCGACAGCAGCGTGGCCAGCGTATCGATGCAAGGCCAGCGCGCCACCAAGCTGGAGAGCGGCCACATGATGGGCTCACGCCTGGGCTTCAAGGGCAGCGAGGACCTGGGCGGCGGCCTGCGTGCCAACTTCCAGCTGGAGATGGGCATCAACACCTCCAACGGCGCGCAGCAGCAAAACCAGGGCTTTGGCGCCAAGGCCTTTGGCCGGGGCTCGCTGATCAGCCTGACCGGCAACTTTGGTGAGCTGCGTATGGGCCGTACCCTGGCATCGCTGCCGACCGAAGTGCAGGCCGTGGGTGACCCCTTTGGCCTGGGCGGCGGCGGCAACCTGCAGGGCATCCAGCCATCGCCCGGCCGGCAGAACAACAACATCCTCTACCAAAGCCCGTCGATCGGCGGCTTTATCGGCAAGGCGGCCTACACCATCAGTGAGTACACGCGCCAGAACATCGACATCGAGCACCGTGCCCACCAGTACACCCTGGCGCTGTTCTACAAGAACGACGCCTGGAGCGCGGCCGTATCGGCCACGCGCATGACCAACCCCACGGATGGATCGGCGACGCGCTATTTCAACTCGGCGCTGGCCTATGACTTCAAGGCCTTCAAGCTGTTTGGCTCGTTTGCCACCTTCAAGAACCCCGGCGCGGCCATTACGCCGACCGTGAACACCGGCCTGGACAACAGCGGCCAGCTCGCCGGCTTCCCCTCGGTGGGCTACTACGAAGGCCAGGACGACCGCAGCTTCTCGATCGGCGCCTCGGTCAAGCTCGGCCCAAGCACCTTGCTGCTCAACGCCATCGACCTGAACGACACCGGCCCGCTGAACCGCGATGCGCGCCAGTACGGCGTCGCCTATCTGTACCCCATGTCCAAGCGCACCACCTTGTACACGGACTACGGCTATGTGAAGAACAAGAACGGCGCCGGCTACACCTTGACCGGCGCGGTGACCGCTGCCGGCTTCACCAACAACGGCAACAGCAATGCCTACCGGGTGGGCATCATCCACAGTTTCTGATAGCTGACGAAAGCAACAAGGCCCAGGCGCTTGCAGCGCCTGGGCCTTGTTTGATGGGGCGTAGCTTTAGCGTGTTGGATTGCTAGCCAGCAGCCCCTGGAAGATCATGTCAATGTACTGCTGCACCACCTGGCGGGTGCTGAGCCGCCCGGTGGGCGAGTGCCAGCGGGGCAGCTGGTTGAGCACGGCCAGCAGCATGCGGCTGGCAATGGTGGGGTCCACCTTCTGGAACACCTGGCTGTCAATGGCCTGTTTGACCGCGTCGCGCAGCAGTTTTTCATACTCGTCACGCAGGGCCAGGTTCTCGGGGCGGGGCTTGGCATTGTCGCCAAACCAGAACATGTTGGAGCCAGCGATCCAGGAGTCGCGGTTGCGCTCCATATAGTCGGCTGATGACAGCATGAACTCGCGCACCTTACCCTCTGGGGTGGCCACCTTGCCCATGGCTGCAGACACGTAGTTGACGAGGGTGCGCATGCCATCGACCAGGATGCTCTCGTAGAGCGCATCCTTGTTGGGGAAGTGGTAGTAGAGCGCGGCCTTGGTGATCTGGGCCTCTTCGGCAATGTCGCGCAGCGAGGTGCCATCAAAGCCCTTGGTGGCAAACAGCCGCATCGCTATTTCTATCAGTTGCTCTTTCCGGTCTTCCACACGCATGCGCGTGCTGCTGCCTTCTTCGGGGGCGTCGGAGGGTTTCGTCGTGTTTTTTTGCATAGTCACCAAAATTTATTTGCCCTGATATCGCCCGGGAGACGGTCGATCCGCACCCGGCTGCTTGTGGCTTCTGGGCGGTGGCACCATCATAGTTCAACGAAAATCATCCATCCATCGGGCCCAGCCCGACGCTTTCTTGCGGCCGTTAAGGCTGCGCTGGCCGGGTGTGGCAGCCCTGGGCCAGCTGCAGTGATCGATGATTCTCGGCACGTGTGAGTGAGTTCCGCTCACAGGGCCCCAGCCAATACGAGGTCTGCGATGGAGGCTCGCCGCCCCCAACAAGGCTTGGCGCAGCTGGCGAGGCAAAGACCCATCAGGGTTGAGTAAGCGGCTATTAGCAGATCTCAGCGGCCCTTGTAGACCGGCTCGCGCTTTTCCAAAAACGCCTGCTGCGCCTCGCGCGTGTCTTCCGTCTTGGACAGCGCCACGGTGTTGCCTTGCTCGTAGCGGTAGGCATCGCGGGTGGGCATCAGCAAAGTCATGCGCGCGGCTTCCTTGGCCAGGCGCAAGGCGATAGGGCTCTTGGAGGCAATCTCGCGCGCCATCTCCATCGCATAGGGCATCAGCTGGTCGGCGGGCAGGCAGGCTTCGATCAGGCCCAGGCGGTACATCTCTTGCGCCGACACCTTCATGCCGGTAAAGAACATGCGGCGCGCGCGCGATTGGCTGAAATAGCGCTGCAAGAAGGTGACACCCCCCGCCAGCCCCACATTGATTTCAGGCATCGAGAAATAGGCATCTTCCGAAGCCACCCAGATATCCGAAGCCATCACCAGCCCAAAGCCAGCCCCCAGCGCTGGCCCGTTGATGGCAGCAATGATGGGCTTGGAGCACTCCATGATCGCGTTGTTCGACTCGCGCACCAGGCGGTTGTGGCGGCCATAGGCACCCGGCTCACCGGCCAGGTTAGGGCGCTCGCGAATGTCGGCACCGGCCGAGAACACCTTGCCCGTGCCCGTGAGCACGATACAGGCCACATCGTCGCGGTCAGACAGCTCGTCAAACAGCTCCATGATCTCGTTGCGGAACTCCTTGTTCTGCGCGTTGACGGGAGGGCGGTTGAGGGTGACAACGGCAATCTTGTCCTTGATATCGACGATGAGCGTGTTGTAGGCCATGCAGGGTCTCCTGGTTGAATACTAGTAATTTACCGGTCGGCAAGTAAATATTAGCGAATAACGGCGGAGGGCTCAAGCGGGTTGGTACGGGGGAGGGGTGGGGGTGTCGCTCAGGTGATTGGGGGACTGAAGGGAGCGCAGGCCAGGACGGATCCAGCCTGATTTGTCAGCTGTCGGTGATTGCAGAGGTTCGAATTTCTCGTTCCGCGACCTAAGCTTGTGGCATATACGTTGAAAGTTCAAGGATTTGGATGCGCCGTTTGGTGGGTTGACGGATCGCAGTGCTCTGAGTGCATTCGTACCACGTTACGCAGCCTTCGAAGCTGTAGTTGCAAGAGGAAACTTCAGGCGTATGGCAGTCAGTCCACTCAACCGGTTAATAGTTCGTGCTACCTGCGTTAGTTCAGCGAGTTGTCTTGCATTAAGCTACGGATCGTTGATCCGTAAATGCTCAAAGTTGTGGAGCGACTGCAAGATAAGCGTCAGTTGTGAATGGCTGTTTTAAAGATCACGAGCTTATTAGTGCCGATGCATATTGATCTGCACTGGCGATGGAATATTATCCAGGCAACGAGATAGCCTTTGAAATCATAGTCTGTGAATAATAATAGAATAGCTAATCATCTCATCCTTTTGGCGTCTATTATCTTTTCTGGCAATTTATTTGGTGCAATCCTTTTTATATTTCTGTGGCTTGAATTATCGCCGATTTCCTGCTGAGCTCTCTTTTCCCGATCCCGTATCTGGGTTGATATGCTCCATAGCCGATCGCGCTTGGGTAAGGCATTGGGGGGGCTAAGCCTCATTTTAATCTTATTGAATACTAGGCTAGTGCATCTTGAGTTATAACTGCAAAAGAGCTAGCTATGCAAATTCATTAGCTTGATCTCGTCAATCATTTCCTGGATGATGACTTTGAATCTCAATTAAAAATGATAACAGACCATTTGACACAATATAGCCTGATTTGCATTTGTGCTTTGAGGTTTAGTTCATTGGATGTGTGCTGGTATTAAATTATCTGCCAGCACAGCTCTTTGCTTTGGTAGGTCGTGCGAAGATACGCAGAGCAGATAGCGGCATCTTGTTAAAATTTGAATTTTAATCGTTCCTGATTTTATGACTTTTCAGAAGCTGGATATAATCTAAAGATCCGTGTACATCATTGCCGGAGATTATGCATCTTTTAAATGTACTGAAGTTGTTGAGAAAATCATCTTTGCCTGATGATAATCTTATCATATGAAGAAGATGCGGTACGCTTAAAAAAACGAAATCATGAATTGGATCTTGATCTTTTGATATTTTTATGATTTCAGCTCTTAATCTTGTAACGTCATCAATAGTTTTATTGCATCTCTTTATTTTATCTTGGTCATGAAATTCAGGATCTGAGAAATTCTTTCCTATAAAATTTCTCAAAATTGACATAGATATCAATCTATTCTGTAACATGCCCCAGTCAAATAGTGAAATAGAAATGCCGTCTATTTCTTCTCTTTGTTTTAAAATTATCCCATTTTTAAATTCTATTTTTTTATTTGTCAACATGCTTAAGTAGTGAGTGAGAATTTGTTTTTGAGACGAGAAGAAGGAGAGTGACAGATCAATTATTGCGGATGCAGGGTCGCCCGACAATGCTGCAGCAGTAATTGTTTTCTTTTTTGATTCTAAAAATATAGTTTTCTTTTCACTCTCAATGACAACGTCGCATTCAAAAGATTTACCTTTGAATTCATATTCTTCTGAAAATAATGTTGGTTGTATTTTCTCTTTATTTAAAAAGTCAAATAGGAATTTCTCAATAGATTCGCCGACGTTTGAATCGGTATCTTCATACACTCCTCTGAGGGTTGTCATTAATGCGGTAATTAAGCCAATGCCAGCTAATGCAGGATCTAGCATTAAATATTTATTGCCTTTTTGCCAAATGAGTGGTTTGCTGTGGAGATTTAATTTCTTTGAGTCGTTAGGGATAATATAATTTTCATTTACTTCAAAAGTTTTATGCGTAATAGAGTTAAGTATTTTGTTGACGGTGAGCTTATTCAAGCAGGTTGCTTTGCAAATACTCTCAACTGTGTAGAAAATAGTAATTCCATTGTGCGGGTATGGTTTTACGAGTATTTCAGCAATTTTAATAAAATCGTTTAAGTCCCATTGGATTTTTTCCTTGATATATTTATTGTCTACCCAGGAGAATAAATTTTTCAAGTATTCTAGACAATCATCTGGTGATAATTGTTTAAAGCTAAAAAATACTTCCCTAAGAATTGCATCAGTTATATACTTGGGCAGTGTCTCTGCATCTACAAAGTTCAATTCAAATGCATTAAATACTTCAACATCGTAAGTTGAAATAAATGCTGTAGATAGGTCAATGAAATAATTAATGCTTTCGGCTTTGACATTGTGCGGGGTTTCAATAAGGTGCTTTGACGATATGTTTAATATGTAACCGATAGGCATTGACGCACCTTCAATCGGCAGAGGGTTAGTTTTAGCTAAATTAGGAATTGAATATCTTTCATTTCTGTACCACATCCTGCCTCTCATATCTTTGAATAAATGCTGGATTATTCTTCTTCCTCCTATTTCTTTGGCTAGTTGGTTAATTTTAGTTGCGATCGATTCTTTGGTTTTGTCCGTTAATACAAATGTATTTCCGCTGATATTGACTTCGTATCCATTTTTTGCAAGAAATAAAGCATTGGCCGCTACTATTTTGTCTTTCTCAGGTACATCGATTTGATCGTCATTTATGTAGCAGGAGAGTAGTATTATTTTCTGTGTGATAGCAATCCATTTTTCCTTTTGATCTAATCTTATGGTTTCCCGATTTCCGAGATAGTAATGCAAAGTGCCGCAAATAAAGCTATACTTAAACTTTAAATCGAATAATTGCTCTCTTCTATAAAGCGCACTTTTAAGTTTTCCAAGAAAAATTCCGCCCTCGCTATTTAGTACCTGTTCTTTTAAAAATCCGCCTAAAAAATTATTTGCCCAATAACTCGTTATTTGATCAGTTTTAAAATAAACACACAAATCTTCAAGTGTGCTAAAGACTGGCGCTTTTGAAATTGCCTCATCGCATATTTCAATAAATCTAATTACATCATCTTCTTTTATCATGAAATTCCTTTGAGGATTAATGTGGTATATTAATTTTATTAACTAATTCTATCGCGCTATTGAATCTGTGCTAGTATTTAATGCTTGGTTTATAAGCTGTTTCTAAACGTCCCATTTAAATAATTTCTTGCGTAGACATGAACTTTTTAGGGCGAGTATCATAGTGTATTGTAAAAGAATGACACTTTTGGTAAATGGGGCAAGAGCATCTCTGGCGAAGAGTTATTTGTCAGTCTTCAGAAACAATACCCCGGCTGTCACAACGGTGCGCAGTTTGCCTATTATTACCACCGAGTTTTGCTAATAATTCATTACAACTCTTATCATGTTAGAGGGTAGAGGCAAGTGTGCAGAGTGGAGCAATGTCAAGAATTAAGTTTCATGCAGTTACATTTGGGTGCGGACCATTATAAGGCCGCTTATTGAATAGCTCACGATGCTTTCGGTGCCACTGCTCTACATAGCCTGGATGGGCGTTTTTGCTTTGCAGCGCTGATTGTGGTAATTGGTGGTTGTACAAGGCCGCGTAGCGCATCAGCGTTTGCTCTAAATCCTCGGCGCTGTTAAAGCGATGGGTCTTGAGGACACCAGCGATGCTGCCGCTGAAGCGTTCAATCAAGCTGTTGATTCTGGGTGTCCGGAGCCGCTTCAGGCGATGCTGGATACCCAGTTGCTCGTACAGGAAATCCAGCTCATGGCTGCAACTAGGCTCTTTTGCCAACTGGCGAACAAGGTATGTGTGAACTCCTTGCCGTTACATGTCAGCAGCCTGGTTATCTTGGTCGGAGGTACTTTGTGCAGGCCTCTCAAGAAGACCTTGGTGCCCGCTGCCGTTTTGGCAGGCCTGATCTGCACAAACACCCAGCGCGTGGCCTTGCCGATGGCCACGAACAAATAGCGGCGCTTGGTTTCGTCCTGCATCAGGGCAAGTGCTTCACATCCATGTGCAATTAGCCGGGAACATAGATCTTAAAGGCCTTGTGCCCTTTTTAGGCTCGGCGGACTTGAGGGTATTGAAATTGCCAACGTCGTGCCGTCGTTGGCACCGGTCCAGGCCCGAACGCGATACCTTGCTGCAGATGAACTCGCGGGCAACGGCCTTCCAGTCATCAAGTAGATGCAGCAGCGCTGGGCTCAGATGCACCACCGCCATTTCTTGCGCGGGTGTGAGCTATGTTTGAAGGCGATGCGCGGTGTGAAAGCGGTCTTGAAAGCTATGGCGCTTCTTCCATTTGTTGACCGTCTGCTCAGTACTGCCAAAACGCTGGGCTAGCACGCTGGTGGTCTCATCGATGGCAGCGATCAGGGCGCGAACTGTTGGGGTGGCGCGTGCATTCTTGTGCAGGCTATTTGCATGACGGGCTTCCGGTGGACTGCACCGACTGCACTAGCTCACGCAGCACCTCGTGAGTATGAACAGCAGATAGCGATTTTTTATCTGTGCAATTTACATGGATGCGGCATGTAGTCACCGAGGCAGATTATGGAAATATGCGATCAATCGGCGTTTTTTCGGACTAATTCAGCGCGCCCAACATTCAGTTGCCGACGATTTGGTTTTTTAAAATCTGTGCATGCAGAAAGATATCAATGAGCTTATACTATCTAACGATGAATTTATTTTGAAAATTTGAATTTCTCGTTGGACAAATTTTTCTTAATACCTCTTATGCAACTTGAGCCGGTGTAACTAATAGTCTCTAATTGTTAGTATAATATTGGAATTAAGCCAAATGGAATTCTAATAGTTAGGGTGTTTATGGTCGAAAAATTCAAAGTTTTTGAGGATGATGAACTCGGTTATCGAGATTGGTTAGATCAAAATAGTAATGGATTCGTGTTGAACTCAGAGCGTCCTCCACGCCCAAATTACATGCGATTGCATACGGCAGAGTGTCATCACATCAAGTATCCAGCCACGCATGCAAATACTGATCCCTTTACCAGCCGTGGATACATGAAAGTTTGCGCCAATGATCCAGCTGACCTACTTGTTTGGATGGAAGCTAAAGGCGCTACCAAATTTTCTCATTTGTGTAGCAAGTGTGGAGTCGCTGACTTAATAAAAATTGCTGAAAAATTACAGTCTAAGAGCACAAAAAATGATTGGACTGAGCAAGAATTGCGCGCTGCTGTAATCTCATATTTGAAAATGCAGTCCAAAGAATTGAATGGTGAAGCTTTTTCCAAAAAGCAATTCTACGAAATCTTAGCTGGAGAGTATGGGCGTTCTTCCAAAGCATTTGAGTATCGCATGCAGAACATATCCTACGTTCTTTCGCTGATGGGCAGGGACTGGATTGCAGGACTAAAGCCTGCAAAGAATGTTGGTAGAAAAGTTGCCCACGCTATTGAGTCGTTGGTCCTAGAGTTGACTCATAGTTTTAATTCTCCCTTTGTAGCATTTGAAATAGAGGTTCGAGAGAAAGTAGACGACAAAAGGCAAGAGATACCCATCGGCAACAGAAATCCTGGCACAACTCGCACCGAGGTAACCCAGTTTATACGCGACCCTGCGGTTAAAGCCTGGGTGTTAAAACAGGCTGCAGGGATTTGCGAGTGCTGTGGAGCCTACGCGCCTTTTGAAAACACAGACGGTCAGCCGTTCCTAGAGGTTCATCATGTTCGTAAGTTGGCGGCCGGAGGTTCGGATACCGTCAGCAACGCTGTCGCGCTATGTCCCAATTGCCATCGTGCAATGCATTATGGGATAAAAGCTAAAGAGCTTGTAGACCTATTAGTTTGCAAAGTCATTCGCTTAATTCCTGAATAAATTCTGTGGAACCATGTGAGGTTGATTATTGCTAAGGTCAGGCTTTGTATTTAATTTGGTTGCGAATGCATGCGGATAAATTGCATGCAAATCAGTCATGTTTATGCTGACCTTAGCAGCGGATCTTCTGTGGGCGGCACGTGGAGGCGTTTATGTGCGGAGGTTGAATGCAAGCTGATTGCATTAAATTTTCATCTCTCCACTGCCGATTTTTGCTGCAGTCGCTGAAGAATTTTTTGTTGAAGCGATGAGTGGCGCAGAAGTTCAATTGGTTGCTGGCGTTGAGTAATAAATTGGTACAAAGGGCAATTTGATTTTTTTAAATTCTGACACATAGTCAGCTGTTTTTGCACAAAAATCATATGCTCGCTGGTTATATGGCAAGCTAAAAACCAATGCATATAAATACTATTCAAAATTTTTCCCGCCTCAACACCTCCACCCCCTAAACCGCCACCGTCCCCCCATCCACCGGCAACGTAACTCCATTCACATAACTAGCCAGCCCCGACACCAAAAACACCGCCGGCCCGGCCAGTTCCTGCGGCACGCCAATCCGCCCGGCAGGAGTCCGCTGGATAAAGCCTTGCAGGCGCTGCGGGTTGTTGCGGGTGGCTTCGGTCATGGGGGTGTGGATGACGCCGGGGGCCAGGGCGTTGACGCGGATGCCGTCGCGGCCCAGGTCGAGGGCCAAGGTTTGGGTGGCCATTTTGACGGCGCCTTTGGAGGCGGAGTAGCCCATGGCGTTGCCCTGGGCGATAAAGGCCGCGCCGGAGGCGATGTTGAGGATGCAGCCGCGCGTAGCGCGCAGCGCAGGCAGCCAGGATTGCACCATGTTGTAGAGGCCAAAGACGTTCACATCGATGACCTGGCGCAGGTGGCGCGATGCCTGGGGGTGGTCGATGCCTTCGCGGATCAGCAGGCCGGCGTTGTTGACGAGGGTGTCGACCGGGCCGATGTCGCTGCCGACGTGGGCGGCCAGCGCCTGGCAGGCCTCCAGATCGGTGACGTCGAGCGCAAAGGCCCAGCCGTCTACGCCTGCGGCTTTTACCTGGGCCAAGGTGTCGGCGCAGCGTGCAGTGTCGAGATCGGTCACGATGACGCGGGCGCCAGCCTTGGCAAAGCTGATCGCAATGGCCTGGCCGATGCCGCTGGCCGCGCCGGTGATGAGGGCCAGGCGGCCTTGCAGCAAGCCGGGCGTCTCGGGGAAATGGCTGGGGGCCTGGGCTGGGACAGGGGCTTGCGTGGGTACGGATGTTAGTTCGCTCATGCTTATGCTCCTTGTCCAGTTTGGCTGCGGCTCTGGCGTTCGGCTTGGTTGTGGGCCTCCAGCTGCGGTGCCGCCTGTCGTGCCTGGCGGGTTTCCAGCCAAGCGTAGAGCTGGCCGATGATGCCCTTGCGGAACAGCATCACGACGACGACAAAGACGAGGCCCTGGATGATCAGCACCCACTCGGCCATGGCGACCAGGTAGTTCTGCATGCTGACGATGATGGCCGCGCCAATGACAGGGCCCAGCAAGGTCTGCAGGCCGCCGACGATGCAGATGAGCAGCGCCTCGCCCGAGGTGGTCCAGTTCACATCGTTGAGCGTGGCCAGCTGGAAGGTGATGACCTTGAGCGCACCGGCCAGGCCGGCGAGCGCGGCTGACAGCACAAAGATCACCAGCTTGTAGCGCAGCACCTGGTAGCCCAGCGACTGGGCGCGTGCCTCGCTGTCGCGGATGGCGCGCAGCACCTGGCCGAAGGGCGAGTAGACGATGCGGTAGATGAGCCAGAAGGCGGCGGCGACCAGGGTGGCGGCAAAGTAGTACAGGGTGGTGTTGTCGGCCAGCGAGATAAAGCCAAACACCTCCGGCCGGGGCACGTTCTGGATGCCATCCTCACCGCCGGTAAAGGGCAGGCGCAGCGCAAAGAAGTAGATGACCTGGGAGAAGGCCAAGGTGATCATCGAGAAGTAGATGCCATGGCGGCGGATGGCCAGCAGCCCGGTGACGACGGCCACGGCCATCGCGCAGAGCATGGCCAGCAGGATGGCGGCCGAGCCATCCCAACCCCAGACCTTGATGGCATGCGCGGCCGCGTAACCGGCCGTGCCAAAAAACATCGCATGGCCAAAGGAGAGCAGGCCGGCGTAACCCATCAGCAGGTTGACCGATGCGGCCAGCAGCGCGTAGCACATCAGCTTGATCAGAAAGACCGGGTAGGCCACGAGCGGCGCCAGCAGCAGGGCCACCAGCGCCAGCACCAGCAAGATGGTGTTGGTGCGTTGTGAGAAGAAATGCATGTTCAATCCTTGGGAAAGACAAGAGCTTGGGTGGAGACCCAGAGGGCAGGGCGGTGCGGGCGCATCAGTGCGCTCTGCCAAACAGGCCGTTGGGGCGCACGGCCAGCACAATGATCATCACGATGAAGATGACCACACCGGCACCTTCGGGGTAGATGACGCGGGTCAGGCCCTCGATGGCGCCCAGTGCAAAGCCGGTGATGATCGATCCCATGATCGAGCCCATGCCGCCGATGACGACCACGGCAAAGACGATGATCATCAGGTTCGAACCCATCAGCGGGCTGACCTGGTAGATGGGCGCGGCCATCACGCCGCTGAAGCCGGCCAGGCCCACGCCCAGCGCATAGGTCAGGGTCAGCATGCGCGGCACATTGATGCCAAAGGTGCGCACCAGCGGCGTGTTCTCGTTGGCGGCGCGCAGGTAGGCGCCCAGCTTGGTTTTTTCGATGAAGTACCAGGTCACCAGGCAGACCGCTAGGCCCGCCAGGATCACCCAGACGCGGTACATCGGCAAAAAGCTCAGGCCCACATCGATGCCGCCTTGCAGCGGGTTAGGGTAGGGCTGGCCGCTGACGCCGAACCACAGGCGGAACGCGCCCTCCATCAGGATGGAGATGCCAAAGGTGAGCAGCAGCGCGTAGACATGGTCCACCGCGTACAGGTGGCGCAGCATGGTGCGCTCCAGCAGGATGCCAAAGGCCGCCACCACCAGCGGCGCCAGGATCAGCGCCCACCAGTAGCTCAGCCCCAGGTAGTGCAGCAGGCCCCAGGCCACAAAGGCGCCCAGCATGTACTGCGCGCCGTGGGCAAAGTTCACCACATGCAGCAGGCCGAAGATGATCGACAGGCCCAGGCTCATCAGCGCGTAGAACGAGCCATTGATCAGGCCCACCACGAGCTGGCCGATCAGCGCGGCTGTCGGGATTCCGAAAAGAGTATCCATTGTGTTGTCTCCACCTGTCACAGTCCCAGCAGTGCTTCGATCTCGTCACGCCGCGTTTCCAGCTCGGCGCGGTGGAAGTGGCTGGCCACGCGCCCTTCCTCGATCACGTAGAAGCGGTCGGCCACCGATGCGGCAAAGCGGAAGTTCTGCTCCACCATCAGCACCGTGTAGCCGCGCGCTCGGATCATCTCCAGCGTCTGGCCGATCTTCTGCACGATGACCGGGGCCAGCCCTTCGGTAGCCTCATCGAGCAGCAGCAGGCGTGCGCCGGTACGCAGAATGCGGGCAATGGCCAGCATTTGCTGCTCACCGCCCGACAGGCGGGTGCCCGGGCTTTTGCGGCGCGCCTGCAGGTTGGGAAAGACCTGGTAGATGTCTTCCACCGTCAGCCCGCCGGGGTGCAGCACGGGCGGCAGCATGAGGTTTTCTTCGGTGCTGAGGCTGGCAAAAATGCCGCGCTCTTCCGGGCAATAGGCCACTCCCAGGTGGGCAATGGCCTCGGGCGGCAGGCCTTCGGTGGGCTTGCCCTGGATGCGGATCTGGCCCTCACGCTTTTTGAGCAGGCCCATGATGGCGCGCAAGGTGGTTGTCTTGCCGGCGCCATTGCGGCCCAGCATGCAGACGACCTCGCCTTCGCCGACATGCAGGTCGATACCGTCGAGCGCCAGCGTTTCGCCATACCAGGCGCGCAGGTTCTGCACCTGCAGCATCTGGCGCGGTGCGGTGTTGGTGTTGCCGTTGTTGGCGTTGGCGTTGTGGGTGTTCTCAGGCATGGGCGGCCCCTCCGACATAGGCTTCAATGACCCTCGGGTCGCGCGATACCTCGTCATAGCTGCCTTCGGCCAGCACCTGGCCGGCCTGCAGCACGGTGACGGTCTCGCACAGCTGCGATATCACCTTCATGTTGTGCTCCACCATCAGCACGGTGCGCCCCTGCGCCACCTTGCGGATGAGCTCTACCACCGGCCAGATGTCCTCATGGCCCAGGCCTGCCATGGGCTCGTCCAGCAGGATCATCTCCGGCTCCATCGCGATCGTGGTGACCAGCTCCAGCACGCGCTTGCGGCCATAGGGCAGGTCGCAGGCCTTGACGTTTTTCCAGCGCGTCAGGCCCACGCTATCGAGCAGGTCCATCGCACGTTCGTCCAGAGCGCTCAGCACCTTGACCGAGCGCCAGAAGGTGAAGGTGCCGCCGGTCTTGCGCTGCAGCGCAATGCGCACGTTCTCCAGCACCGTCATGTGGCTGAAGACAGCCGCAATCTGGAACGAGCGCACGAGGCCCAGCGCCGACACGCTGGCCGGGTCGCTGCGCGAGATATCACGCCCGTTGAACAGCACCTGGCCCGAGCTGGGGCGCAGGAAAGTGGTCAGCAGGTTGAAGCAGGTGGTCTTGCCGGCCCCATTGGGGCCGATCAGCGCATGCACCGAATGGCGCTTGACCTTGAGGTTCACGTCCTTGACGGCATAGAAACCGCTGAACTGGCGGCAGAGCTGGCGCGCTTCCAGGATGGGGGCATCGGCCTCGGGGGGAGCAGTCATCGCAGCGCCTCCGGTCAGATGAAGGACTGGGTGGCGCCGCCGTCGACCAGCATCGATTCGCCGGTGACAAAGCGGCTGTCGTCAGACGCGAAAAAGCAGGCGGCGCGGGCAATGTCCTGCACCGTGCCCAGGCGCCCCATCGGCGTCTTGGCGATGCGCAGGCGCACTTTTTCTGCATCGACATTGATGCCCACGCCTTCGGTCGGGATGGAGCCGGGGCAGACCGAGTTGACGCGGATGCCGCGTGGCCCCAGCTCTGCCGCTGCTGCGCGTGACAGGCCCAGCGCCCCGGCCTTGACGCCGCAGTACACCATGCCCTGGGGCATGCCGATAAAGGCGGCCGCCGAGGCGATGTTGACGATGCTGCCGCCGTCGTCCATGGCTTCTGCTGCCGTCTGGATGCCCCAGACGATGGAGTTGAAGCCGGTGCCCACCATGCGCTGCAGCGCCTCTGGCGTGATGTCGGCAATCGGGCCGTAGCGCACCCAGATGGCGTTGTTGACCAGGATGTCGAAGCGGCTGTAGCGCTGCTTCAGATCGGCAATCGCGCTGCGGAAGCTGTCGCGGTCGGCCACATTGCCGCCATAGGCATGGGCGCGGCCGCCCTGGGCCACGATGGCTGCGGCCACCTCAGCGGCCTTGTCCTCGGCGCGGTCCAGAATGCCGACGCTGCCGCCCTCGTCAGCGATGGCCTGGACGATGGCGCGGCCGATGCCTTGTGCGCCACCGGTCACGAGTGCGACCTTGCCTGCAAAGCGTTGTGTCATGGTGTTTGTCTCCTGGTCTCAATAAAAATAAGGTTCGCCGCACCGGTCTCAGCGGGGGCTCTGGCTGTCGTCAAAACGCGCTTCTTCCAACCCTGTCGCCGCCAGGCCGTCGATGACGAAGACGGCCCCCGCATCCGGGTGGCTGGAGCGCAGCAGGTTGCCGCTGTTGCTGATCGAGGTGAGGTAGAGGGTCTGCAGCGCCGGGCCGCCAAAGGCCGGGCAGGTGATGAAGGCATCGGCGGGGAAATCCACCGTGGCCGCCAGTTCGCCATTGGGCGTAAAGCGGGCCAACTGGCCGTTCAGCACCATGGCCACCCAGAGATAGCCCTGGGCATCGACGGTGGCGCCATCGGGCGCCAGGCCCAGTGCGGCGGTGTCGATAAAGGCCTGACGCGCGCCGCAGGCGCCGGTGGCCGGGTCATAGGCATAGCGCCAGATCTGGCGCGCCGGGCTATCGGCAAAGTACAGCCAGCGGCCGTTGGGGCTGAAGCAGGTGGCGTTCGCGACCTGAAAACCCTGGTCCAGCTCGCGCAGGCGGCCATCACCGCTCAGCTGGTAGAGCTTGCCGGTGGGCGACTGCGGCGTCATGCTCATCGAGCCGACCACAAAGCGGCCACCCCGGTCGCAGCGCCCGTCGTTCAGGCGCATGCGCTCAGCGCTGTGCTGCACCTGCACGCCCATCGGCGTGGTCTGGCCGCTGTCCGGGTCCAGAAAATGGAAGTCATCCTCCAGCGCCAGCAGCAGGCGCCCGCTGCGGCACAGCGCGATGGAGCCGATATGGGCATGCAGCGCCCACTGCTGCTGCCGGCCATCTGCCGGCCAGTAGCGGTGTACCAACTGGGCGCGGCCATCAATCCAGTACAGCGATTGCGTGGCCACATCCCACAGCGGGCATTCACCCAGCAGATCGCGCTGGGGCAGCAGAGGATGGATGCGCGCGGCCAACGCCGGCGCGGTGAGGGCGTTCATGTCTTGTCTCCTGGTGCGGCAGCCAACGGGGCGTGGCTGCTGCGGCTGCGCCGGCCTTTTCTGGTGGGGCCGTGCGCGTACCGGGCGGGTGTTTTAGTTAGTGGGCAGCTGTTGCGGCCGGCAGCTGGTAGCCTTTGAACTGCTCGCGCAGCCGGGTCTTGAGCAGCTTGCCGGTAGCCGTGTGGGGCAGCTCATCGACAAACTCCACCGCATCGGGCAGCCACCAGCGCGCGAGCCGGTCCTTCATGAAGTCCAGCACGTCCTGGCCGCTCACATCGGTGCCGGGCTTGCGCACGATGACCAGCAGCGGGCGCTCTTGCCAGCGCTCGTGGTGCACGCCGATGACGGCGGCTTCCTTCACAGCGGGGTGCGCCAGCGCCAGGTTCTCGATGTCGATCGACGAGATCCATTCACCTCCGGACTTGATGACGTCCTTGGCGCGGTCGGTGATCTGCACAAAGCCTTCGTTATCAATCCGGGCCACATCGCCGGTGCTGAACCAGCCTTGCGCATCCAGCGCCGAGCCGGCTTCTTGCCCGTAATAGGCGGAGATGACCCAGGGGCCGCGCACGCGCAGCTCGCCAGGGGCCGGATCGCCGGGCGGCAGCTGCTGCCCCTCGTCATTGAAGATGGCCACATCCACGCCATACATGGGCCGGCCCTGGCGGGCGCGCACATCGATGCGCTCATCGCGGGCCAGTGCCTCATGCTGGGGCAGCAGGGTACTGACGGTGGCAACAGGGCTGGTCTCGGTCATCCCCCAGGCCTGGTTGGCGGTCACGCCCAGCAGGCTGTCGAACTGGTCGATCATCGCGCGGGGCGCGGCAGAGCCGCCCATCATGATGCGTTCGAGCTTCAAGGCATCCTTGTCGCCGGCGGGCAGGCTTTCCACATACTGCAAAAAGCCCATCCAGACGGTGGGAACGCCCAGCGAGAAGGTGCAGCCCTCGTCGCGCATCAGCTGGTACAGCGCCTTGCCACTCAAGTCCGGCCCGGGCAGCACCAGCTTGGCGCCGCACATGGCGCTGGCATAGGGCAGGCCCCAGGCGTTGACATGGAACATCGGCACGGTGAGCAGCACGCAATCACGGGCGCGCAAGGCCAGGCCATCGGCCGCGCAAACCACCCAGGAATGCAGCACCGTGGAGCGGTGGCTGTAGAGCACGCCCTTGGGGTTGCCGGTGGTGCCCGAGGTGTAGCACAGCGATGAGGCGCTGTCTTCGGCCAGCTCGGGCCAGTCAAAATCGCCCGCGTCCTCGGCCACCAGGTCCTCGTAGCACAGCAGCGGGGCGGGCAGGTCCATGGCCGGCATCTGGCCGGGCTGGCACAGCGCCACATAGGCCTTCACGGTTGAGAGGCTGGGCGCCAGCTCGGCCACCAGGCTGGCAAAGCTCAGGTCAAAGAACACATAGTCGTCCGCCGCGTGGTTGAGGATGTAGCGGATCTGGTCGGCAAACAGGCGCGGGTTGACGGTGTGCAGCACGGCACCGGCGCCCGATACGGCGTAGTACAGCTCCAGGTGGCGGTGCGTGTTCCAGGCCAAGGTAGCCACGCGTGCACCGCTGGCCATGCCCTGGCGCAGCAGGGCGGCGGCCAGGCGCCGCGAGCGCTGGGACACGGTCAGCCAGTTCGAACGCGTGAGCGCGCCATCCGGCGTGCGGGAGACGACTTCCACCTGGGGATGAAAGCGTGCTGCATGTTCCAGCAAGCCGGAAATCCGCAGCGCGCGCTGCTGCATTAGCCCTTGCATGTTGCTCCTTGTTTTGTTTTATATACCTGTCGGCAGGTAAAAAGTTTAGCAGCCGCAGCAGCGCTGCAAGCCCGGGATTACCCTGGACCTGTCCCCTCCAAAACGCTTGCGGGGAAACCCTGTTGCTTACCGGTCGGCAAGTAGGCATGATGCAGCGAGAACAAGGCGGAGGCGGCCTGCCATCCCCTATCGAGCCGGTGCCCCGCTGCGGTGTGGCGGGGCGGCCGGCACCAGCCAGCAGGAGACAAAGAGCAATGGACAATCACACAATCCACCAGGTGGATGCGGTCATCGTGGGCGCCGGTTTTGGCGGTCTGTGCGCAGTGCACAAGTTCCGGGAGATGGGGCTGAAGATCCAGGCCTTCGAGGCTGGCGGCGATGTGGGCGGCGTCTGGTACTGGAACCGCTACCCCGGCGCGCGGGTGGACCTTCCCAGCATCGACTACAGCTTTTCCTTCTCGCCCGAGATCGAGCAGGAATGGACCTGGTCCGAGCAGTTTGCCGCGCAGCCCGAGCTGATGCGCTACTTCAATTTTGTCGCCGAGCGGCTGGACCTGCGCAAGCACTACCAGTTCAACACCCGCGTCGACAGCGCCCGCTGGGACGATGCCCGCCAGCTGTGGGTAGTACGCACCAACCGGGGTGAGTGCTATGAGGCGCGCTACTGCATCATGGCGACCGGCCCGCTGTCGGTGCCCAAGGAGCCCGAGATTGAAGGCATTGCGCGCTTTGGCGGGCAGATTTTGCGTGCAGCGCGCTGGCCGCATGAGCCGGTGGATTTCAGCGGCAAGCGCGTCGGCGTGATCGGCACCGGATCGACCGGCATCCAGATCGTGCAGGAAGTGGGCAAGCAGGCGGGCGAGCTGTTCGTGTTTCAGCGCACGCCGAGCTTTACGATGCCGATGCGCAATGTGCCGCTGGAGCCCGCATACGTGGCCGAAGTCAAGCGCCACTATGCCGGCATCCGTGAGCTGGCGCGCAACAGCAATGTGGGTGGCGTGCGGCCGCAGTCCAGCCGCCCGTTTTTCAGCGTGACGCCAGCGCAGCGCCGGGCGCTGCTGGAAGATGCCTGGCTGCAAGGCGGCCTGGCGATGCTGGGCACCTTTGCCGACCTCATGCAAAACGAGCAGGCCAACGAGGAAGTGGCCGAGTTTGTGCGCGGCAAGATTGGCGAGGTGGTGGACGACCCGGCCACCGCCGAGGCGCTGAAGCCGCGCGGCTACCCCATTTTTGCGCGCCGCCCCTGCCTGGACACCGGCTACTACGAAACCTACAACCAGCCCCATGTGCATCTGCGCGACTGCATCACGGACCCGATCGTGTCCATCACCGAGAAGGGCGTGCGCACGCAATCGGGCGAGGTGGAACTGGATGTGCTGATCTTTGCCACCGGCTACGACGGCCTGACCGGCGCGCTGCTGGCCTTTGAGGTGGAAGGGCGCGACGGCCTGACCGTGCAGCAGAAGTGGAAGGAGGGCGCGACCTCGTGCCTGGGCATCATGATGCATGGCTTCCCCAACCTGTTCATGACCACCGGGCCCAACGGCCCTTCGGCGCTGGCCAATGTGGTGCGCACCAGCGAGAACGATGTGGACTGGACGGCCGCTGCCATCCGCCACCTGCAGGCCCATGGCTTGAGCAGCATCGAGCCGAGCGCGCAAGAAGAGCAGGCCTGGATGGACCTGGTGCATTCGCTGGCGCCGCGCACCCTGCTGTCCAAGGCCAAGACCTGGTATGTGGGCGCTAACGTGCAGGGCAAGGCCCCGGGCCTGACGATGTTTACCGGCGGCTTCCAGAAGTACCGCGAGCACTGCCTGGCTGCTATCCACAAGGGCTTCAGCGGCTACCACTTTGCGCAAAAGCGCGAACGCGAGCGCGCGGCAGACGCCAGCGCAACAGTGGAAAACGCCGCGCACTGATACCCTGGGTTTTCAAGCCCCTGGACGGCCGCATGGCCCCCGGGGGCTGTGCCTGCCTGCACCCCGCAGGGGGCATTGTTGTCTTCCACCAAGAGCTGCCAGCCATGAGCAACGTCACCTTTCACAGCGCAGACGGGATAGGCCGTATCTGCATCTCCCACCCGCCGTTGAACCTGTTCTCGCACCGCCTGCTGACGGGGCTGAGCGCCGCGCTGGCGCAGTTTGAGGCCGATGCCTCGCTGCCGCTGCTGCTGATCTACTGCGAGGGCCCGTCCTTTGTCGCGGGCGCGGACATTGCCGAGTTCGACAACCCGGCCTTTTCTGCCGAGGCCATCAATGCGCTGCTGAACCGCATCGAGGCGCAGACGCGCCCGGTGGTGGTGGCCCTGCATGGCACGGTGCTGGGCGCCGGCATGGAGCTGGCCTTGGCCTGCCACTACCGTGTGGCGCAACAGGGCACCAGGCTGGGCCTGCCCGAGGTGAAGCTGGGCATTCTGCCCGGCGCAGGCGGCACCCAGCGCTTGCCGCGCCTGGTGGGCGCAACGCTGGCGCTGGACATGATGCTGAGCGGCCGCCCGGTGCCCGCGCAAGAGGCGCTGGCCAGCGGCATCGTCGATGCGGTGGAAGAGGGCGACCCGCTGGCATTCGGCCTGGCCTTTGGCCGCCAGTTGCTGGCCAAAGGCGGCCAGCCGCGCCGCTTGAGCGCGCAAAGCGCCCCGCCCGGCGAGCACAGCCCGGCCATTACAGCAGCGCTGGACGCTGCGCGCAAGAGCCCGCAGTACCCCGCCAAGGAGGCCATCGTGCTGTGCGTGCAGCAGGCGCTGAATGGGGACTTTGCCAGCGGCGCGCGTGCCGAGGCCGAGGCCTTCAACCGCCTGCTGCCATCGGCGCAGTCGCGCGCACTGCGGCATCTGTTTTTTGCGCAGCGCCGCAGCCGGCAGATTCCCGGTCTGGAGCGGCAGGTGCCGGCCGGAAAGATCGAGCAGGTCGGCATTCTGGGGGCCGGCACCATGGGCAGCGGCATTGCGATGTGCTTTTTGAACGCCGGTATCCGCACCGTGCTGGTGGATGCTGCAGCTGCTGGGCTGGAGCGCGGGCTGCAGCTGATTCGATCGACCTACGAAGCCCAGGTGGCCAAGGGCCGCATGGGTGCCGAGCAGGCCAGCGTGCGCCTGGCCTTGCTGACCACCTCACTGGACGACCAGGCGCTGGCGCCCTGCGATCTGGTGATCGAAGCGGTGTTTGAGGACATGGCGCTGAAGCTGCAGGTCTGCCGCCGCCTGGGCGAGGTCTGCAAACCCGGCGCCATCATCGCCAGCAATACCTCGACCCTGGATGTGGATGCGCTGGCCCAGGCCACCGGGCGGCCAGCCGATGTGGTCGGCATGCACTTCTTCAGCCCGGCCAACATCATGCGCTTGCTGGAGGTGGTGCGCGGCGCGCACACCGCCCCGCAGGTGCTCAAGACCGTCATCGACCTGGCCGGCAAGATCGGCAAGACGCCGGTGGTATCGGGCGTCTGCTTTGGCTTTATCGGCAACCGCATGGCCGAGGTCTACCTGCGCGAGGCCGAATTTTTGCTGATGGAAGGCGCAAGCCCCGCGCAGATTGATGAGGCCGTGCAGGCGCTGGGCCTGGCGATGGGCCCTTGCCGCATGCTGGATATGGCCGGGCTCGATGTGGGCGCCAAGACCGTCATCGAATGCGGCAAGGCCGGCGGCCTGCCGCCCGATGCCAGCTACCGCGCGGTGGTGCGCAAGATGTTTGAACTGGGCCGCTTTGGCCAGAAAACCGGCCTGGGCTACTACCGCTACGAGGGCCGCCAGGCGCTGCCCGACCCCGAGACGGGCCGCATTGCTGCAGAACTTGCCCAGGCGCATGGCATTGCCCAGCGCGGCGATATAGCAGCGCAGGAGATTGTCGAGCGCCTGCTCTACAGCATGGTCAACGAAGGCTGCAAGATTCTGGACGAGGGCATTGCCTACCGCGCCAGCGATATCGATGTGGTCTGGGCGGCCGGCTATGGCTTTCCGGATTTTCGGGGTGGGCCGATGTTCATGGCCGAGCAGATCGGCCTGGCGCAGATCGTGGAGCGGCTCGAGCACCAGGCCACGACGCGCGGCAACCGCTATGGCTACTGGAACGTATCGCCGCTGCTGCAGCGGCTGGCCGCTGAGCGCCAGGGATTTGACAGCTTGCAAGCGGCCTGAGGGCCTGAGCACCAGCGCCTCAGCGCCGCAACCCCATCACCATCCAGGAGCACCGCCATGAAAGACGCCGTCATTGTTTCCACCGCCCGCACGGGCATCGGCCGGGCCTACAGGGGCTCGCTCAACCACACCCGCTCGCCCCACCTGATGGGCCACACCATCGAGCACGCGGTGGCGCGCGCCGGGGTGGACCCGGCGGAGGTGGACGATGTGATCGTCGGCTGCGTGCTGACCGGGGGCACCGCCGGCATGAACCTGGCACGCAATGCCTTGCTGGCCGCAGGCCTGCCGATGAGCGTGGCGGGCCAGACGGTAGACCGGCAATGCGCCTCCGGCCTGATGGCGATTGCCAGCGCAGCCAAGCAGGTGCTGGTCGATGGCATGCAGGTGGTGGTGGCAGGCGGCTGCGAGAACATCACCGCCGTGCAAACGCCCTATATGGAATGGGCCAGCCGCGAGCGCGACCCGGCCGTCATCGCCCATGCGGCCCATGCCTATATGCCGATGCTGCAAACGGCCGAGCATGTGGCGCGCCAGTACCGCATCAGCCGCGAGGCGCAGGATGCCTATGCGCTGGAGTCGCAACTGCGCACCGCACGCGCCCAGGCCGCTGGCCTGTTCGACCGCGAGATCGTGCCCTTCAGCACCCAGATGGCGGTGACCGACAAGCTCACGAAGGAAGTCAGCCTGCAGGACGTGACCCTGGCCCGCGACGAAGGCAACCGACCCGACACCAGCCTGGAAGGGCTGGCCGCCCTCAAACCGGTGATCGAGGGCGGCGTCATCACCGCCGGCAATGCCAGCCAGCTGTCGGATGGCGCATCGGCCTGCGTGGTCATGGATTCGGTACTGGCCGAGCGCCGGGGCCTGGAGGTGCTGGGCATCTACCGGGGCATGGCGGTAGCAGGCTGCGCGCCGGAAGAGATGGGCATCGGCCCCATCTATGCGATCCCCAAGCTGCTGGCCCAGCACGGGCTGGGCGTGCAGGACATTGGCCTGTGGGAGCTGAACGAAGCCTTTGCCTGCCAGGCGCTGTACTGCCGCGACCAGTTGGGCATCGATCCCGAGCGCTTCAATGTCAACGGCGGCGGCATCTCCATCGGCCACCCCTATGGCATGACGGGCGCCCGCATCGCCTGCCACGCGTTGCTGGAAGGCCAGCGCCGGGGAGTGCGCTATGTGGTGGCCACCATGTGCGTGGGCGGGGGCATGGGGGCCGCCGCGCTGTTTGAGGTGGCCTGAGATGCAACTCGACTACGCCAGCATCCGCCAGACCCTGGATTTTTTGCTTTATGACTGGTTAGACGTAGAAGCGCTCAGCCGCCATGCGCGCTATGCCGGCCACGACCGGCAGACCTATGGCGCGGTGCTGGACCTGTGCGAGCGGCTGGCCGCCGACAAGTTCGAGCCCTTCAACCGCCTGGTCGACCAGCAGGAGCCGCATTTTGACGGGCAGCAGCTGCATCTGCCCGATTGCACACCGGCGGCATGCGCTGCCTATGCCGAATCGGGCATGCTGGCGGCATCGCACGACTACGAGGTGGGAGGGATGCAGCTGCCCTGCGTGGTGGAGATGGCGGCCAATAGCATGGTTTCGGCAGCCAGCATCGCCCTCAAGGCCTATTCGATGCTGACAGCGGCCAATGCCGGACTGCTGATGGCCCATGGCACGCCCGCGCAGCAAAAGGCGTTTGCGCTGCCGCAGCTGCAAGGCCGCTTTTTTGGCACGATGAACCTCAGCGAGCCGCAGGCCGGCTCCAGCCTGTCGGACATCACAACGCGTGCTGTGCCCGATGGAGATGACTTTGCCAACGACCCGCTGGGCCCGCGCTACCGGCTGGCGGGCCGCAAGATGTGGATCTCTGGCGGCGAGCATGCGATGGGCGAGAACATCGTCCACCTGGTGCTGGCCAAGGTGCCCGACGACAGCGGCCAACTGCCCGCAGGCGTGGGCGGCATCTCGCTGTTCATCGTGCCCAAAGTCCTGGTCGATACCGAAGGCCGGGTGACCGGCGAGCGCAACGACATTGCACTGGCCGGGCTGAACCACAAGCTCGGCTACCGGGGCACCGTCAACACCTTGCTGCACTATGGCGAGCAGGGCGGGGCCATTGGCTACCGCGTGGGCGCGCTGGGCGCGGGCCTGCAGTGCATGTTCCACATGATGAACGAGGCCCGCATCCAGGTGGGGCTGGGCGCCACGATGCTGGGCTACGCCGGCTACCTGCAATCGCGCGACTATGCCCGCCAGCGCCCCCAGGGCCGCCCGGTCGCTGCCGGCCAGAAGGTGGTGAAGAACGCGCAGCAGCCACAGGTGCCGATTGCCGAGCATGCCGACGTCAAGCGCATGCTGCTGGCGCAGAAAAGCTATGCCGAAGGCGCGCTGGCGCTGCAGCTGTACTGCGCCAGGCTTGTCGATACCCAGCGGGCCGGCGCGCCGCAGCAGGCCGATGCCGCCCAGTTGCTGCTGCAGGTGCTCACCCCCATCGCCAAGAGCTGGCCCAGCCAGTGGTGCCAGGAGGGCAACAGCCTCGCCATCCAGGTGCTGGGCGGCTATGGCTACACGCGCGACTACGCGGTAGAGCAGCACTGGCGCGACAACCGGCTCAACATGATCCATGAAGGCACTCACGGCATCCAGGCCCTCGACCTGCTGGGCCGCAAAATGCGCATGGACGGCGGCGCCGCCTGGGCCTTGCTGCACGCCGAGATCGCACAAACCGTCGCCGCTGCCAGAATGGTCCCCGCATGCACCCCCTGGGCCGACAGCCTGGCCACCGCCACCCAAGCCCTACAAGCCGCCACCGATGCCGCCTGGTCCAGCGGCAACGCCCAACTGGCCCTCGCCAACGCCACCGCCTACATGACCGCCTTCGGCCATGTCACGCTGGCCTGGTTGTGGCTGGATGTCGCCGTCAAAGCGCATGCTGGCATGGCCGCTGCCGATGCGAGTCAGCAGGCCTTTTTGCAGGGCAAGCTGAATTGCGCACGCTATTTTTACGCTTATGAGCTGCCGCTGGTGCAGGCCTGGCTGGCGCCAGTGATGGCGGGGGAGGGGTTGTTTTTGGAGGTGGAGGGGAGGGGGTTTTGAGAGGGCAACGATCTGTCTTCGTGGCGGATGTGTTGAGGCCCCTTTCAGCGCATGATGTAACTTCTATAGGTGGGTTGAGCGTCATTCGTTCGCTCGAAGTGAGGCTTGCTGGGCATAGCGACTTGCGAATACGCCGATTGCATAGAAGCACGACAGCTTTAGGCTGACTGCGGTCGTCCAGCTTTGGTGAGCTAATGACCGCTGAGGCCGGTAGCAGCCAATCAGAAAAGCCTCATAGGTTCGTCGACGGAGCGGGTGCGGAAACAGTCGTCGCAAAGCCGAAGCGTCCCTGGCCCGGCCGCCGGCCTGCTCACCAAGGCGTAATCACGGATCGGTTCATCCGCACAGACACTGCATACGTCAGAGCTTCCCGCCGCCTGAATGGCCGCTTCCGTCATTGCGGCTTGTTTTGGATTCCATTCGCGCAACGAAGCAAACCATTCAGGTGTATGGGGACGAAGGAGATTGGTGGGCGCGGGCTCGAGCAGTCCTCTACGCTCAAGCCAGGCAGTTGCCGCTTTGACGCGCCGAGCATGAAACTGGGTCAGGAGGTCGTACAGCTCTACCTTCAGCGCGAAGTATTGACGAGGGTGCAATGTGTTCAAGGTCACGTAACCCGCATGGTTCAGGACAAACCGGTTTTGGCACAGCTTCTCGTCTCCCAGTAGCTCTTCGCAGTATCTCTGCTTGCGTTCCCCCGAGCCATCATGCCCCTCCATCAAAGCGACGTGATACTGCCAGGAATTCCTTTCGAATTCCTCTCGCCAAAGCTCCAGGTACCTTGAAGAGCGCAGGGCTTGGACAAAGTGAGCATCTCCCTCCGGATGCTCCACTAGGTAGGCATCGATGTCGTTGAGTGATTCAATGTCAGAACACAGCTTACGGGCCTCCAGAAGCAAGGCATTGGTTGAGTCGCGCATGGCCTGGACGTTGTCAGTATCCTCACGCCAGTCCGCCTCTTCTTCCGGGCTGAGATTCCTGAGCACATTAGGCACTTCCGTAAGCGCCGCGCTCTTCATGAGCTCCCCGGGATGGCAGAAATCAGCATCTGATACCAAGTTCACGCCTGCATCGCGATAGGCTTGTGCAACCAAACGGGAGCAGAACTGCCTCCTGCCAGCCACGAAACCAGCCAACACGCTCTTGGCAGCGCCGGTCATCGTGTATCGAGTACCAACCCTAGCTCTGGCGAAGGAGATGACTGAGCGCAGTTGGTCAGTTGTCAGTGGCTCCACAAGTCGAAGCACATGACCCGCGCATCCTGGCTCAAGAATGATCCGCTCAAGGTTGCGTGCATGAACACCGTCGCCAGTAGAATCGATCACACTCGACTTACCTACACAGATCATGGCGTGAGAGATGTCTGCGCCAGTGATTTTGCGGATCGTTTGGCTCACCGGTTCGGGCGTGGTCGTCAGAACAACATCGCCGACTTGGATGAGGCCGGTGACGAAAACCCTAGGCCGCAGTTCCGATTCGCTCATTTCACAACTCCGATTGAGCACCGATTCGGCGCAGATACTGAATGAGGGGGGCGTAGCTATCTGGCGGCTCCGAAACGAGCTAAAAAACATCTACAGCAACGAGGGAAGCTGCGCGGTACAAAGGTAATCGATAAGGTCGTCATTCTCCAGCACTGATGCATAGAAAACATGCTCCCATGCGTTCAGCGACGGCTCCGCCGCTCCGACCCTGAATGTTTCCAGTGTCTGACGGATATCCTGCCCGGAGTTTCTCATCGCAGAAGTCAGCCGTAGCAGTCGCCTATACTGGTTGCGAAAGTAGGTTGCATATCTGAGATGGATTGCCAGCTCGCGTATATGCTTACGGACCAGCCCAGCGTCGGCCTGCTCCAGATGATCCGCGATCTCCAAAGAAAAGGCTGGCGCTTCAAATGGTGCCTCTATTTTCAGGTACACCACCCGTTCAGCTACAAAGACATCGAAATACGGATGGATGAAAAATCGCGGAAACCTCGCATCTCCCACCTTCGTCCCCTTGGCAAGCTGGCAGGCGTCGCACATGGGGAAGAGATTGACAGGCGTCACGCAGAAATGAGGGTAGACGTCTTTGGGAAGATAGTGATCGAGCGTATTCGGGCGCCCCAGTTCGCCGCATGCGGGGCATATCGGTAACTCGTGCTGCCGCATGTCTTGCAACATCTGGCCTTGGACTGACGTCTTTGTCGGCGAGAGATAGAGGGTCAGAAAGGATGTCTTTCGGGGCTCAATTGCAGGCCACAATGTAACGCTAGGGGGCGCCCCGGACGAATTGAGATACTGCTGGACTCTCTGCCGCCATTCGCCTTCAAGGGCCGCAAAGTACGCGGAGTTGCGCCCCCCGGCTCGCTCCGCGACCAAGTCAGACACCAGCTGAACGCTGTCGACCGTAGGCGTCGGTAAACGCATCACCACCGGGAACCACCCTTCATCGCCTTGATCTGCACGATCAGCTCTTCGTTGAGATCGTCGCCCATCGCTTCGATGAGCGCATCCGCCGAGCCGAGCTCGCGATACTTCTGCTTCAGCCACTTCTCGAATGGTTTGGAGACGACGTTGTCGCCGAAGACATACGACGAAATCCTCTGGATGTCTCCGCCAAAGGTCTGGAACGGTGGATTCGAGATCACCAGGCCGTCATCCGTACGTTGAAAGACATGCACGCAGTCAGCCGGAACTTCGCGGACGATCACCTCAGAGTGGGTAGCGAGCAGCGCCTTCGAGTTGAAGCTGGCGAGGATTTCCTTGAGCATCTCGACGAACTGGATTTCGAGGGTGGGGTGCAGGAACAACTCCGGCTCGTCGATCAGCACGAGACTGTTCCGACGGATGGCTCCCAGAAGGTTGATGACGATATAGGCGAAAAGACGCTGTCCCGAACTAAGTTCGATCTGAGCGTCGTCTTTGAAGAATGTCACGCCGGATTCGGTTAGGCAGGCATCGAGCAGGCGGCTTGGCTGCAGTTGAGGCATGGTATGGGCCGCGACCGGTACGTAACGCCGAACGCCGACTTTCGCCACAGTGGGTCCGTCTGTCACATTCTCCGCACTGAGGAAGAGGGATCGGACCCGCTTTTGCGGGTCAATCTCCACCGCTGCATAGTCGAAATCGAAAGCAGTCCGAAGCACAGCTTCCATGGTGCTGATCTTCCTGGCCCAGTCCGTGACGGCCTTGAACTTCTGATCGTCTGCGACGCACGCGATGATCGCCTGAGCAGCGTTCTTTCTCGGAAACTCATGGGACAGCCTGATCGCTCCAGGCTTGCCGTCCAGCTTTTCTTTCCCACGTCCTCTGAAGCCAAAGTACCGGTACACGTCCTTGTCTTGGACCTGCAATCCGACCATGTCCACCGGAAATCGCTCGAAGGGACTGTAGGAAACGACAACGACCTGGCTGAGATTTGGCGGCTCGCGGAAGCCAAGTTCACCCTTCGCCGGTCTGACCCAGGCATCAACCATCTGGTGCAGTACGCGCGACTTGCCAGAGCCGTTCGGCCCGATTAGAACATTGATGTCATGCGGAAGCAGGCTTTCCGAGTCGAAATCGAAAGCCACCATCGATTCCGACTTGAAGACGTCCTGGAAACTGAACTGGAAGTTCTTGGTGGCGATAGCAAGATTTTCGAGAACCTTCCAACCGTCCAGGTAAGCCGCAATGCTGCCTCGCTCCCGCTGGAGTGAGCGTTTGAAGCCGTCCGTCTTCACAAGCGCCGTCGCATTTTCGTCCAGACTGCGTCGCACCAGCAGACTGGCGTCACGGAGCGCTGTTGCGATCTCAACAGTCGCCTCAACTCCCAGGTGTGCCTTCAACTGCTGGTAGAAAGTGATCTCCGTTGGAACCGAGACGTAGTCGATTCCAGGAGCAGGAAAGACGCCATCCCATCCAGCCTGGTACAAGTCGTCCAGAACTTGGTAGGAAGTCGCCCGATCCGAAATCAGAAGACGTATTCCAGCAAGATCGATTATTTCACCATCGATTCGGCAAGTAACGCCAAAGCTCGTCTCGAAGCCAAAGTCGTCCCAGTTATCCCAAAGTAATTCAAGAGAATCACCTGAACCGACTGGCGCCGGATTCCTGCGGCCGCTACGCCTTCCCGAATAGCAAACCTTCAACTTGTTCTCCTAAATTGCTGGTGAAAAGTCTCATTATGTTACATGGAATAGTAGGGTAGAGGGCCTGGTACACACGCGCAGTTGTACGGGTCTACGGCCACTTACACAGGCTGCTCGCCTCGAGTTCGCCGCTCGTTTCATGCGGCATGCATGGAGCATACTCAAGCAGGCGCGCTTTTCTTGGTGAAGAGCTAACAGGGTCGCGCTCGACAGCAATGCTGCAGACACCGGGCGTTAAAGGCTCTCCTAATAAAGACGGAAACCGCTGCACAACAGCCATTGGCTTGGCCAGAGCAATCCCTTAGCAAAATCAATCCGCCCTCAGCAAACGAGGCCGCATTGCTGAGGGCCCCTCAACTTTCAAGTAAGCGATCCTGATCTTGAAGCGCTTTTTCAGCGATTGAAGTGCAGCTTCCAATTCGCTAGTGTCATCGGTCAAGGTTTTCACGATGAAGCGATCAGTTGCGGGATCGTAGTGGCCGCTGTATACGAGTTCCAGCAGATTTGCATCCTTGGCCAGCGTTTCGCCGATGGTCTGGTTGATCTGCGCTGCCTCGGTTTTGTTGAGCTGGCTGTTGACCAGCGTCACTAGCGCATATTGCGGCTGGGAGGCGATGTACTTTCTGTCCTGGGGGCGGAGGTTCTTGACATATACCTTCAGCGATGGGTAGCCCGCCCGGGTATTGTCCATCTCGGATTGCATGTGGCGGTCAGAAAAGTAGGCCACCAGTTCCTCGTTGAGTTGGGCGATAACGGCAGATGCCTGGATGTGTTGGTTGACGGTCCCCGGGCTCAGATCCTTGTTGCCGTTTTGAAGAAGGTTCTCCTTGACGGCTTCATAGAGGGGGCTGCCGGGCGGAAAGGTCGAGACCGTTTGCGCAGTGGCCATGCCGTTGAGAAATACGACCAGCAAACACCCAACCATACGGCTCTTGAGCATCGTCCACACCTTTGAAAAAAATGGGCATGTTGTTGCCCGAAGCCCGAATGGGGTTTCAAGCAGTGACTCTATGTGGCAGGTCAGGAGATATATGGGAGAGTTGAGGCCGTTTGCAGTCAGCCACGCAGCGACATGCCTAAATCCTGCAGATCCTGCACGCACCGTCGCAGGTGCGCCTGCATCTTCTCGGTTTGCACCAGCATCGGCTCCAGCGCATGGCTGCAAGCATCCACCGCAGCAGCAAACGCAGCCACCATCTGCACGCACACAGCATTTTGCAAAGCCGCGTAAAGCGCATCAGGGCCAGTAACACCCGCTGGCAGCACCACGGCAGCGGCTTCCGTTGGCAGCACCGGCAACCCATAGCCCCCCAAATGCCCTCGCAGTGGCTCGCGGATCTCTACCTCAACCCGCGCAGCAACCTCAGCAGACCACACAGACAGCGGACCCGCGTACAACTCCAACAACCCAGGCAGCGCTGGGATGGTCTTGCGCCAAGCGGCGCGCCGCATGGCTGCCTTGCAGTGCTGCAGCCGCTTTGCTCCTGGGCCAAAGCCAGTTGCAACTGCTGCAGCCGGGGCAGCTGGGGCAGCTGGGGCAGCAGTTCAGTGTCGATGGCGCCTTGCACGTTTTCTTCCAGGTGGTGCAGCAGCCACCCCGGCCGGTTTGCGCTGTTGGCAGGCCTGGGCGGGGGCCAGTATTTCAGTGATGGCGGGAGAGGGGTGGTTGGTGGAGGTGGCGTCGGGCAGTCTTTGAGTGGCGGCTGAAGCCCGCAACGGCGGTGCCTCGGGCGAACTGGCGCAGCTGCGCCGGCATCATTTTGTGAAATACGCGACGCGCGAGGCCAGAACACTGCGACACTACCCCCACATTGGGCCGGCATCTTCGGGTTCTCGCGGTCGCAGGACCTGCAGGACGCTCCACCGGCATGCCCGGCGCCCTAGTCCTCTCCTTTCTTTTGGAAACCTTCAACATGTGCAAACGCGCTCTCCAGGCCACTGCCGCCGCAGTGGTCTTCGTTCTTTCAGCGCCCTTCGCCACCGCACGTACGCTGTGCACGCTGATGGCAGACGCCGATTCCGGCCAGCTGCTGGTGCAGCAAGGCCCGGCTTGCTCCGAGCGCGTGACACCTGCCTCGACTTTCTAGCTCGCCATCAGCCTCATGGGCTACGACGCGGGAGTGCTCAAGGATGCTGCAGAGCCTGCCTTGCCGTACCAGGCGGGCTATCCGGATTGGGCGGGCGATGCCTGGCGGCGGGACATCACGCCGACCACCTGGATGCGGGATTCGGTCTTCTGGTACTCGCAACAGGTGGTCAAGCGGCTAGGGCAGGAGCGCTTCGCGCACTACGTGAAGGCATTCGAATATGGCAATGCCGATGTCTCTGCGGTACCGGTCGATGAACCGGGGCAGAACGGGGTCTGGGTGATGGGTTCGCTGCGTATCTCCGCCGAGGAACAGCTCGCGTTCATGCGCAAGATCGTGCGCCGCCAACTGCCGGTGAGTGCACATGCCTATGACATGACCGCCGGCATTTCGAACTACGGCACCGAGGTCAACGGCTGGACTGTGCATGGCAAGATGGGCACCGGGTCGCCGGGCAGCGACCACCGCTATGACGCGAACCATGCTTATGGCTGGTACGTCGGCTGGGCGACCAGGGGCGCGCGCAGGCTGGCGTTTGTGCGCCTGATCCAGGATGCGCAAGCCCTCAAGCCCAACGCAGGGCTGCGTGCGCGCCAAGAGCTTCTTGGGCTTTTGCCAACCGCTGACCAGTAAGAAGGGCATCGCCATGGTCGTGCTGCGTCGCGCGCTTGCCGCCGTTCTTTTGCTTTTCAGCGCGTCCTGCGTTCCTGCCCAGACCTTGGCGCTGACGTTTGATGATGGCCTGGACCCTTCAACCGAGCCTGCGGCCGCATCCTGGAACCGGCAGATCCTGAAGTCGCTCCGCGATGCGGGCATCTCGTCCATGGTGTTTCCGTCACTGGTGCGTACCGGCCAGGGTGAGGGGCTGGACCTCATCGGGGACTGGGGGCGTGCAGGCCACGCCATAGGCAACCACACGTCCCGGCACCGCAGCCTGGGGTCGCCTCAACTGCCGCTTGCGGACTTTATTGGCGATGTCAAGGAGGCCGGCGCCGTGCTGAGCCGGATACCTGGCTGGTCGAAGATGCTGCGCTTTCCGTATCTGAAGGAAGGCAACATGCTGGCCAAGCGGGACGGCATGCGCCTGTGGATGCAGGCCGCAGGCTACAGGGCGGCTCCGGTGTCGATCGACGCGAGCGACTGGTACTACAACCAGGTGTATGTGGCCTGGCTGAACGAAGCAAATGCCGCCAAGGCCGACCAGGTGAAGGCCGCGTACATCGCACATCTGCTGGACCGAGCGGCCTACTACGACGGCCTGGCCCAGCAGGTCCTGGGCCGCAGTCCAGCCCATGTGATGCTGCTGCACACCAACAGGATCAATGCTGCCGCGCTCGATGAATTGATCTGGGCATTCCGGGAGCGCGGGTGGAGTTTCACCACGGCCAGGAGCGCCTTCGATGACCCGATCTACACCGAGCAGATCGATACCTTGCCAGCAGGCGAGAGTATCCTCTGGGCCAGCGCCAAGGCGGCGGGGATACCGGGTCTGCGCTACCCGGCCGAGGATTCCGTCTACGAGGCGCCCCCGCTACGCGCCCAGGGACTGATACCGGCGCACATGCCGCAGTAATGCACTGGCAAGGGGTTTGACGATGGTGCGGCAGGGGAGCCCAGCTGGGCAGTGCCAGCAGCTCGCCGTCTCTCGGCATCGGTTTGCGCAACACCACCCAGCGCAGCGGGCGGCGGCCCTCAGCGCAGTAACTGTGCCAACCAGCGGCGGCGGGCCTGTGTACGGCCTTCGGCAGGTGGGCGATGCCCCTTTGGCGCGCAAAGCCTGCGGTCTGGTCTTCTGCCCGAAGCCGGACGGGTGCCGTGAGCGCTTGACATTCAACTTAACTTGAACCTTAAGCTCGCTGTCTTCTCACCACATCCGATGCTGCAAGGGTAGACATGCAAACCATCTTGGGGGCCAATGGCCAAATCGCGACCGAGCTGGCGCGTGCGTTGAAGCGCCACTACACGCAGAACCTGCGCCTGGTCAGCCGCCAGCCGCGCAAGGTCAACGGTACCGACGCACTGGTCCGTGCCGACCTGCTCGATGCCATACAGACCCTGGACGCAGTTCGTGGCAGTGAGGTCGTGTATTTCACCGCTGGCCTGCCGCCGGACAGCGCATTATGGGAAACGCAATTTCCGGCCATGCTGCGTAACGCACTCGATGCCAGCCGGGCAGCGGGTGCCAAGTTTGTCTACTTTGACAACACTTATATGTATCCGCAAAGCGCGCAGCGGCAAACCGAGGAAACCGTTTTTGCCCCGAGAGGGCGCAAGGGCCGCGTGCGGGCCTTGATGGCAGAGATGGTGCTGGCCGAGATGCAGCGCGGCGATATCCCCGTCGCCATTGCCCGTGCGCCCGAGTTCTATGGCCCTGGCAAGACCCAGAGCGTCACCAACACGCTGGTGATTGCGCCGCTCAAGGCTGGCCGAAAGGCCAAGGTACCGGTACGGGATGACACGCTGCGTACGCTGATCTGGACGCCCGATGCCAGCCGCGCGATGGCGATCATTGGCAATACGGAGGATGCATACGGCCAGACCTGGCACCTGCCTTGCTGGGACGAGCGCCTGACTTACCAAGCCTTTGTACACCTGGCCGCCACCACTTTCGGGGTGGCGCCACGCTACCGCGTGCTGAGCCACTGGGCGCTGGTGGCTGCGAGCTGGGTGTCCAAGCCGGTACGCGAGCTGCGCGAACTGCTACCGCGCTATGCGCACGACCTTGTTTTTGATTCGTCCAAGTTCCGGCGTCGCTTCCCGCACTTTGTGGTCACCAGCTACGAACAGGGTTTGAGGCACATCGCGCAAGCATCCTTCTGAGCACACCGCGCTCCCTGCAAGGCGCCGCCCGGCGCGAGGATGGCGGCCACCCTGTGCCGGCCAGGGCGCTAGGGCTGCCAGAGCGGAGCCGGACCGGCCCGGGAGGTGTTTGCCGCGCCATGCGATTTGAAGACCTGCTCAGGTGCCGGCGCCGTTGGCCCGCTGCTTGCGCGCGGCACGCATCAGCTGGCCCATCTTCTCTTCGGCAGCGGTTTCAGAGGGCAGGAACGCAGACTGCTGTGCCAGCACATGGGTGAGCACACGGCGCGCGTTGTCCTGGCAATCCATGTCATCTGGCCGCGCCTCTATGTCGGCCAACAAGGCCTGCACCTGCCTTTTGCTGGTTTGCAGTTGTTTTTCCATGGACTTGATGTCGGCCAGTTTCTGGCGCAAGGTGGCCACGACCCCGTCATGGTCCCATCCTTGCAGGCCGCGTGGCAGCAATGCGCGAATGTCCTCCAGGCTGAAACCCACCTTTTGCGCCATGACCACCCACTCCAGCATTTGCACCATCTCCGGCGGGTAGCTGCGGTAGCCGTTCAAGCCCCGCTGCGCCGCTGGCAGCAGACCGCTTTGCTCGTAGAAGCGGATGCGCGATGTGGACAGACCTGTGCATTTGCTCAGTTCACCAATATTCATACGTCATTCTCGTGATGCATTGAACTTCCCTGCACGTTGAAGCTTACTGCGCTGGCAAGGCCAGTGCTGCAGAGGCGGTTGGTGGTGCAGGCCCTCCACCCGCCATGCCAGCGGACGCAACCGGGCCATTGCCGCACGCGGCCCCCTGACAACGTCTTACACAGCGGTGCAACAGCCTTGTTTTAACGTTCACAGGCTTGGCACCCTTCATTTTCGTCAACCGCTAGGAGTTTTTCATGTCTTTTGTCACTACCAAAGACGGCGTCCAGATTTTTTACAAAGACTGGGGGCCCAAGGACGCACAGCCGATCGTCTTTCACCATGGTTGGCCGCTGAGTGCTGACGACTGGGACAACCAGATGCTGTTCTTTCTTGCCCAGGGCTTTCGCGTGGTTGCGCATGACCGCCGTGGCCATGGCCGCTCCAGCCAGGTCAGCGAAGGCCATGATATGGACCATTACGCGGCGGACGCTGCGGCGGTAGCCGAGCATCTCGATCTGCAGCGGGCCATCCATGTGGGCCATTCCACCGGCGGTGGGCAGGTGGCGCGCTATGTGGCCCAGTTCGGTCAGCCCCAGGGACGGGTGGCGAAGGCCGTCCTCATCAGCGCCGTGCCCCCATTGATGGTCAAGACCCCGGCCAACCCCGAAGGCACACCGATGGAAGTTTTTGACGGTTTTCGCGCCGCGCTGGCCGCCAACCGTGCGCAGTTCTACATCGACGTGCCCACTGGCCCCTTCTACGGCTATAACCGCGCTGGGGCCAAACCGGTACAGGGCACCATCCAGAACTGGTGGCGCCAAGGCATGATGGGCAGCGCCCAAGCGCACTATGAAGGCATCAAGGCATTTTCAGAAACGGACCAGACGGCCGACCTGAAAGCCATCACCGTGCCCACCTTGGTGCTGCAAGGCGATGACGACCAGGTGGTGCCCTATAAAAACGCGGCGGTGCTGCAAGACCAGTTGCTGGCCAACAGCGAGTTGAAAATCTACAAGGGCTATTCGCACGGCATGCATACCGAAAACGCGGATGCCATCAACGCAGATCTGCTTGCGTTCATCCAAAAGTAAGCGCTAGAAGACCGGGGCGCCCTGCTGATGAGCCGCCTTGGACCATGAGGCAATGGTCCATGGTGGGCGCGCCGAACGGCGCCCTGGGTGGAGAGGCACCCGCATTCAACCCATGGGGGCCTCAGCCGCTGATGGGCGTCTCCCCATCGACAGCGTTCCAGCGCAGGACAGGCTTTGGTATCTCCATCCACTGCCGTTGCGCCTTGCACGGCTTTGCGCCATCAAGACGCTGGTGGCACAGGCACGCGCTGCGCAGGCCGGCGTGCTCGCCAGCCACCGGCCATCAGCATCAACAACACCAGCAGTATCGAGCCCCACTGGCCCAGCATGGGCACTGGGGTGGCTACCGCGTTGACGGGGACGCCGCCAACGATGGTCAGCGTTGCTGGCGCCGTGTTGTTGGCGGTATTGCTGTCTGTGCTATCGGTCACAGCCGCTGTGGCAGCAAAGCTGCCTGCCGCTGTGGGCGTGCCGGTGATGGCGCAGGTGACACTGCCGCCGACTGCGAGATTGGCAATATTGCAGGCGCCTAATACCAGGCCTGCGGGCAGGCCGGTCACCGAAGCGGCAGCGCTTGCACTGGCAGGCGCCGTACCACCGTTGGTGATGGTGATACTGCCGCTATAAGTCGTTCCAACCGTGCCTGCGGGGAGGTTGGTGCTCACGGCCAGGTCTGGAAAAGCACCCACGGCAATGGTGGCGGTGGCGCTGTTGTTGCGGGGGTCGAGATCGGCCGTATCCGTGGCAGCCGCCGTCACAGCGAAGCTGCCTGCTGTGGTAGCGGTGCCGTTCACGCTGCAGGTGACGCTGGCGCCGGCGGCCAGATGGGCCACATTGCAGCTGCCCAGCGTGATTCCATTGGGCAGGCCTGTGATGGACACGGAGGCAGCGGCATCTGCCGGTCCGGAGCCGTTGTTGGTGATGGTGACCGTGCCGCTGTACGGCATGCCGACCGCAGTGCTGCCAGGCAAGGCGACTGCCATCACCAAGTCGGAAAACACCACCTTGCGGACCACCCTGTTATAGGCGTCACTGATAAACAGGGCGCCTGCGCTGTTGAACGCGACCGCCGAAGCGCCTCTCAGTTGTGCATTGGTAGCAGGACCCCCATCGCCTGAATAGCCGGCAGCACCGGTTCCGGCCACCGCCGTGTTGACGCCATTGGCGTCCACTTTGAGGACGTTGTTATCCTGCCCGTTGGAAATATAGAGATTGCCGACACGGTCAAAAGCGAGGCCCGAGGAGTAGCGGCTGGTTCCCATGTCATTGCTGAAGTTTGCTCCTGGCACCGAGCTGATGATTCCCCCGGCATCGATCTTGCGCACGACCCGGTTCTGTACATCGGCCATGTGCAGATGGCCCGCTGCGTCAAAGGCAAGTCCGGTGGGGAAGTTCAGGGCCGCGCTGGTGGCGGCTCCTCCATCGCCGCTGTAGCCCGCAGAGCCCACTCCCGCAACCGTGGTGATGGCGCCGCCGCCATCTACTTTGACAACGAGGTGTTGAAACGCCAGCGACGTATAGAGTTTGCCGCTGCTGTCCACCGCTATTCCGAATGGACTGCGGCCATTCAAATCAGAGAACAAGGTCACCGTGCCGCTGGCATCGATCTTGCGAATCCCTCCCGCCATCGAGCCCACATACAGGTTGCCAGCGTTGTCGAACGCGAGTCCGGTGATCTCGCTAAAGGAAGCGCTGGTGGCAAGGCCACCGTCCCCACTGTTTCCCGCTGCTCCATTGCCCGCAAACGTGGTGATGCTTCCATTGGTATCCACCTTGCATATGACATGGCTTTCGGCTATGTATAAATTGCCTTGGCTGTCCACTGCGATATCGTTGCCGCCGTACTCCAGATTGACCTGGGTCGCGGGCCCACTGCTGCAATTGCTGAGACCCGTACTGGTGGTGCCGGTGCCCGCCACTGTCGAGATGGTCTGCGCCTGTGCGATACCGGTAAGGGCGAGCAAGCCGGTGATGACCAGGCTTCGCCCGGCAAAAGACGAGCCAATAAAGCGCTTGAACCACATGGGAAATACTCCTGAACCCCCTAGATCTGTTATGAGGGGATGGTGATCATTGGTTTGGTATGGGTACCGTCATCCAGCTGCACGCTGAGAGGTCAATAGCCAGGGCAAGCAGCCATTCATTGGACTGGTCATTGGATGACTGGGTGCCTATAAATAGGCAATGCTTGCCGAGTCAAGGGGGTGAATGGCCGGCATCACAAAAAAATAATATATATGCTTGATGCGGGTCTATTGGGTAATAGAAGGCATGACTATGGCGGCAATATTCCATGATATGGATATCGGATGGCTGCAAAACACCTCCTGCTGGTGCCGGATAACTTTGAGGCATGACCGGCTTTTACTCCATTCGGACAATCACGTAGAAATAAACAAAGAGTTTTGAATGAAATCAAAAATACCAGCTGCGCGCTCGTTCGGATAATGGGAGGGTTTGAATGCCTGTGGCGCTGAAAATGCAAGCTCCGCGGTGTTAGCTGCGATAAACGCGTGCCATTTATCCCGCGGTGCAGCCATGCGCCCACTTTCCCGGGCAGCGCATCCCGGCCTCAGGCCTTGCCGGCGTGCCCCAGGAGGCGCCAGGTGGATAGGCAGGAGCCTGCGCTCCATGCCGCGCATGGCACCCTCTTGCCAGCGCGCAATCATGCAGCCTGCGGGCGCAGATCCTGCCAACGATAGCCCAGCACTGCCAACACGATGGTGCCCATGCCCAACCACTGAGGCAGGGTGGGGTGGGTGCCAAACCAGAGAAGATCCACGGCCAACGCAACTGCCGGGTAGATAAAACTCAGCATCGCCACTGCCGGGGCGCTCAGCCGCTGAAACGCACCGTACATCAGTCCGTACATCCACGCGGTGTGCAGCAGCCCCAGAATCAGCACGCAGACCACGGTGCTGGCACCGGGAAGACCGGTGCTGTGGCGCATGGCCTGCAACAGTGCAGGGGCGGACCAGCATGCCAATGCGGCGCCGCCTGCCAGCATCTGCACCATCGCAATCTGCGCGGGCGCGATGTTCTTGACCCGCCGGGTGCTGATGACGGTGGCGGTGTAAAGCGCGGCAGCCAGCAGCGCCAGCGCTATTCCCCATACCGGCGCGCTCGCGGACGGGGCCACACTGGCCACGGCATCCGTGCCCAGCCCACTGCTCAGTACCACGCCGCACAGTGCCGGCACCATCCATAGCAGCTTGCGCCAACCGATCGCCTCGCCGCCCAGCGCTGCCGCCAGTACCAGCATGAAAGGCTGCACATGGTAGACCACGGTGGCAACGGCGATTCCCACGTAGGCATAGGCATGGAACAGCGCCACCCAGTTGGCGACCAGGGCCACGCCACCGAGCACCATGGAGAGCCAGCCCGACCTGCTCGGCGGCACCCAGGCTCGTTGCCACAGGATCCACAGGCCCAATCCCAGCGCGCCAAGCAGGCAGCGCAGCAGGACGACATGCTCTACCGGCAAACCACTTTCGATGACGACCAGCCCGATCGTCCCTGACAGAGCCATTGCGGCCACCATGCGCCAGGTGCCGCCGCCTTGCACTGCAGTGAATGCACTGGCCTTGACTGGAGGGATGCCCGCTACGCTTGAGGAGTTCATGATTTCATCGACGAGATAAGAGGATTGCGATGGTCAGGCCTTTCGATAGAATTGACAATATGGCTTGAAATCAATTAATTGTTGCCTGTGATGCAACGATCGATGCCCATGAATACCGACTCTCTTCCGCTCGCCGACATGCAGGTATTTGTCCAGGTGGTGGCCCAGCATAGTTTTGCCGGTGCGGCGCGCCACCTGCGCCTCACCACCAGTGCCGTGAGCCGTAGCGTAGGCCGCCTGGAGTCCGAGCTGGGGGTGAAGCTGCTCAACCGCACGACCCGGTCCTTGTCGTTGACGGAGGTAGGTGCGGCCGTGCACGCCGATTGTGTGCTGATGCTGCAAAGCGCCGAGCTTGCGGTGTCGCGTGCCACTGCCCACCGCCAACAGCCGCAGGGCGTGTTGCGCATGAGTGCCCCCTTGGTCTTTGGCGATTGGTGGCTGGCCCCGCTGCTGCCCGGTTTCTGCGCGCTTTTCCCCGAAGTGCAAGTCCAGCTGACCATGCGCGATGAACTGCTCGACCTGACCGCCGAAGGGCTGGACCTGGCGATCCGCATCAGCGGGGCCGATGCGCTGCCGCCCGCGATGGTGGCTCGGCCGCTCAAGCGCATTCATTATCTGCTGGTCGCGCACCCAGCCTACCTGCAGACCCGGCCGCCCATCACCGAACCCCAGGATCTGATGGCCCATCGATGCATGAGCCTGGGTTATGGGCCGTTTCAGAACGTGGTGGAACTTGCTTGTGTTGCGAGCCCTGCTGCACCCCCCGTCAAGCTGCGGCTGAACACGCCCATCACGATTGCCAGCAGCCATGGTTTGCTCAACGCGCTGCAATCCAATGCCGTCGCTGGCATTGCGCTCATGGCCGAATTCGTGGCCTGCAACCATCTCGCCCAGGGCAGCCTGGTGGAGGTGCTGCCCGGTTGGCAGTTGGTGGGAAGCTATGCCCCTCGGACCGCCTATGCCTTGCATGCACCAGGCCCCCATGTACCTCCTAAATTGCGGGCCATGCTGGACTATTTGCAAAGCCAGACCGCCGAGGCGGTGACGAGCGGCACACCTCTTGCAAGTGCTGGTTCCAGGTAGCTCGGCAGGCAACAGCCGCCACTGGTCCGCATACCGCTCCAGCAACGCAGGCAGCGCTGGGATGGTTTGGCGCCAAGCGGCGCGCAGCATGGCCGCCTTGCTTTGCTGCAGCTGCAGCAGTTGGGGCAGCAGTTCAGTGTCGATGGCGCCTTGGACGTCTTCTTGCAGGCCAGGCTGCGGCGTCAATCCAGGCGGATGCCGCGCTCTTTGATCAGCTTGCCCCAGCGCGCCAGCTCCTGCTGCAGGTGCGTGGCCAGTGCCTGGGGCGTGCTGCCAATGGGCTCGGCGCCCACGCTTTCGAGCTTTTTGAGGGTATCGGGCTGCTGCATCGCGCCGTTGAGCACCTGGTTGAGCCGGGCCACCACCTGGGGCGGTGTGCCGGCTGGCGCAAACACCGCAAACCAGGGTGATACCTCGTAGCCGGGCAGGCCGGCTTCGGCAATGGTAGGCACATCGGGGAGTGCGGAGGAGCGCTTGGCAGTGGTCACACCCAGCGCGCGCAGCTTGCCCGACTGGATATGGGGCCGCGCCGAGGTGATGCTGTCAAACATCAAGTCGACCTGGCCGCCCAGCATGTCGGTAATGGCCGGGCCGCTGCCTTTGTAGGGCACATGCATCAGCGCCACCCCGGCGGTAGAGGCAAACACCTCACCGGCCAGGTGGATGGAGGTGCCGTTGCCAGCGGAGGCATAGCTGAGCTTGCCGGGGTTGCGGCGCGCATGGGCCAGCACATCCTGCACCGATGTGTCGGGGCTGCGGGCGGCATTGACCACCAGCACATTGGGCACCACCGCCAGCAGGCTGATGGGCGCAAAGTCCTTGACTGGGTCATAGGCCAGCTTGGCGTACAGCGCCGGGTTGGTGGCCATGCCGATCGAGGTGATCATGATCGTGTAGCCATCGGCAGGCTGCTTGGCGACATAGTCGGCGCCGATATTGCCACCGGCGCCGGGCCGGTTCTCGACCACAAAGGGCTGGCCCAGCTCGCGCGCGGCGCGATCGCCCAACGTCCGGGCAATCACATCCATCGCGCCACCCGGCGGAAAGGGCACCACCCATTTGATGGGCTTGGCCGGCCAGGCGGCATCGGGTTGTGCCATTGCGGCGCCTGGCAGCGCCAGCGCTGCCAGCAGCAGGGCCAGGGTTCTGCGTTGCATCGTCATATGCGTTTGCCTGTCTGCTTATCGGATGGAGGAGGGGTGCTTGGCCAAAGGCGTCACTGTTATCTGCATGTAGGGGAACAGCGGCAGCTGGCTCAGCGTGTTGTGCAGCTCGTCGTTGCTGGCTACATCGAAGACGCTGTAGTTGGCGTATTCGCCCACCACGCGCCACAGGTGCGGCCATTGTCCGGATTCCTGCAACTGCTGCGAATAGGCTTTTTCCGCAGCCTTGATGCGCGCGGCCTCTTCGGCGGGCACGCTGGTGGGGATGTTGACGACCATATGAACGAGATAGAGCATGGGCTTTTTTCCTGAGGAGCGATCAAACGGCGGGGCGCACGGCAGCAACGACGACCTGGGGCGCCTCTTGCTTGCCACGGTAGTAAAGGATGAAGAAGCCGATCGCGAGCGCTGCCACCAGGCCCGGCACGGCAAATACCAGGAAGTTCATCTGCAGCGGCAGCGCTGCGGCCATCAGCCAGCCGCCCAGCAGCGGGCCCACAATGGCGCCGGTGCGCCCCACACCCGAGGCCCAGCCCAGCCCGGTGGAGCGGATGGCCTGCGGGTAGAACTGGGCGGTGTTGGCATACAGCAGGATCTGCGTGCCGATGGTGGTGGCGCCGGCTATCGCGATTAGCAGGTACAGCACCGGCATGGGGCTGTTGAAGCCCAGCAGCGCGATGGCCACGGTGCCCAGCGCAAAGAAGGCCAGCACCACCTTGGGCAGGCTGAAGCGGTCCCCCAGCCAGCCGCCGGCTATGGCGCCGACGACGCCGCCAAAGTTCAGCATCAGCAGGAACGACAGGCTTGACCCCAGGCTGTAGCCGGCCGTCGCCATCAGCTTGGGCAACCAGGAGCCCAGTGCATAGACCATCAGCAGGCAGCAGAAGAAGGACAGCCAGATCATGAAGGTGCCGATCGCGCGGCCCTTGAGGAACAAATCAAGCATGGGTACGCCTGCGCCCTTGGCATCGGTCTGCAGCAGCTGCACCTCGCTGCCCAGGGCTACATCGGGCGCTACCTGCGACAGCATCTGCCGCGCCTTGGCCTGCTGGCCCTGGCGCAGCAAAAAGCCCACGGACTCGGGCAGCTTCCACACAATCAGCGGCAGCAGCACCAGCGGCAGGGCGGCGGCCAAGAACATGGCCTGCCAGCCAAAGCGCGGCAGCATGTAGATGCCCAGGCCCGCGCAGAGCACGCCGCCCAGCGAGTAGCCGCTGAACATCAGCGCCACCAGGGTGCTACGCGCGCGCCTGGGGGCGTACTCGTTGATCAAGGCCACGGCATTGGGCATCAGGCCGCCGCAGCCCAGGCCGGCGATAAAGCGGAAGATGCCAAACTCGGTCGGCGAGGTGGCAAAGCCGCTCATGAAGGTGGCGATGCTGAACAGCACAAAGCTGATGGCCACTCCTTTTTTGCGGCCGATCCGGTCGGCCAGCGGACCAAAGATGAAGGCGCCGAACATCATGCCGAACAGCGCATAGCTGCCCAGGGCGCCGGCCTGCACCGGCGAGAGGCTCCACTCCTTCATCAGCACCGGCAGCACGGCGCCGTAGATGAACAGGTCATAGCCATCAAACACCAGCAGCATGCCGCATAGTAGGGTGACCATCCAGTGGAAGCGCGTAAAGCGGGCGTTGTCTATGACCTGGTTGACGTCCAAGGTTGTCATCTCTGTCTCCTTTTATAGGGGCTGGGGGGTTCAGCCCGGTTGGGCTTCATGGGCCGGTATCACTGCAATGGCCTTGATCTCCACGATGTAGCCGGGCGCGCCGCCCAGCATGTGCGCGCCCACCGCCGTCCAGGCGGGAAGCGGGTGGTTTTGCAAAAAGCGGTTGCGCACCTGCATGAACAAGGGCAGGTCGCGCATATCGGTGTGGAAGCTGGTCAGATCGACCACATCGGCCAGGCTGGCACCTGCGGCCTCCAGCACCCGCTGCAGGTTGGCAAAGGCCTGCGTGATCTGGGCTTCGCGGTCCTCGACCAGCTGCAGATCGGGCGTGCGGCCGATCTGGCCGGATACATAGACGGTCTGCCCGACCCGGATGGCCGGGGCATAGCCGATCTGCTCGTACACCGCCTCCATGCCGGGCGGAACAATGGCTTGGCGATCAGTCATGGTGTCTCCTGGACCCGCGCATTGCTGCAGCCTTGCAGTGCGGCGCGGGCGCGGTTTTTCTTTTTTAGCGTGGGTAGGGCGGTCGGCGGCGGGCTGCGCTCAGCCGTTATCGCCACCGGCTACAGGCAGCACCGCACCGGTGATGTAGGCCGCCTCGTCGGAGGCCAGAAACAGGATCGGGCCGACCTGGTCATCGAGGCTGCCGTAGCGCTTGAAGTAGTTGGACTCGGTCACCTGCTGCACGGCCTCGCGCATCCAGGTTTGCTCCTCAGGGCTGTCGCCTGCGGCATTGCGCGGCACCCGCCGGGGCGGCGCGTTGGTGCCGCCGGGGGCCGAGGCGACGACGCGGATGTTCTGCGGCGCATATTCCATCGCCAGCGACTGCGTCAAGGCATTGACGCCGCCCTTGGCCGCCGAGTACGGCACCCGGCGAATGCCGCGCGTGGCGTTGGACGACACATTGACGATGGTGCCGCCGCCGCGTGCCAGCAGATGCGGCAGCACAGCATGGCAGGCGTACAGCGTTGGCATCAGCGAGCGGCGGATTTCTGCGTCGATCTGCGCGGGCTCGAACTCGGCAAAAGGGCGCATGCGGATCGCGCCGCCTACGCCGTTGACGAGGATGTCGATGCCGCCAAACAGCTGGCTCGCCCGCGCCATGGCAGCCTGCGCGCCCTCGTAGGTTTCCAGGTCGGCCACCAGGCCAGCGGCATGGGGGCTGCCCGCCTCGGCCGCCACCTCGGCGATAAAGTCGGCCCGGTCGACCAACAGCACCTGGGCGCCTTCGGCCACGGCGCGCAGCGCCACGCCCCGGCCAATGCCCTGGGCCGCGCCGGTCACCACCATCACCTTGCCGGCAAAGCGTTGGTAGCTTGCGGGGTGCAGGGGCGCGTTCATGCCAGCGCCTCCGCCACGGCGGCCAGCGGTTGGGTGGGCGTGAACTTCTCGTAATGGAAGTGGGTGGGCACTATGCCTTCGGCCTTGAAGTGCTGCTGCACGGCATCGACCATGGGCGGCGGGCCGCAGAGGTAGACATCGACATTGCCGCCATGCAGCGCCTGGGCTGGCAGGTGGTGGGTGACATAGCCCTGGCGCGCGTGCGCGGTCTGCGGATCGGCCACGCAGGTGCTGAAGCTGAAGCCCGGGATCTGCAGCGCATAGGCCTGCAGGCGCTCGACCAGCACCAGGTCCGCATCGCGGGTAACGCCATAGACCATGTGGATGGGCTGGGTGGCCCCATCGCGGGCCAGCACTTCCAGCATCGACAGGAAGGGCGCGAGACCCGTGCCGCCCGCCAAGAACAGCAGCGGCCGCGTGACTGCACGCAGGTAGAAACTGCCCAGTGGCCCGGTCATCTGCAGCGGCTCGCCGGCGCGGGCGCCCTGGAGCCAGCTGCTCATCAGGCCGCCCGGCACCTGCTTGATCAGGAAGCTCATGCGGCCATTGCCGGGCGCGGAGCTGAACGAGTAGGACCGGTGCAGGCTGCTGCCCGGCACGCTGATATTGACGTACTGCCCGGGCAGAAACGCGGGTGCGGCGTCTGCCACATCCAGCACCAGTTCATAGGCGGCATCGCCAAGGGGCTGCACTGCGCTGACTGTGGCGCTGAACTGGCCGGTGCCGGTCTTGCAGGCGGTGGAGGGAACCGGCACCGCGATCACGCAATCGGACTGCGGGACCATCTGGCAGGTCAGCACCATGCCCTGGCCGGCCTCATCCTCGGTCAGTGCGTCGTCGATGTAGTCGTCGCCCAGGTCGTAGGTGCCGCTTTCGGCCTTGCACTTGCAGGTGCCGCAGACGCCGTCCGAGCAGTCCATTGGCAGGTTGATGCGGTTGCGGAAAGCGGCATCGAGCACCTTCTCGTTGGCGCCGCAGTCCACAAAGCGGGTGACCCCGTCCTCAAAGTTCAGGGCAATGCGATAGCTGTTCATGGTGGTCTCCTGGCGTGTCAGATGTGGTAGACATCAATGACCTGGCGGATGTAGTCGTTCTTGAGAACGATCTTCTTGCGGGCGATCAGAAAGCTGTCAGCCACTTTGCGCAGGGTCAGAAAGACCGTGCCAAAGAAATGATCGGTCTGCTTGTAGCGGTGGCTGAGCGTGTGAAAGTTGTAGCGCAGCTCCACCGTATCGGCCTGCTCGGCCAGCACTTCCACATTGCTGATCATGTGGTTGGTGCGCGGCTCGGGCATTGAGGCGCTGGAGCGCTCGGTCTTGATGCGGAAGACCCGGTCCTCCAGCCCATTGCGGTTGGGGTAGTAGATCAGCGAGATCTGGCTGTGCGGGTCGTCGGTGAGCTGGTCATCGTCGTCCCAGGCGGGCATCCAGTACTCGGCGTCGGGCGCGTAGAGCGCCAGCCAGGGCTCCCATTCGCGGTCGTCCAGGTAGCGGGCCTCGCGGTACAGAAAGGCGCAGATGGCGCGGTGGTCGGCCGTGTTGCTGTGGCTGTCCGTGCTCATCGCTGCACTCCTGCGCGCTCTTGCTGCACGGCCTTGCGCATGGTCTTGGCCCAATAGTCGTGCTGGCAGACAAACAGGCCTTCGTCCTCGCTGCGCTCACCGCTGAGCAAGGGGGTCATGCCCATCTTCTTCGCGTTCTCGTCGGGGCCCTCGATCCACAGCGGCGCGCCCCGGCTCATGTCGTTCCAGCGCACGGCGCTGCCGGCGTAACCTGCCTGGCAGGCGCGGAACTCTTCCAGGTCATCGGCCGTGCCCATGCCCGAGACATTGAAGAAATCCTCGTACTGGCGGATGCGGGTGGCGCGGTCTTGCGCGCTTTCGCCCTTGGGGCCAAAGCAGAAGATGCTGATCTCCGTCTGGTTCACGTTCAACGGGCGGGCCACGCGGATCTGGGTGCCGAACTGGTCCATCAGGAACACATTGGGGTAGAGGCAGAGGTTGCGGGTCTGGCGCACGATGACATCGGCGCGCTCCTGGCCCACGCGCTGGGCCAGCTCTTCACGCTGGTTCCAGATCGGGCGCACCTCGGGGTTCAAGGTGTTGGTCCACAGCAGGATGTGGCCGTTCTCGAAGCCATAGACGCCGGCGACCGACTTGCTCCAGTTGTTGGCATCGGTGGCCTTGGTGCCTTCGGCATTGCGGCGGCTCATCGTGGCGGCATAGTTCCAGTGCACGGAGCTGACGTGGTAGCCATCGCAGCCGTTTTCCATCTGCATCTTCCAGTTGCCGTCATAGATGTAGCTGGAGTTGCCGCGCAGCACTTCCAGGCCTTCGGGCGCCTGGTCGACGATCTGGTCGATGATGACCCGGGTCTCGCCCAGGTAGTCCTCCAGCGGCTGCACATCGGCGTTCAGGCTGCCAAACAGAAAGCCCCGGTAGTTCTGAAAGCGCGCCACCCGGGTCAGGTCGTGCGAGCCGTTCTTGTTGAAAGTGATGGGGTACTCGGTGGTCTTCTCGTCCTTGACCTTGAGCAGCTTGCCGGCGTTGCTGAAGGTCCAGCCGTGGAACGGGCAGGTGAAGCTGCCCTTGTTGCCGTGCTTTTTGCGGCACAGCATTGCGCCCTTGTGTGCGCAGGCGTTGATCACCGCATGCAGCTCGCCTTGCTTGTCGCGGGTGATGATGATGGGCTGGCGGCCGATCGACGTGGTGTAGTAGTCGTTGTTGTCGGGGATCTGGCTCTCGTGCGCCAGGTAGACCCAGTTCGACTCGAACAGGTACTTCATCTCCAGCTCGAACAGCTCGGGGTTGGTGAAGATGTCGCGGCGGCAGCGGAAGATGCCGGCGTCCTTGTCGTCTTGCAGTGCCGTCTCGAGCAGCTGTTCGACGGCGCCGAAGCGGTCGGCAGAGGCAATCGTGGTCATGGTGAGGTCTCCTGGGGGTACAGCTCCGCCTCGCTACGCAGAGTGCGGGGCGACAGGCAAGGGGCGGGAGGATGGGTCTCGGCGCTAGGGCACTGCCTGCTCGGCAGCACCCCGGCCCTGTGGCGTCAGGCGGTCAGGCTGCCAGGCGCGGGCGGTCCACGATCTGGTTATCGACACCGTCCACCAGCGCGCTGAGCCGGATGTCGAAAACGATTTCTGCAAACGGGCCGCTCAGACCGTGGGCGCGGATGCTGGCTTCGTCGCTGCGCTCGGTCAGCGGGGGCACCAGACCTTCGCGGGTGGCGTAGGCAAAGTCGTCGAACACCAGCGGATCGCCATCGATGTTGATCTGCGTGGTGAGCTTGCGGTGGCCATCGGCCGTGACGAAGAGGTGGATGTGCGCCGGGCGGTTGCCGTGGCGGCCCAGCTGGTTGAGCAGGGCCTGCGTGGGGCCATCGGGCGGGCAGCCGTAGCCCATGGGCACGATGCTCTGGAATTTGTAGCGGCCTTGCGCATCGGCAATGATGGTGCGGCGCATGTTGAACGGCTTTTGCTCGCCGGTGGGATCGAAGTGCGAGTAAAAGCCCTTGGTGTTGGCATGCCAGACCTCGACCTGCGCCCCGGGCAGCGGCTGGCCATCGGCGCCGTAGACGGTACCGTGCATGATGAGCGTATGGCCAGCGGTGTCGCTGCCGTCATCGAGGCGGCCATGGCCGTGCACCACGGGGGCGCCTGCCACGTAGAGCGGGCCTTCAATCGTGCGCGGTGTGCCATTGGCCACGCCCAGCGCGGCGTCTTCGGCGTCCATGCGCATGTCAAAGTAGCGGTCCAGCCCCAGGCCGGGCGACAGCAGACCGGCCTCGCCGCGCGCACCGAGCTGGTTCAGGTAGGCCACGCCGGCCCAGTATTCGTCGGGTGTGATATCCAGGTCCTCGATGGCCTTGAACAGGTCGGACAGGATGCGGTGGATGATCTGCTTGGTGCGCGGGTTGCCACCGTCCTGGTTGAGGCCGCTGGCCAGACGCAGAAAATCCTGCACGTCGGGGGTGTGGAAGATAGGGGCGCTCATCGTAGTCTCCTTGTCATGAATTCTTGGGGTCAATCCGTCTGTCCGTCTGTCCGTCTCGGCGGCGTCAGGCGGCGGCTGGCGCGGCGATCGGCACGGTGATGCTGCCGCGGTCCCTGCGGAAATGCCGCACGCGGTCTTCATCCAGTGTGATGCCCAGGCCCGGGGCCGTGGGTACCGTCAGGTGGAAATCCTTGTACTCCAGCGGCGTGGCCAGAATCTCTTCAGTCAACAGCAGCGAGCCGAACAGCTCGGTGCCCCATTGCAGTTCGCGGAAGGTGGAAAACGCATGGGCCGACGCGATGGTGCCCACGCCGCCTTCGAGCATGGTGCCGCCGTACAGTTCGATGCCGGCTGCATCGGCAATGGCCGCCACCTGTTGCGCCGCCTGCAGCCCGCCCGATTGCTCTGTCTTGATCGCAAACACATCGGCGCCGGCCACGCGTGCCAGTGCCAAGGCGGAGGCCGGGCCGGTCAGCGATTCATCGGCCATGATGGCGATCGGGTAGCGGCCTTTGAGGCGGGCCAGTACATCGGCGCTGGCCACCGGCTGCTCGGCCAGTTCGCAGCCGGCATCCACCAGACCGGCCAGGCCGTGGTGCGCCTCCAGCTCGCTCCAGGCCATGTTCACATCAACCCGCACCGAGGCCAGATCGCCCAGCGCCTTCTTGATGGCCGCTACGTGGGCCACATCATCGCGCACCGCTTTGCGGCCGATCTTGAGCTTGAAGATCTGGTGGCGGCGCGTCTCCAGCATGCGCTGCGCTTCTTCGATGTCGCGGCCGGTGTCGCCCGAGGCCAGCGTCCAGGCGACCGGCAGGCGGTCACGCAGGCGGCCGCCCAGCAGCTCGGACACCGGCAGGCCGGTGCGCTGGCCCAGCGCATCGAACAGTGCCGTCTCCACCGCGCACTTGGCAAAGCGGTTGTCGCGGATGGCCTGGTTCAGCCGCGCCATCAGCGCAGGCACGCGGTTGGCGTTGGCGCCCACCATCTGCGGCACAAAATAGGTATCGATGGCCAGCTTCATGCCCTCGGGCGATTCCGCGCCATAGGCCAGGCCGCCAATGGTCGTACCCTCGCCAATGCCCACCGTGCCATCGGAGCAGCGCACGCGCACCAGCATCAGGGTCTGGCCGTTCATCGTGGCCATCGACAGCTTGTGGGGGCGGATCGTGGGCAGATCGACCAGCAAGGTCTCCACCTGTTCGACGACAACGGAGCCTGCTGCCGTATATGCCGCAGGTCGGGCGCTGTCTTGGTGCGGGTGTGTGTTTTGCATAGGTGCTATTGAACGACGCAGGCCCGCACTTGATCCAACACCAAATTTGTCTTGTTTCATACCTTGCAGGTATGGTGTGTGGTTTGATTATTAAAAAACAATGACTTAAAATCGCTGCATTCCCATGTCTATGGTTTTCCCTGATGGATCTGCGCCATATCCGGTATTTCGTGGCCGTGGCCACTACCCGCAACTTCACCCGCGCGGCTGAGCAAATGCATATTGCGCAGCCGCCGTTCAGCCGCCAGATCCAGCAGCTGGAGGACGAGCTGGGCGTGCAACTGATCCAGCGCAACAGCCGCCCGGTGCGCCTGACCGAAGCAGGGCGCCTGTTTTATGAGCAATCGCTGCAGGTGCTGCAGCGGGTGGACCAGATGAAAAGCGCGGCCCGCCAGGTGGGGCTGAACCAGCGCCAATCGATCTCGATCGCCTATGTGGCCTCCACCTTGTACGGCGGACTGCCGATGCTGGTGCGCATGTTCCGCAAGCGCTACCCGGACACCGACGTGCACCTGGTGGACATGGGCTCGATCCAGCAGATCCAGGAGCTGCGCTCGGGCCGCATCGACCTGGGATTTGGCCGCATCCGCACCAATGACACCTCGGTCGCGCGCACCGTGCTGCGCGAAGAAAAGCTGGTGCTGGCCATTGCGCCGGGCACCCCGCTGGCCGCCGACACCGGCCGCATCCGCCTGCCCGCGCTGGCAGGCCAGCGCCTCATCGTCTACCCCAAGGACCCGCGCCCCAGCTTTGCCGACCATGTGCTGGGCCTGTTGCATGACCAGGGCATACAGCCCGCCGAGGTGCATGAGGTGCGCGAGCTGCAGGCCGGTCTGGGCCTGGTCGCCGCCGAGATGGGCGTCTGCATCGTGCCCGCAGCGGCACGCCTGCGCTCGGACCTGGTCTACCGCCTGATTGACGACGAGCGCGCCACCTCACCGATCATCCTGAGCCACCGTGTCAATGACGACTCCTGGTACATCGCGGCGATCAAGGAGCTGACGGCCGAGATGTATGCGCAGAACCCGCCCTGGCTGGATTTTGAGACGAATGCGTTTCCGGCGGGGGATAGCTATGGGCTTGCTGGGAAGCGGTGAGAGGCTTGCTGAGCTCTTGGAGTCTCAATTGCGGGTGGGGGTGAGTGAGCGCTTTGTCTGTTCTCAGATTATTGCGATGATCGTAGAGACGGGCGTTGACGAATTTAATGGCGATTAACGACCCTGAGCAGAGTTGGTTTCACGCAAATGCTGTCGGTCAGACCCTTCCCCAGATCACACAATAAAGCACCAGGGTATGAATCCCTAGGCCTCTAGAAGTCAGTGCTCATCAATGACCGTCAGGTTTACCCTGGCCTCGCTGAAGGAAACCTCCAACTCTAGGCTTACAGACCCGCATACACAACCCTAGATACGTCGTTGTTTCACCTTGTCGTAGTTTGCGCTGTCTGCGGCTTCATGTCTCGTCTCAAACGTAAACCTGCGGTTTGCTGGGGTAATGCTAGCCGTTCTTGTTGCTCGTTGTCACACTAGAAGCTGCAAATTTCATTTTATGCACGTGGGAGTTTTGCACAAACTCGCCCGAGATACTTAAGATAGGGCCGGACACATCAACAGGACACACTTCATGTACCAAAGAAATTTACACAATATTGTCCTCTTTGCCTTGCCAGCCATCCTCTCGGCTTGCGGAGGTGGTGGCAATGACGATATCGCTGAGTCTGCGGATTCGGCCGCTTGCTTCAACGCCGGTTTTTACCGCCCAGGGACCGAAATTGCTTTCATGCAAACCCAAACCACACGAGCTGCTGAATCTGTCAGTCCGTCGACTTATGTAAACTCTCTTTTTCACCGGGTTGTAGGCGAAGAGGAAAAAGACGGTGTCAACATAATTCTTGTGGACTCCAATGAAGATACGTTTGGCCATTCTCGTTATGCCATCGAAAACGGTGTGCTGCTCTATTACGGTTTCGGCAATTTAGATACCCAAATTTTTTCCAGAAAACAAAGCTTGACACCAGCACGTACATCCGTGATTGCTATGCAGCCTGGCCAAGTCACTACGCAGAATTTTGTGCAGACGAATGAAGGATATTTGAAGGGTATTTATACACAGAGCATTTCTAACGTTGCTTACAACAGAACCTTTGTAGGCGTAGAAACCGTCACCACCTCGCTGGGTCAATTTTCTGCTTGCCGTTTTGATATCAAGACCCAAGCCAAGGAAGCGGATAGCGGCAGGCTCACCCTTGATGCACAGACCACTTCTTGGGTGGCTGCTACAGGTCCTTACCGAGGACTCTCCCTCAAAGAGGACTCAACTGTCACTACGTACGGCTATGTTGATACTAGCGCAACTGAAGCTACTAAATACACCAGCACTATTGCAAAAGAAACCATTCAAGTGAACCAATTCGATATCAAATAGCGGATCGGATGTGGCTTGTTTGCACTACAGGGACTTTCTGTTAATGCAAAAAACCTAATTCGGTGGATTTGAGGGGGCCTGGTGTTTACTCACAGTTTTAATGTTGAATGTCAGCTTTACGGGGATGGGCTGACTGACCGGTGATGGCCTATAGCGTACGACTGATGAGTAGAGTCATTCGATCGAAAATTTCAGAATAGTCCCTTTCAGCCGCATCCTAAGCCCATGGGTCAGCGATCTATTGACTAGGCAGAGCAGAAAACCGAAGGCGTCGTAACTGCTCATCAGCTTTCACCACATCCATCAATGCATCGCCCGCTCAGCCAGCAGCAACAACGCGATACCGACCATCAGCGCGCCAGACACACGAGATACGACCAGTGCCGCGCCTGGGCGTGTACCCAGCACGCGCTGTGCGGCCAAGCCCACGGCCAGATACACGCCGCAGCAGCTCAGCGCGTGCACGGCACCGAGCACCATGATCTGCAGTGCGACGGGCCATGCACTTTCGGCGTGCACAAACTGCGGCAGCAACGCCAGGAGCAAGAGAATCAGCTTGGGATTGAAGCCGCTGATGCCTGCGCCTTTGCATGCCCATTTCCATCCGCCTCCCACCAGCCCGGATTGGGCACTGACGCTGGCCCCAGGGCTGCGCAGCATGGCCACGCCCATCCAGAGTAGATAGGCCGAGCCGGCCACCGTGAGCACCGTCAATACCACAGGGTGGCGGGCGACCAGCGCGCCAACGCCTGCGGCCACGGCCGCAGTGGCCAGCAAGGCGCCACAGGCCAGACCGACGACCGCTGCGCAAGCCAGGCGGCGCCCCCGCAAACCTGCAGAAATGACATAGGCCCAATCGGCACCCGGGGTGATAACCAACGCAAACGACACCGCCCAGAAGGCGGCTACAGCGGTCAAAGGCACAGTACTTCTCTCGTCAAGCAAAGGACAGAAGGATAGGCAAGATGTAGCAGAATGTGCTCTCAATAAATTCCGATAAATGACAGAAAAGTGGAAGCTATTACAGAATGAATGCACTGGACCGGAAAATTCTTGCAGCGCTGGAGCTGGATGGGCGCTTGAGCCTCACCGACCTGGCTGCTCAGGTGGGGCTGAGTTTGTCCTCCTGCCACCGGCGGGTGCGCACCTTGGAGGAGGCGGGGGCCATTCGCGGCTACCGTGCCGATCTGGCACCTGCGGCACTGGGCTTGGAATTTGCGGCCATCGTGTTTGTCACGCTCAACAGCAGCAAGGTCGTGCGCGACTTTGAAAAAGCGGTCGCCGAGCTGGACAACGTGATCCAGGCCCAGCGGCTCTTTGGTGACCCAGACTATCTGCTGCAGATCGTCGTCAGGGACTTGCCTGCTTTTCAGAAGCTCTACGACGAGAAGCTGACGGCCTTGCCGGGGATGCAGCGCATGACATCGACCTTGGTCATGAAGGATGTGGTGATCAACCGCCCGCTGACCTCGGCGTTGGGTTGATCGGCGCCGCCAGGCACGGCACCCAAAGCCTGGTCCACCCTCCAGATTGCAAATTCAATGCTGGCCGCGTGCTAGGCTGCACCGCAAATGGGGCGATGCGCGCCGTGCGGCCCATCTGGCGCAGGGTGTTTTTTGAGCCTGCCATTGCGCCATGGACCAGTGGCAGCGCCGGATCGGCGTGCTTGTCTGACCACTGCTGGCAAGCGGCGCGGCTGAAGGCGCGCAGACACCTTCAACAGCATGCCCTAGGCGTTTCGCTGCCGCCAAGCTGCGAACCCGATGCCAATGGTCATCAACATCCATACCAGCTTCGCCCACTGCCCCAGCATCGGAACCGGTACCGGTACTGCGGCCGGTTGAACGGCGGTCGGCGCTACCGGGTCGACAATGGTGCCGTTCTCCTGCCAGTCGTCGTCGCCTTTCTGCCCGTCGATCACGGTGAATGTCGTGGTGTTGCCGCTCACGCGCAGGTTGCTCGGTGTGAAATAGCTGGGCGGTGCTCCAGCGCTTTCCTGCCCCCACTTGGTCAGTCCGCCGACGGGTTGCGGCCAGTCGATGCTGACCGTGACGGGGGTGGTGTCACAGCCCATCAGTTGAAATTTGAACATGCCCATGGGCAACAGCTGGCCGGCAGGCGGAGCAACGGGCGCCGCAATGAAGGCGGTGTTGGCGGCATCGACCCGGCAGGTATCACCGCCACCGGTGAAATGCGCCGTGGCCTCGCCACCGGCGGCATCCGGCGAAATGGTAATGCCGCTAAAGGTGGTGATTGGAACGAACTTCGCGGTGACCTTCTGCGGGGCTTGAACATTCAACAGGTTGCAATCAGAACCGCTGCAATCCTGCGCAAAACCCGCCAACGTAAAGCCAATGGCTGGGCTGGCCGTGCAATGGGCGTCAGCGCCATGGGGCACCGGGTTGGGGCTACAAGTGACGGTGCCACCCGCCGCTGGTTGGGCCACCACGGAAATGGAATAGGCCTTGGCCTCAAAGCGGGCTGTGACCGTTTGCTGCCCTTGCGGTTCGAACACACAGACCGGCGATGTACCCGCCGTGGAACAAGCCCCATCCCACCCAACGAAGACATGGGCATCATCAGAATGGGCCGTGAGCGTCACGTTGACGGGATCGCTTTCGCTCTGAAATTCAGCGCTGCAGGGGTGGTCGGCTGTGCACTCGGCCAATGAACCCGAGCCCGGCAGATGGGGGCTAACCGGCACACCGGTCACCACACCAGCGCCCGACACGTTGACGACCAGCGTGCGCAGACCGACACGCCGCTCCACCGCACCCACATCACAGCGCGTGCCCTGTGGCCGCGATACGCCGCGCTGGTCCATGGCCATGCCTGGTTCGCAGCCGACACCGTCGAGCAAGGGGCTATCCGGTTCGGGTACCAGCACATCGGCCATGCCGCCGTGCAACACGGACGGCTGCGAAGCGAGCCGCGCAGCCGCGACCGACGTGCTGCCTCCCGCAAAACCTCGCTGGCTGCTCATCAGATTGCCCGTGCCTTGGCTTGTACTGCTTCCGTCTCGAATGGCGTCCACCACCACCTGCGCCGTGCCGCTTACCGCGCCCACTGCAGCAGAACGATGGATCTCCAACGCCGCTACGCCGCCTGTTGCACAGGGGTTGGTGCCAGCGGTGCATTGGGCATCGCCCAGGCTGTAGACGGCGGCGCCGTCAGCATGGCCCGGTGCAGGGCGCTGCGGATCCGAGCTGCGTCCAAATGGAAGGTTGGCTCCGTTGTCAGCAGGAGCGGCGCCAGCGACAACCGCGTTGTCCGACAGCGTGACATGGTCCAGCCGCAGTGTGCCTGCGTAGTTGAACAGCGCACCACCATAGCCGGCACCCCCAGCGCCGTAGCTAAAGCTTTGTCCCCCGGCTGCCTGGTTGGCATGCAGGCTCACGTTGAGCAGCGTCACCGTGCCAGCATCGTTGAAAACCGCACCGCCCATGCCGGCGCCGGCTCCTCCCTCCTTGCCTCCAACCCCTCCACCAAAACCACCGGCCTCTCCCCGGGGGTAGGTCGGTTTTGGTTCTGTATCACCCACCTTGACGATTCCATAGCCGCCGCCACCGGCACCGAAACCGCCGCCGCCGGCTGCTCCACCAAAGCCGCGGGGGACCGATGTCGCACCCCCGCCTCCAAATCCGCCCCAGTTGCTTCCGGTGCCGTAACCACCGCCGCCACCAAATCCCCCTGAGGCGCCGGCGCCGTTGGACATGCAAACGGGCTTTCCGTCTGGCCCCACATAACAGGACACCTCTGCCGAGGCACCGCTGTTGGGGCCGCCGCTGAAGTGCTCGCCCGTCGCTGCATCTGCGTTGGCAGATGCGCCAACGCCTCCGCCTGCGGAGCCAACGGCATAGCTGAAGCTCCCGCTGTACCCGCCTGTGGCCTGGTTTGCGATGAAACTGCTGCGCTCTGCCACCAGCACGCCACGGTTGAAGATGGCGCCACCCGCCCCCAGTGCACCGCCACCCGCAAAGCCCCCGCCCCCCCAGGCCACACCGCCTGTCAGGGTGACGCCCCGCAAGGTCAGGCCGCTGCCCACGGAGGCATCAATGTCAAAGAGGCGAAAGCATGAACCCGCCGAGCAACCGGCATTGGCTGCGGTTGCCGACAGCACTACGCCTTGGGTAAGTCCCGCCGTGGCGTCGATGGTGATCGATTTTCCACTGATGAAGAATGCACTCGGTCCAAACTGCGTGACATGCCGCTGCGTGAACGATCCTGGCACCAGCGGCCACTGGGGAGGCGGCAGGCAAGTGGCTCCAGCCTCCTGATTGAGCTTCAGGCAATTGGTATGGCGCGTGAGCGAGATGGTCTGTCCGTCGAGCTCGGCTGCAAAAACGATCTTCTCGCCGTGGCGAGCGCTGTTGATGGCATCGCGCAACGTGCTGCAGCGGCGATCGCCACTGTTGGCACTGCACTGCGCGCGTCCCAGATCATCACCGGGGCCGATGTCGCCCACGCTGGTGACGGTAATCGTTCCAGGCTGCGCCTCTGCCACCGGCTCGAAGTTGGCCAACACGGTGCCCGAGCCCATGACGGTATCGAGCTTGCAGGCCGTGGCGGTATCGGTGCCCGCACAGATGCCGCCCCAACGGTAAAGCCGGTAGCCCGGTGCTGCCGTGGCGGCGCAAGTGGTGGACGTGCCTTGGCGCAGTGGGTTAGGCGAACAGGCCACGACCCCGCCGTTGCCCGGCTCGGCAACGGCATGGAGAGTGATCATCAAGGCCTTGAAACTGATGTTCAAGTCGCAGTCGGCGTTGGGCATGCCCATCACATAGATCCGGTTGCCGTCGATCCGGCGCAGCGGGCAGGTGGTCGTGGCGGTGTCGAGTTGATAGCCGAGCTCCGGCTCAATATCGAACCGGGCACCACTGCCTTCACCGCCAAAGGCTACAGGCAAGCGCGACGGCACCGCTGCGCCCCCAGGACCCGTGACAACAGCATTGATATGCGCCACCCGGGAGGGGTCAGGCGAACGTACCAGCAGCACCATGCCTGAAAAGCGGGCTGGCGCCATAAAACCTGCATCGTCGCTGCGAAAATCCACCAGCCAGGTGTTGTCGCCGTCAGAGAGCAAACTCGACCACACGCGACGCTGCGAGTTGAGCCAGGGCACGGTGGGAAACGCCGCTCCCGATGTATCCGGCTCGCCAGTGGCCAGTGCATAGAGCTCATCACGGCCCGGCAAACGCCAGTCGTTGAAGCCATCACGCCCGGCTCCTGCGTTTTGCGCGTTGGCGGCGCGCACGGCATCAAAGGCCTCGCCAAGACTCCAGTCGCGCACGGTGCCGGTACAGGTATTGGCCTGCGCGTCCCAGGTCAGACCTTCGATGCAGCGTTGCCACATCAGGCCCGTGGTTCCATCGGTCACCAATGCGGGATTTTGCGGGTCAAAAACAAACGGTCCGGCCGCCTGTGCCACGGCACATGCCAGCCCCGCGCACAAAACAGCCAGCCGCGCAGCGAGCGCGGTGATGAAACGAAGCAGAACAGAGTTTTTCATCGGGGGACCTCCGGCATCGGCTGCGGTTGCCACGAGGTCAGCGCGGTGTGCATGGCGCAAGATGAAGCAAGGGCGTAAGAGGGTATTCAGGCCGGTAGCAATGCCACAGCTGCGCAGCTTTAGCAAAAGCTGCGGCTTATGGAGGACCTTGGTATCTGGCGCTTCGCCATTGCTGGCGCGCAAGCCATTTGACATGCTGTTCAACATCAATTCCCCCCGCTTATAAAAATGGAATGGGGCCCGGCGTAATCGGAGCTTTTTCTTCGTCACGCCTTCTCTGCTGCTGCACCCCTCAACATGGCTGCCAGGCGCGACAGCGCCATTGCCAGCTGGCCCCTACTTGCACCGGCAGGGGCGGCTTCACTGCCGCAGCGCTGGAGGCCAGACGCAGGTTCTGAGTGGTTGCGCGGTGATGCTACGGAAATAAACGATTCTGCGAATCACGTAAATTAGTGAGAGAGGACGCGCCCGTCGGTGGCAACGCGGCGTCGAAAAGGGCAGGGTTCTGGCGTGGCCGTCCACCGGTCTTTCCCAGGCTTTTCATTTGCAAGCAGTCAAAAAGCCTGCCAAATCCATAGGAACCAGCACACCCGAGCCCCATCGCCATTTCAAATTTCAGATTCAAAAGAATACGAGTCATGTGCAATACATGATGGCCACCTGCGCGCGGCTCCTTGGGGCAAAGGTGCGGGGTTACGGTCAAGGCATTGGATGCCGAGAGCTATGAGATGCCGAGCCACCGCGGCACAGTGCGTTTCAGCAGCACAGATGCAGCGGCGCAGTTGCCGCCAGATGCCGCCCTTTCTGACGGCACAGGTAGCTTTAGGGTCACCTTTGCCTTACGGGAGCCTAATGCTGAGATTTTTGGACAGGCAGAGGTGGAGGTGGTGCAGGAGGGCAGGGAGACCGGCCCCTCGCGCGCGGCTGGCCTGGCAGCGACTGCCTAGCCAGCAGTGGCTATTTGCACGGGATTGCGATGGGGCACGAGAGCTCAATGCGCCAAACTGGCCCTATTGGCAAGCCGCATATTCAGTGTGCCAAACAGGTCGCGCTTAGCGTCTGCTGTGAGACTGTGACCAACACCGGGATATACGTTGACCTGCAGATTCTGTTTGCCATGCATTGAGAATTGGCGCTGCAGATAATGCACAGACTCCAAGGGCTGGCTGTCGTCCTGCTCGCCCACGCCGACCAAAATGGGGATATCTACGTTAAGGTAATCCGCCATAGGATCCACATCCAGAATATCCATCCACCAGTAAACAGGGTTGCCATACCAGCTGTCGTTGAGGTCAATGGGCTTGCCTGCATATTCCAGTGCAAAGGCGTCCACGTCAGGCACCTGATGTGACGGAGCATGCTGTTTCATCACTTGGAGTGACTTGCGCATGGTGTAGCCACCACTGCCGATGACCACCAACTGGTTGATGCGCGGATTCAAGGCCGCAGCACGAACCGCGGCATCGGCTGCTTCCGAGACACCAATAACCACGACATTTCTAGGACTGAAATCGAGCTGGTCGAGCTTGGTGTTGATGAACTCAGAGAAGTCTTTCATGCGCTGCTCTGAGATGTTAGCTCTGATGAAATCTTCGCCACAGGTCGTCGCCTGGTCCAGGTCGCCGACATACCGTTTGTTCAATGCAAACAGCACGCCATGGAAGCGAATGGCTTCGAAGTAATCAGGTGTGTGATGCTTCATGCTGACGCAGCCTGTTGCACCATAAGTAAATATCACCGTATCGCGTTGCTGCCAATCCCCGGCATGGACTTGGTAGTACAAGGTGGACACCCCGTCTGCATAGGTCATGGTCTGTGCGGGCAGTGCCTTGTCTGCCAGCTTTGGGCCCTGTTGGCAGGCCGTCACAAGCAGGGCTGCTCCTAGGATAGTCAGCGTGCGAATCATTGCGTTCATCCGTACTTGATTTTTTTTTTTTTTTGAAGTGGAGGCGAATGTACCGCAAAAATCCAGGAGATTAATCTGAGGTTAAGCGAATTTGAAAGCAAGCGCTAACCAGAATGTATGCAGATATATAGTTTGGATGGAAAGTGTTGGTCATTTAATGACCAGCATGCGCTGATTCGCCGTCTTTGGTCCTCGATAAGCCCATGCTGGATTCTATTTTTCTCATGGCGAATGAATATTGGTATGCTTGATCGATTAGCCATATAGGAAGCTTCAATTCCCAACTCCGCAACCAAACTCCGCCTTCGCTGCCGCAGCAAATTCAGCAAGCGGAGGGTTGCAGGCGATAGCACGCCGGAATGGGCCACGCTGCATGATGGGTGACTGGTGCTGAGCTCTTTGGATTAGCAGAGGAGGAGGTAGTGCAGGAGGGCAGGGTGACGAGACCCTAGAGCAGGGCTGGCTTGGCAGCGGCGGCTAGGTCAGCGGTTTGCCTTTTCGACGCTTGTACCATCACTCGCCCTCAAGAGCATGTTCCGTGGCAGTGACAAGGCCAGTTAAAAAACGGATGGCTTTTTCCAAGTCATCGCGTTTGACCCTGTGAGGTACAGGTGCCCCGGCGGTGACTGGTTTCGAGCGATGAACCACATCTCCACGGCGGCTGATGAGTTGATCCAGCGTCTTTTTTGCTAGCGCAGTATCGAAGTGAAGCCATTTCCATCCTGCGATCACATCGACCTGCAAATGTTTCAGGCCTGAGGTACATCCCGCACTTCAGCCGCAGTCGGCAGCGGCACCCGCAACTCCACCATCGTCCGCCCCCCTCGCGACCCCACCGACAGTTGCGCGCCCAGGCGCTGCGCCCGGGCCTGCATGCTGCGCAGGCCGGTGCCGTGCGTGGGGGTATTGGCTGCCTGGGCCGCAGGCAGACCTACGCCGTTGTCTTGCACCTGCACCAGCAGCTGGCCGGCCTCGCGGGCCAGCACCACGTCCACGCGCCTGGCCTGGCTGTGTTTGAAGGCGTTGGTCAGGGCCTCCTGCAGAATCCGCAGCACATCCAGGCTGGCGCTGGTTGGCAGGTGCAATTGCTCGATATGGCTCAGCTGCCAGTGCACCTCGATGCCATGCACCTCGAAGAGCTGGCTCATGCGGTGGCGCATGGGGGCGAGCAGCTCGCCTAGCGACAGCTCGCCATAGTGCTGGGCGGAGGCCAGGTCGATGATCAGCCGCAGGTCATCGCGCATGCCTCGGAGCATGCCCAGCACCTGGTCGGGCGGTAGCGGCCCGCGTGTGCGTTCCAAGGTGGTGATATTGCCGATCAGCATGCCGCCCAGGCCATCGTGCAGGTCATGGGCGATGTTGACCCGCTCGCCAAGCCGGGCCTGCAGCAGCTCCAGTTCATGGCGGCCAGCCAGCGATTCGGTCAGCTCGGCGCGGGCCTCGGCCACATGGTGCTGCATCTCGTCGTTGAAGCTCTCGACGCGCCGGGTGTTCTGGACAAAGGTCCAGGCCAGGGTCAGCGCAATGCCCACGGTGGCCAGGGGCTCCGTGTAGGTGGCCAGGTAAAAGTTGTCGTCCACGATGCGGGTGAAGACCAGCAGGTCATGCGCCATCGCCAGGGCGCTGGCCAGTGCCGTGAGCGACAGCAGGCGCTGGGCCTGGTTGCCGTTGCGCCAGGCCAGGCCGACAAATACGCCAGCGGTGGTGAACAGCAGGGCCGACGAGGCCCAGGCCATCACGTTGCGCATGTCTCTCAGCTGCGCCTCGGGCACCAGCAAGGTGGCGGCCGACAGCACGGCGATGGCCAGCCACATGCCCGCTTCGCGCCTGGGCCAGCGGCGGCCCATGAAGCGCAGCACAAACATGGCATTGCAGCCGTGGTAGAGCACATAGGCAACCGACACCATGGCCGCGTAGGTGTTGAGGTTGTGGAAGGGCCAGGGCGTAGCGCTGACAAAGTTCACGGTAAAGCCCACCCAGGCGGCCTGGCGTGCGGCGTACCAGCCATAGGCGGCCTCTTGCCGGCGCATCAGCCACAGCACCAGGAAGAAGCAGCCCAGGGTTGCCCCTACGCCCAGGTGCAGCCAGTTGAGGTTGTGCCGTACCAGGTAGCTGCGCTGCTGCGCCGTGCGCAGCAGCTCGGGTGGGCCGATCTCGACCGGGCCCAGCGCAGGCTGGTAGGCGTAGTAGCCGCTCACGCGGATCAGCAGCTCATTGCTGCCGCTGTGCAGCAGGGGCGCCGGCAGCACCAGGTAGCGTGGCGTGTTCCAGGCGCGGGTCATCGGCTCGGTGAGCTGCGGGTCGCGCTGCAACTCCACACCGTTGACCGCAATGACCCCGGCTTGCATCAGGTAGTGGATGTAAAGGCCCTGGGTCTGCGGCTGGCCGGCAATGTCCCAGCGCAGCCGGTACCAGACGACACCGCTGTAGCCAGGCCATTGCTGGTTCCAGTCGTTGGGCACCTTCACCGGCACCCAGCCGGTAGCGGGTGGCTGCTGGGCATCCCAGTCCGAGCGCGCAGCCTCGGCCGTGCCCGGCCAGGGTTGGGCCTGGGCCTGCGCGGGCAGCGCCAGGCACAGCGCCGCCAGGCCGATCAGTGCAGCAAGCCATGCTCGCGCGCACGCCGCAAGGCCTGCGTGCGCGAGCTTACCGCCAGTTTGTCGTAGATATGCCGGATATGGGTGTCTATGGTCCATCGGGATAGGTGCAGGCATTCGGCGATTTCGCGGTTGCTCATGCCGGCGGCGACATGGTCCAGGATCTGCCGCTCGCGTTCGGTCAGGGCCTCGCGCAGCGCGGGGTCGGGTGGCTGCGACGGGGTGGCGGGGCGGCCGGCCGGGCGTCCCACCAGGTCGAGAATGCGCCGGGCAATGAAGGGGTCGATGGGCGCGCCCCCCTTGAGCACATTGCGCACCGACAGCGCAATCTCCAGGTCGTCGCGCTCCTTGAGCACATAGCCGTTGGCGCCTGCGCGCAGCGCGCCCAGGATCATTTCCTCGGTGCTCCAGGCCGACACCACCAGAATCGGCAGCTGGGGGTTGCGCGCACGCAGCCAGCCAATCAGGTCGATGCCATTGCCATCGGGCAGGCCCAGGTCGATCAGCGCCATCACCAGCGGCTGCAGGCCGCCGTCGGGCGCGGTCACCCATCGCTGGCATTCCGCCAGCGAGCCGGCCCCGAGCAGCTGCTCGCGCCCCACGCCCACCGAGCCCAGCACTTCGCCCAGCCGGGCCAGCATGTCCGGATCGTCATCAACCAGCAGTACGGGGAGGGGGGAAACAACCATCGCTACATTTTGACGCAAAGCGGATGGTCTGCCATCCCGCATTTACGGTAAATGGGCGGGCTGCTGGTGCATGGTGTTGCCAGAGCAGACGGAGAGGGCCAGCCGACGCCCGCTACGGGCGTTTGTTGACGGTGCACAGCTGACGCTCGCAAGGCACGCCGTCGTTGTCGCCGTCCATCTGGGTATCAGGGCAGTTCTGCAGGAAAAAGGTGGCCTCCTGGCAGGAGGTCATTTGCGAGCACCGGGTGCGGCCGTCGCACTTGAACAGCGGGTGGGCAACGCTGGAGCGCGGGGTATCCGGCTCGGAGAGCACAGGCTCGGAATCGCCCTGCAGCGACGCCGCCTGCTGATGCGCATAGCGGCTGTACACCGCCCATGCGGCCAATGCAATCAGCAGACAGATGACGGGCCTGAACACGGTCTCCCCTTTGTTGAGTGTTAGTGAGTGTAACTACTCTAGCCCAAGTGCTGTGCACGCTGGGGAGGGGGAAGCCCTTGAACTTGGTGCGCATCCGTTGCCGGGCCTGCGGCAGCGCCATGGCTGCCGCGATCACGGGCGTTGCTTGGCGCCTCTCTTACTGCGGGCCAAAAAAGCCATCAGCGCACGTTCGGCCGCATGCAATCCCGAGCTGCCCCGCAGCTTGCCGGCGTACGCGTCGCAACGGGCCCCCGCTTCGGGGCCTTCGCACACCTCCATCACCAGCGGGTGGATGTAGAACTTGCGGCAGACGGAGACCGTGTTGCCCAGGTGCTGGGCCACCTGCTTGACGATGTCGGGCGCGGTCAGCGGCGTATCACTGCTGCGCGACTGCAAGGCCAGCGACAGTGCCAGCACGCTGGCATGCCAGGTGCGAAAGTCCTTGGCGCTGAAATCTTCCCCTGCAATCTCGTGCAGGTAGGCGTTGACATGCTCGGAGCGCAGTTGCTTGCGCTGCCCGTCGTCATCGAGGTACTGGAACAGGCGCTGGCCCGGCAAGTCCTGGCAGCGCCGCACGATGCGGGCCACGCGGGGGTCTTCGAGCTCCACGCGCTGCTCCACACCGCTCTTGCCTTTGAAGGCCAGCTGTATGCGCGATGACCGCATCTTCACATGGCGGTTGCGCAGGGTCGTCAGCCCAAACGATCCGTTCTCGCGCGCATAGCTGTCGTTGCCAATACGCAGTGCGGTGGTGTCCAGCAGCCGGACCACGGCAGCCGACACCGAGGTCTGCGTGGTATCTCCGGCCTTCAGGTCGCGCTGAATGCGCCGGCGGATCAGCCCCAGCTTCGCCGCAAAGGCCGCCATGCGGTCGAACTTGGTCTGCTTGCGTTGCTCTTGCCACAGCGGGTGGTAGCGGTACTGCTTGCGCCCCCGTGCATCGCGGCCGGTGGCCTGCAGATGGCCTTGCGGATCCGGACAGATCCAGACATCGGTGTAAGCGGGCGGTATCACCAGCTTGCGGATGCGATCGAGGTGTCCGGCGTTGCGAATCACCTGACCGCGCTGGTTCTTGTAGACAAAGCCATCCCCCTGCGGGATGCGCTGCCACCCCGGAGTTGCGTCCGTCACATAGGCCAGCGGCCTGGGGAGTTTGACCATGGGTGTGCCTTTGTGCCTTCGCGGTGGGTGATGCGCTGAGATTAGCGGGCGCCGATGTGCGGCGCTGTCAGAGCGCAGCTTGCGACGGCGGGTCGTTTGCGCGCATTTGTGTTTCGGACGGAGCCGGGCGCTGGGCCTGCCGGTGCAGCGCTGCAGCCAGGCCGCGTGCGGTGCAAGCGCCACAGGCGGGATGCACGGATGTGTAGGCACAGGACTGTCGTTCTTGTAGTCCAGGCCATGGCTGATAGTTTTTGCCCCATAAATATGAATATTCAATTTTCCAAAGAAAAACAAGGAAAACCAAATGTCAACGCATGCGGATGACCAGAAGGACCCGGGGGTGAGGCTGACGGCATTGAGAGAAGAGGGCGCCGAGTTGCTGGCACGCAGGCCGGTGCCCGGCAGCAGCGACCATGCACGTCTGGCCTGGATCGACGCCGAGATCGCCGAGGTGACGCAGCGGCTGCCGCGCGGTGGCAGCCAGCCTGCAGCGCACGATCGGATGCCTCCAGGCTGTGCCGGCTAGAAATCCCCAGTACAGCCGTCAAGGGCCTTCGCTCAAGAGGGTGGATGCGGGCCGGGATGCGCGGCAATGCGTCTTTGAAAAGCGGCAGGCACCGTACAACGCCCCGGCGGGGAGCTTGCCGCCCTCCGGCCACTGCAAGCGGCACATCCCGATGGTGGCCGGGGCGCCGGGCTGCCGCTTTGCCTCGGCGCGCTGGCGCGTCCCTTCACGCCGCGCTTGCGCTCAGCAGGGCTGCCAGCAATGCCAACGCGGCATTCAGATCGTCCCAACTGGCGGCACCCAGGCAGATGCGCAAGCCGCTCGCACTGTCACTGGGTCTGAGCACCATGCTGTCGGGCGGTGTCAGTTGCACACCCCTTGCTGCGGCTGCCGCCACCAGGGCCTGGGCAGCGTCGTGTGGCATCGGCAGCCAGACGTTGTAGGCATCCGGGTGCGCGACCAGGCCGCTCGAACCCAGCAGTGAGACGGCCAGCTGGGTGCGGCGCTGCGCCTCATGGCGCAAGTCTTGCTGGATCGACGCCACGGCGCCAGATGCCAGCCAGTCATCGACCACGGCACAGGACAGCGCGGATGGCGCCATCGGCATCTCGGCCAGCAGCGCCTGCGCGGCGGGGCAGTGGCTTGCGGGCAAGGCCAGCATGCCGATCTGCAGCCCCGGGCCCAGCGATTTGGAGAGCCCGTTCACATGCAGGCAGATGTCGGGCGCCAGGGCCGCGATGGGCGGCAAGCCAGGAGAGGAGGCTGCGTACACGCCGTCTTCAATGATCCAGGCGCCTGCCTCGCGGCAGATATCGGCAATGGCCTGCCGCCGCCCGATCCCCATCGAGGCGGTGGTCGGATTGTGCAGCGTCGGCGTCACGTACACCACGGGATTAGGATGGCGCTTGCGCCTTGCCAGCGCTTGAGCAAGTGCCTCGGGCACCATGCCTTCGGCATCGATCTCCACCCCTTGCGCCCGGTATCCCTTGCGCCGCATCAGCGCGATGGCACCGGGGTAGGTGATCCTTTCGGTCAGGACCAGGCCCTGCCGGTCACACACCAGGTCGAAAGCGAGCGCCAATGCCTGGCGGGCGCCGCTGGTCAGAAACAGATGCGCGGGTTCCACGTTCAGACCCAGCAGGCTCAGCCAGTGGGCGAGTACGCGGCGGTGTTCATCATGGCCGCCCGCCGGTGCATACAGATTGATGTGGTCTGCATCGATCCTGCGCGCAATTGCCACCAACGTGCGCGCCAGAAGGCGCGCGCCCAGCGCTGCCGGCGGCGCGTTGCTGGACAGATCGATATGCCGATGGCCATGGGCCTGCTGGATCGCCACGAAGGTGCCCCGTCCCTGGACGCTGCGCGTCAGGCCGCGCCGCTCCAGCAGTGCGTAGGCCTTGGTCACGCTCCCCAAGCCGATCTGCAGGGTCTTGGCGAGGTCCCGGTGGGCTGGCAGCCGATCGCCTGCGGCCAGCCGCCCTTCAACAATGTCATCGGCCAAAGCCAGCGCCAGTTGTTCGGCCACGGTGGCCCCTTTGCTGGCCAGATGGGGAATCCAGGGGGATGCAAGCAGCACGGGATCGCCTCCAGAAAAATATTAGTGTCACGTTACACTATTTAATTTATCCAATAGTGTAACGTGCAGGTTGGTGCTTGCAGAGAGCAGTTGTCGTTGTGAAAAGCGCCCCGGCGCTGGTGCCGGGAAGGCCTGGAGGGCGGTATGTTCAGTCACATTACGGTCGGTGCACGGGAGCTGGAGCGAAGTGGCCGCTTCTATGACGCGCTGCTCACCCCGTTGGGGCTGGCGCGCAGAATGGTCACGCCCGATGGCGGGCCTGCCGCGCTGTGCTGGGCCGCGGCAGATGCCAGCTTGCCGCGCTTTTACGTCTACCGCCCCTTCAATGGCGCATTGGCAAGCGCTGGCAACGGCAGCATGGTGGCCTTTCTTGCACCGTCCATCGAGGCGGTGCATGCCGCCTATGCCGGGGGCCTGCAGCACGGCGGCGGGGATGACGGTGCCCCCGGGCCGCGCCCCCGCTATGGCGCGGGCTATTACGGCGCCTACCTGCGCGATCCGGACGGCAACAAGCTGCATATCGTCCATCGCGCCGACCTGCTGCCCCGGCGCATGGAGCGCACGCCCGCCAAGGACTCGCTGCCATGAGCGCAAGCCAGATCGCCCTGGTCTACGGCACCTACCTGATTGCCACCACCAGCCCTGGGCCCAGCAACATGGCCATCATGGCCAGGGCCATGCGCAGCGGACGGCGGCCTGCGCTGGTCCTGGCCGCAGGGGTCGTCACCGGCTCGCTCTTTTGGGCGATCCTGGCGGCGACCGGCGTTTCGGCGGTGCTGACCGCCTATGCACAGGCGCTGGTGGCGCTCAAGATCGCCGGCGGCCTCTATCTGCTGTGGCTGGCCTCTCGCGCAGCCAAATCCGCGATGAAGCGGGGCCACGATGCCAGTGGGGTGGCCCTTGCGGACGAGCAGCCACGCTATCGGTCCCTCTACCGGCAGGGCGTGCTGATGCACATCGGCAACCCCAAGGCTATTTTGTCCTGGGTGGCCATCATGTCGCTGGGCCTGCGCGAGCAGTCCCCTGCCCAGGGGCCGCTGATGGTGGTGGGGGGCTGTGTACTCCTGGGCATGCTGGTGTTCGGTGGCTACGCCATCCTCTTCTCGACCCCGGCAATGGTGGCGCTGTATGCGCGTTTGCGCCGAGGGATCGAGGGCGTTCTCTCGCTGGTGTTTGCGGTGGCCGGCCTGAGGCTGCTGGCGATGCGCGGCGGATGAACCGCTGCCAGCCTCAGCGCCGACCATTTCATCAGAAGGGACCTCTCCATGGCTTTGGCTATCCATATCGTCGACGTTTTCGGCGCCGGCCCCTGCTCGGGCAATCCTTTGGCCGTTGTATCCGGCGCCGAGGGGTTGCACACGGCTGAGATGCTGCGCTTGACGCGCTGGCTCCACTTTTCCGAGACTGCCTTCGTGTTTGCGCCTACCGATGCGCAGGCCGATTACCGGGTCAGAATTTTCACGCTGGACAGAGAGATGCCGTTTGCAGGCCACCCGACGCTTGGCAGCTGCCATGTGTGGCTGGCGGCCCACCCCGAGCGCGCGCAGCAGGCGCAGATCGTGCAGGAATGCGGCGCAGGGCTGGTGAGGATTCGCCGCGAAGGCGAGCGGCTGGCATTCGCAGCGCCGCCGCTGGCCCGTTTTGGCCCACCGACGCCGGCAGAGCGCGACCAGGCGCGGCAATTACTAGGTTTGGACGACAGCGACATTCTGGATGCCGCCTGGATCGACAACGGCCCCGGCTGGCTGGGGCTCAGGCTGGCGTCGGCGGAGAAAGTGCGGTCGATCGATCCCGCCAGGCGATGGCCGACCCGCATGGACATCGGCGTCATCGGCCCGCACCACGGCGCAAGCGGCTCCGGTTTTGAAGTCCGGGCCTTTTTTACCGACCATCTCGGCGCCATCGTTGAAGACCCCGTGACAGGAAGCCTCAACGGCGCATTTGCGCAATGGCTGTTCGGTACCGGTCTCATCGGTGACGACTACGTGGCCACCCAGGGCGCCTGCCTGGGCCGGCAAGGCCGCATTTACCTGGCCCGCGACGATGCCCAGCAGGTGTGGGTCGGCGGAGAAACACGCACCCATGTGGCGGGCGCGTTGCGCGGCCTTTGACAGCATAGAAGGATCTCGGTCATGACAACCAGCTTGCAGAATGCATCCCTTCCCTCCCCGCCCGGTGATGGCCCGGGCAGCCCGGCTTCGGCGATCAGCACCTTGAGGATGCTGGTGCGCTACAAGCGTTGGGCCAATGGGCTGACATTCGACAGCGTGCGCGAGCTCCCTGAAGGGGAGGCGTTGCGCCAGCGGCCCACGCGCTTTGGCAACATGGTGCACACCTTGAACCATGTCTACGTCGTCGACGATATCTTCCGCCACCATCTGCTGGGAAAAAGGCACGGCTACACGGCACGCAATACCGATGGCACGCCCGCGGTGGACGCTTTATGGGCGTCTGTCCAGGAGATGGATGCCTGGTATATCGATCTGGTCGACAGCTGGTCGAATGACGATCTGGCGAAGGTCGTCCGTTTTGAGTTCGTCGGCGGTGGACAAGGCGCGATGACCCGCGAACAGATCGTTCTGCATGTCGTCAACCACGGCACCTACCACCGTGGCTTTGTCGGCGACATGATGTACCAGGTGCCGTTCATGCCACCGTCCAACGATCTGCCGGTCTTCATCCGCGACCATGTCCAGGGGCGGTACTGACACCGTCAGCTGCGGCGCCTGAAGAAGCTGCCCACACCCGCCAAGCCCATCAACGAGGACAGTGCCAGCAGGCCCAGGAGGCTGGTGGCAGGCACAGGCGTTGGTGCTGCCACGGGCGGCACCGTGGCTGGGGTGTCGGTATCCGTCGCCGAGCCATTGGAAGGCGCGCCAAAAAGGAGCCCTGACCGACGCAGGCACCCGCGCCTGCCGTGGCCGCTGCCGTCAGCGGCGCACGGCTTGCCCATCAGCAGTTTCCCTTTTTGGCCTGGCCGGGCGGGCAACCATGGGGATGCGGTTTTTTGCCGGCGTCGTCATAGTAGCCGTCGCTGTAGACCGCGCAACCGCTGAGCACCCAGGCCAGCGCAGCGAGTGAGAAAAGCTTTTTCATAGAACTACCTGAAGTGATCAGAGGTTAAGTTTATAAGCTTGGCCCCGTGTGGCGGTAAATCATGGTTTCGCCATTGCTTTGCGGCGAAGCAGTCCGGGCCGCTGGCAGCCAACCCTACCGCCTGCCAACGGTCTTGGCCTCGCGGGCCGTGCCAGCCGCCCGTGCGACGACGGTAGCGTTGCGCATCCGCTGCCATTGCGGGCGCGGTGGCGGCCATCCTCAGGGTGGGCCGAAGCAAGGACCGCAAATTCCGAATTGTGCTGCGGTGTGGAAACCCGTCCAATAGCACCCTATGGCGTTGCGCTGCAAGCCCGCTGGCTGGTTGGGACCGCCGGGGGGCTGCCGCGTTGTCTTGCTGGCCATGGGCCCCGCTGCACGACACGCCTGGTGTACCACGGACCGGTGTGCGGCCCCTGTAGCGAGGGCTGTGCAAAGGGCTGCCTCAAGGTTTGGAATGAATGATCTGCTTTTCCACGGGTTGCTGACCGCTACCTTCGTTGTTGCCGGAATGGTCAAGGGCGTCACCGGCATGGGGCTGCCTACGGTGGCCATGGGGCTGCTGGGCATGGTCATGCCCCCGGCGATGGCGGCGTCGCTGTTGGTCATGCCTTCGTTGGTGACCAATGTCTGGCAGCTTTTTTCCGGCGGCGCTGTGGCAGGGCTCGTGCGGCGCCTATGGCCGATGCTGGTGGCCATTGTGTTCGGTACCGTGGGTGGCTCCGCGCTGCTGGTGTACATCGACCCCGCCTGGTCCGGCCTGGCGCTCGGTTCGGCGTTGGTCGTCTACGCGCTGTATGCATTGTGGGCACCGGCGCTGTCCGTGCCGCGCGGAACCGAACCATGGCTGTCCCCGGCCGTGGGGCTTGTCACGGGGCTGGTGACAGGTGCCACCGGTGTCTTTGTGGTGCCTGCCGTCCCGTACCTGGGCGCGCTGGGACTGCCAAAGAACGAGCTGGTGCAAGCACTGGGGCTGTCGTTTACCGTGTCGACCCTGGCCCTTGCGGCAGGCTTGCTGCTGAATGACGTGTTTCGCGTCCACCAGCTGGGCCTGTCGGCGCTGAGCGTGCTGCCTGCGTTGGCGGGGATGTGGCTGGGCACCCGCATAAGAGCGCGTATCAGCCCCAGGCGATTTCGGCAGTGCTTCCTTCTTTTCCTGGTCGTATTGGGGCTGGAGCTTGCTGCGAGGCCCTTCTTCTGAGGCCAGGCGGGCTTTGCCAGCTGGCAGACGCCTTCAACCCCCAGGCCGACGCGCGCGCCAATGGCTGGGCGGTGTGGCCGCTGTCCCACACTGCAAGCAGACCGCTCCGGCAGAGGCAGCGGGCCGTGGATCGCAGAATGGCCAAAGATGCTTTTTCCCAGCCGCAACGGCGGCGGAGCATGCTGTAACGATGGAAGCCATGATCACCTATCTGTATGTAGAGGATGACGATGACATCCGCGAAGGCTTTATGGCCGTCATGGAAGCGCCGCACCGCAAGATCGTTGGCGTGGCCGATGCGGAAGCTGCACTCGCGCTCGATGGCCACGAACGCTTTGATGTGCTGGTGACCGATGTGAGCCTGCCGGGTATGTCAGGCAGCGATCTGGCCCGGCAGTGGCTGGTAAATGACAGCCAACGCCATGTGCTGCTGATATCCGGCTATGAGTTCAAGCAGGGTCTGACCAATATCGGCACCAACGTGCGGGCCCTGCTCAAAAGCTGCGAGCCCGAGGACCTGGAAGCGATGTTGACGAACATCGAGACGCTGCTGGCCGCCCAGCGCCAATAGGTGCTAAAGGACCGCCCACGCGTGTCCTGCGCAGTCAGGCGCGCGGGTTGTCGCTCAATGACTTGATCAGCGCCACCAGTTTCTGAGGCTGCAGCGGCTTGGCCATATGGACATCAAAGCCTGCGGCAAGCGCAGCCTGCCGGTCCTCTTCGCGGCCAAAGGCCGTCAGCGCAATCGCCGGAACGCGGGAAAAGCGGTCCTGCGCAGCGCGTATATGGCGCATCAGCGCATAACCGTCCTTGCCGGGCAGGCCGATGTCACTGACCACGATGTCGGCTTGCGACGATTGCAGCGACGCCAGCGCGCTGTCAAAGTCTCCTGCGAGCGCAACGCTGGCGCCACGCTCCTGCAGGATCAGCACCAGCAGATTGGCGACTTCCGCATCGTCTTCAACGACGAGGATGCGGATGCCGCCCAGTTCATCCTGCCCGCCATCCTGGGCAGAGCCCGCAGATTCGTGCTTGGGCAGCTCCTTCGGGGCGCCATGGCCCAGCGGCAGCGTCACCGTCACCAAGGTACCCAGACCCAGGCCTTCGCTGGCCACCGTGATGGTGCCGGCATGCAGATCGACCAGGTGCTTGACGATGGGCATGCCCAGGCCCAGGCCGCTGGCAGGGCGGCTGCCGGGGCTGGCAGCCTGGGTGAATTTTTCGAATATGCGCTCCAGAAAGGCCGCTTCGATGCCCTTGCCATGGTCGCGCACGCTGAGTACCAGCTGCGTGTCCTGCACAGCCAGCGCCACCTCGAGCAGGCCTGCATCCTGCGAGAACTTCACGGCATTGCTCAGGATGTTCCAGAACACCTGCTGGAACCGCGCCGGATCGACCAGTGCCTTGCGGCCCTGGGTGTCCATCGCCACATGTAGCACCAGCTTCTTGGCATCGATCGCCGCCTTCAGCGAGTCAAGCGAGGAGGTGATCAGTGCCGCCGGATCCACCCATTCCCGCTCCAACGTCAGTTTGCCGGAATTGATGCGCGAGACGTCGAGGATATCGCTGATGATGCGCGCCTGCGTGCTGGCATTGCGCTTGATCGCGTCCAGGTTTTTCGCGAACTCAGGCGGCGGTGATTTGCGCAGCACCTGGTGCACATTCATCATGATGGCGCTCAGCGGGTTGCGCAGCTCATGCGACAGCACGGCGACAAAGTCATCCTTGGAGCGGCTGTAGCGCTCCGCGGTGGCGCGCGCCGCCTGCTCACGCTCGAGCAGCTGCTTGCGCTCGAGCTCCAGCTGGATGCGGTTGGAGACGTTGGCCACGGCGGCCACGCGCAGCTCGCCGTTGACGCGAGCGGCCATGCTCCACTCCACATGCAGCGCTTGGCCGGTGGCGTCCAGCAGCACCACTTCCTCGCGCCACAGGGCCTGGCTGCTTTGGGGGGCGCACATCGCCTCGATGCGGGCCTGATGACTGGGTGCGGCAAAGGCCGATACCGGACGGCCCAACACCTCTGCGGCGCTGCGGCCCAGCATCTCCAGCATGGCCGGGTTGGCATCCACAAAGCACCCGTCGTCGTCGATCAACGCAATGCCGCTCTGGGCCTGCTCGTAGATCGAGCGGAACTTGGCTTCGCTGCGGTGCACCCGCACTTCGGCCATTCTGGCACGTACCAGTGCCTGGATGGTCGCCACCAGCATCGCCGGCTCGGCCGGGTGGGTCAGGTAGGCATCGGCGCCGGCGTTCAGGCCTGCGACCTTGTCGGTGTCCGCGACAAAGGCCGCAGACAGATGCACGATCGGCAGCGACATGGTCTGCTCCCGATCCCGCATCATCGCGCAGACTTCGAAACCGCCGATGTCAGGCAGGTGGACATCCAGCACGACGGCGGAGATATCACCGAGCGACAGATCCAGGGCTTCCTGTCCGGTGCCTGCTTCGACCGTCTTGAAGCCGGCCGCCCGCAGGGCGCGGGCAGTGGCATAGCAAGTCGCAGGGTTGTCATCGACCACCAGCACCGTGTGCTTCGAGCGGTCGATGCTGACATTGAGCCGGGCTGAGACAGAGGGCATGGCGCTTAGGAGGGTGAGCTTTCATCAAAAACATGCGCGGACGCAGGCGCCACGCTGATCGGGATCGTGACATAGAAAGTCGAGCCCTTGTGCGCTTCGCTCTCCAATGCTACTTCGCCGCCCAGCAGTTCGGCAAGCCGCTTGCTCAGCGACAGGCCCAGACCTGTGCCGCGCAGCCGTTTCTGGATCGGGGAGTCGATCTGGGAATAGTCCTGGAAGATCGCGTGGTGGAACTCCGGGGCAATCCCGATGCCCGTGTCGGCCACGGCAAACTGCACGGCCTGGTCCGACACCCGCTTCGCGCTGACGCGGATCTCGCCGTGCTGGGTGAATTTCAACGCGTTGCTGATGAAATTGCGCAGGATCTGTGCGAGCTTGCGGTCGTCCGAGAACAGCTTGGGCACGCCATGCGGCTCTTCAAAGATCAGCACCACGTCGGGATTGGTGATCACCGGTTTGAACATGCCGCGCAGCGCGGAGAACACATCGACCATCTCGAACCAGCCCGGCGACACCTCGATGCGGCCGGCCTCCACCTTGGCCAGGTCCAGCAGGTCGTTGACCATGTCGGCAAACTCGGCCGATGTGGTCTGGATGAAACGCACCTGCTTTTCCTGCTCGTCGGTGAGCGGGCCGTCCACCCGGTCCTGCAGAATGCGCGCAATGCTCTGTATCGCGCCGATCGGTGTGCGGAATTCGTGGCTCATATAGGCCAGAAAACGGCTTTTCAACTCGGTCGCCTGGCGCAGGTTCTCGGCCTGGGCATCGAGCTCGGCGTAGAGCGCCAACACGCCGCGGTTGGTCTCGTCGAGCTCGGCACGCAGGGCCTCCAGCTCGGCCTGGGTGGCGGCCAGCGTCCGGGCCATCTCGTCCGCGGGCATCGGAGCGGGGGCCGCCGGGCCCGCTGCGCCGCCAGGCGGTGGGGTCACGTGGTTCATGGTGTCTTTCATTCTGTGCGGCGCACGATGAGCACGGTCACATCGTCGCGCCCGCGTCCGTAGTCGCGTACCAGTACCGCAACGGCCAGGCCCGGGTCACGGCCGAGCAGCGCGGTCACCGCCTCTGGGGGCCAGCGCGATTGCAGGCCATCGCTGTGGCACACCACCATCGCGTGCGCGGGCCAGTCCATGCGAATGTCCTGCACCTGGCGCATCTGTACCCCGACGGTGCCGTGTTGCACCAAGACCGACCGGTTGTACACGCCGCTCACCAGCCGTATGGCGACATTGCCGGCACCGGCAGCCAGCAGCGTGCCGGCCTCGCCATCGAGCTGCACGCAGGTCACCGCAGCGCCGCGTGTCATCCGCAAAGCGGCATGGGCATCTTCGAGGCCGGCCTTGATATCGCCAAACGGCTGCTTCAAAAACACCTCGACTGCCGCCTGTGAGGCTTCGGCCGCACGCACACCATGGCCCAGGCCATCGGCGACCAGCAGTGCCGCGCGCGGGCCATCCAGTGCCAGAGCCCAGGCATCGCCGCAGACGGTTTCGCCCGGCGCCGGCACGGCCATCACCGACACGCGAAACGCCCGCTGCTGCGCGGATTGCGTGGTCGCGGGCCGAAAGCGCGCCAGCACCACGGTGCCCTTGCCTGGCTCGGAGTGGATGTCGAAATCCGCCGACAGGCGCTCCACGGCGCCCAGGCCTGTGCCCGGCGTGCCTCCCGTCGAGTACCCGTCGCGCATCGCCTGCGGCAGATCGGCAATGCCGGGCCCCTCATCGACCGACAGGATCTCCAGCTCGGGCGCATCGCCACTGCGGGTGGCGATCCACAGCTGCCCCTGCTGCGCATGCCGGCAAAGGTTGTTGCCCAGCTCGTTGACGACAATCGCCGCCTGGCCAGCCAGCACATCGTCAAAGCCCAGCGTGCGCGACAAGTGGGCGACATGGCGCCTGGCTTCGCCCACGCAACTGGGGTCGGAGACGGAAAAGGCGCGGTGGGTCGTGCCCTGAATTATTTCCATCGGGTCACGCTGACGCAGGTGCCAACCCCCACCGTTGATTCCAGCTCGAAGTCATGGACCAGCCGCTTGCTGCCCGACAGTCCTAGCCCCATGCCCTTGCCCGAGGTCCAGCCATCTTTGAGGGCCAGGCCCAGGTCGGGGATACCCGGCCCCTGGTCCCGAAAGCGCAGGCGAAGCCCCTGGCGCAGGCCATCGGCCAGCAGCTCCCATTCCATGTCACCGCCCCCGCCGTAGACCACCGTATTGCGCGACAACTCGCTGGCAGCCGTGATCATCTTGGTCTGGTCGACCAGCGAGAACTTCAGCTGAACGGCCAGCTTGCGCACCATCTGGCGGCTGGCGACGATGTCAGCCTCACTGCGCAAGGGTACGGAGCCCTGGGTTTCATGCGACAAAGTCATCTCCATCAGCGCGGGCTTGCAAAAGCGCCATCCCGCGGCTCACATTCAGTGCGGTTTTGACACCGTCGAGCGACATGCCCAGCTCTACCAGCGTGATGGCGACCGCCGGCTGCATGCCGACAACCACCGTGGTGGCATCCAGAATCTGGCCAATGCCCGATATCGCCGCCAGCATGCGGCCCACGAAGGAATCGACGATTTCCAGGGCGGAGATGTCGATCAGCACGCCGCTGGCGCCCGTCTTCGAGATCTGCTCGGCCAGGTCATCCTGCAGCGCCATCGCAGTCTGGTCTTCCATATCGATCTGGATGGTGACGAGCAAGGTCTGCCCCATGCGCAAAATAGGAATGCGGTACATGCTGCGTCGCCTACTTGGTCTTTGTGAAGGTATAGCCGTTGCGCTTGAGCGCCAGCGCCAGTGCATCGGCCAAGGTCGCCTTGGTCGTCACCGACTGCAGGTCGATGCCCAGATGCACAATGGTTTGTGCAATTTGCGGACGGATGCCGCAAATAATGCAATCGGCGCCCATCAGGCGGATGGCGGTCACGGTCTTGAGCAGGTGCTGGGCCACCAGGGTGTCTACCGTCGGCACGCCGGTGATGTCAATGATGGCCAAGGCCGACTCGGTCTCCACGATGCGCTGGAGCAGCGACTCCATCACCAGCTGCGTCCGGCTCGAATCGAGCGTGCCGATCATCGGTACCGCCAGCACACCCTCCCACAGCTTGATGACCGGGGTGGACAGCTCCAGCAGTTCCTCCTGCTGGCGGGAGATGAGTTGCTCGCGTGTGCGCTGGTAAGCGTCCATCGTCCATTGCGCCAGAGCATCGACGTACCGCGTCACCTGTGCAATCGCCTCGACCAGCGCATGCGAGTCCGTGGCCAGCTCCCGCTGCAAGGCTTCGAAGATCGGTTGCTTGAGCGCCAGCACAAAGGCACTGGTGCTGCCTGCAGTGCTGCCCTGCGCCGCGCGCGAGGCGGACAGGCGCTCCAACGCTGCCTTGGCCGGCTGCCATGCAGCCGAGCCGGAGTTCTGCAGATCACCGGAGGCCACCGCGGGCAGCAAGGCCGTCAGGATTTCTGCGGCCTCGGTTCGCGCTTTTTCCGGGGCCTGCGGACCGCTGGCAGCCAGCACCCAAGAATCGACCAGCGCGGATTTCTCGCGCTCCAACAACCCGACCAATAACTGCTGATGAGTGCGCACGGCAACCCCTTTGTGAACGTCAATATATTTACACCTGTAAGAATTATGGTGCAGCGCCACTGCGGCTGGCCCCGTCAGCAGGGTTCTGCCTGCATGTCGGCGCCTTGGCCTACACAACGGGCAGGGCTGTGGGAGATTGGTACCCCTTGCCAAACAGGCGTTTGCGCTTCTCCCGATGAGATCGCGCCAGGGCCCCAGGCCAGCCGCCAGAATATGTGTCCGCGCACCGGAGGAGGGCATGGCAAACAGCGTGCCTGGCACGCCCTTCAAGCCCATGAATCCATGTAAAAAAGTTCAATTTTGGTTTTTTGGATCGGCGGCTACAGCGCTATACGCCAACTCCTACTTGGAACCTGCGAGGAGGAAGGCCACCATCAAGGGCATCTTTTCCACCCACAGGAGTCCACGATGACCAAACCACGCTATGACGAAGCCGCCTTGAAAGACCTGCTGCTGCAGATGATGGAGACTGAACTCGGGGGTGAGCAGGTCTACCGCGCTGCACTGGACTGCGCGGTCAACGAAGACCTCAAGAAGGAATGGCAGGAATACCTGGACGAAACCCTGACCCACCAGAAAATCGTGCGCGCCACCTGTGAAAGGCTGGGCATCAACGCCGATGAGGCGGCCCCGTCGCGCCAGGTCGTCAAGCACATTGGCCTGTCGCTGGTCAAGGCGATGCAGCTGGCGAAGGCCGGCGGCGATCCCCGGGCAGCCGAAGTGGTCGCCTGCGAATGCGTGGTCCATGCCGAAACCAAGGACCATGCCAACTGGGAGCTGCTTGGCAAGGTGGCAGACGTGGCCAAGGGCGACACGGCCAAGGCATTGAAGGAGGCACATAGCCAGGTGGAGAAGGACGAGGACCACCACCTCTACCACACCCAGGGCTGGTGCCGTGAGCTGTCGATCGCGCGCATGGGCATGCCAGCGGTGCTGCCGCCGCCTGAAGAAGTGAAGAACGTCGAGACGGCCATCGGTGCCTCCCGGGCCGAGCAGCAGCGCGAGCGCATGCTCTGAAGAGGGGCGTCTGCCCATGCCTGCCCAGCCGTCCTTGCAGCCCACGCGGCTGCCTCGCAGCCAGGTGGCGATGCTGTTGGTGGATGTGATCAACCCGTTCCAGTTTCCGGGAGCCGACCGCATGCTGCCGGACATTCTGGAGGCAGCACGCGCCATCGCGCAGCTCAAGCGCCGCATGCGCCAGCGCGGGGCCATCGCCGTCTATGCCAACGACAACTACGGCACCTGGCACAGTGAGTTCAGCGATGTGCTGGGCAACTGCCAGGCGTTGCCGGGGCTGCGCGGCGATGTTGCGCAAATGCTGGCACCGCACGCGCAGGACCTGCGCGTTCTCAAACCCCAGCATTCAGGCTTCCATTCCACCCCTTTGCAGCATCTGCTGTCCAAGATGGGGGTCAAGAAGGTCGTCGTCGTCGGCTTCATCACCGATATGTGCGTGTTCACGACGGCGACCGATGCCTGCATGCTGGGCTACCAGGTGGCGGTGCCGTCCGACTGCACCGCCAGCGTGACGGCCGAGCGCAAGTGCGCCGCACTCGCGCAGCTGAAAACCGCGTTTGGCTGCTCCACGGCCAAAGGCCGCTGAAACGTCCCAAGAGGTGTTCATGTTCGAAATGGATCTGGATGTGTGGGAGCTCATCGCCAGAGGGGCGGTGGTCTATGTCGTGTTGCTGCTGCTGATGCGGATGAGCGGCAAGCGTACGGTCGGCCAGTTCACGCCGTTTGATCTGCTGGTGGTGATGCTGCTGAGCGAGGCGGCGGGGCCCTCGATGGTCGGCAAGGACCAGTCGCTGTGGGGCGGGCTGATCGTCTGCGCAGTGCTGCTGCTGGTCAATGCCCTGGTGGCCTTGGTGACGACCCACTTCGGCGCGGCCGAGCGCATTTTGGAGGGAGAGGCGGTGCTGCTGGGCCGCGACGGGGTGCTGTTCGACGCCGTCAGAAAGCGCCACCGCGTCTCCCGCAACGAGATCAACACCGCCTTGCGGGCATGCGACTGCGAGATGGACCAGGTGCAGTCGATGTTTCTGGAGGCCGATGGCCAGATCACGGTGCAAAAAATCCCGTCCGCGCGCAGCGAACGCTGACGCCGCAAACGCTGACGCAGCAACCGCTGACGAGGCCGCGCGGACCCGGGCGCGGCTGCGGTGCAAGGCACAGCGCCCACGCCACACCGCCCCGCCATGCCCATGCAGGCATGGCGATTGCCGCCGGGGCTGGTACCGCTCCATGTCAGGGGCACCTGCCGTGCTGCGGGTGCGCTGACCTCCATCCTGGGGAGCGAGGCCCACGGAGAGCGCGCATGCACCTGCTGGTGACTGGCGGCGCAGGCTATATCGGATCGCATATGTGCCTGCGCCTCCTCGAACACGGCGATGACGTCACGGTCATCGACAACCTCTGCAACAGCGCCCCAGAGGCGCTGCGCCGCGTGCAGCAGATGGCAGGGCGCAAATTGCGCCTGGTGGTCGGCGACGTGCGCGATGGCAGCGCATTGCAGCAGGCGTTGACGGGCCCACACAAGGTAGATGCGGTGCTGCATTTTGCCGGACTGAAGGCCGCAGGCGCCTCGGTGGCGCTGCCGGTGCACTATTACGCCAACAATGTCGTCGGGAGCTTGCAGCTGCTGGAAGCGATGCAGGCTCAGGGCGTGCAGACCCTGGTGTTTTCGTCGTCGGCCACCGTCTACGGCGCGCCGCTGCCCGAGCACCTGCCACTGACCGAATCGGCCCCCTGCGGCAGCACGCAGAACCCCTATGCGAGCAGCAAATGGATGGTGGAGCGCTGCCTGGCCGATCTGCAGGCGGCGTCGCCGGACTGGCGTATCGCCTGCCTGCGCTATTTCAACCCGGTCGGCGCGCATGCCAGCGGGCGGCTGGGGGAGCACCCGATCGGCGTTCCCAACAACCTGATGCCGTTCATCAGCCAGGTCGCCAGTGGGCGCCGCGCCCAGCTGTCCATCTTTGGGGCAGATTACCCCACGGCCGATGGCACCTGTGTGCGCGACTACCTCCATGTGATGGACCTGGTGGAGGGCCATATGGCTGCGTTGCAGTACCTGCGTGGCGAGCGCCAAGGGGGGATGGTCACCGTCAACCTGGGCACCGGCCGGGGCTATTCGGTGCTGGAGATGGTGCGTGCCTTTGAAGCCGCCAACGGCCTGCGCATTCCGTTCCGGATCGAGGCGCGGCGGCCGGGCGATGTGCCGGCCTACTTTGCCGACGCAACGCGCGCCAGGCAGTTGCTGGGCTGGCGTGCCAGCCGCAGCCTGCACGACATGTGTGTGGACAGCTGGCGCTGGCAGCGCGACAACCCCGACGGCTACACCGAGCGGCATTGCGGGAGCCCGCTGGGCGCTCCCCGGTAAGGCGCCGCCCGGTGCCCCGGTTCAGTGCAGCGGCGCGGTGGTGCTGAGTTGGCCGTTTTTGTACAGGCCCTCTTCAATGAGCGCGCACAGCGCGTGGCCGACAAAGATATGCGCTTCCTGAATGCGGGCCGTGGTCGCGGAAGGCACGACGATCGCCGCATCGCACAGGCTGCGCAGGCGCCCGCCGTCGCGGCCGGACAGCGCGACGGTGCTGATCTGCAGACGCTGGGCGGCCTCGACCGCCTTGACGACATTCGCCGAAGTACCCGAGGTGGAGATGGCCAACAGGCAGTCACCGGGGCGCCCCAGGCCGATGACCTGGCGGGAGAACACCTCGCTGAAATCGTAGTCGTTGCCAATACAGGTCAGCGCCGAGCTGTCGGTGGTCAGCGCGATGGCCGCCAGGGGACGGCGGTCCTGCACAAAGCGGCCGGTCAGCTCGGCGGCAATGTGCTGGCTGTCGGCGGCCGATCCGCCATTGCCGCAGAGCATCAGCTTGCCGCCGCTGCTCAGGGTGCGCACCACCATCGCGGCGGCGTTCTGCACGTCGGCCTGCAGGCTGTCCAAGGTGTCAAACAGGCTCAGGTGCTCACGCAGTGCCACGGCATAGGAGCGCGGCTCTTCGGCGCTGAGCGGAAGCGGCGGGAGGGGCAGGTTCTTGAAGGCTCTCATGTGGAAATCCCCATGGTTTGGATATGGTGGGCGCGGCGTATCAGCGCGGTGGTCGAGTGGCCGGGCAGGTAGTCGAGGATGGCGGTGATGCCGCCCCATTGCTCCATCAGGCGCGCTTCCTGCAAGGTGCTTTCGTGGTAGTCGCCGCCCTTGACGTAGATGTCTGGCCGCAGCGCTTCGATCAGGGCCAGCGGGGTTTTTTCGTCAAACAGCACCACCAGTGACACGCACTCCAGCGCGGCAATCAGTGCGGCACGCTCGGCTTCCGGGTTCAGCGGCCGGCCGGGGCCCTTGGCCAGCATCTGGACCGAACGGTCGGTATTGATGCCGACCACCAGCGACGCGCCCTGCTGCTGCGCCGCTTCCAGGCATTCGACATGGCCCAGGTGCAGCAGGTCGAACACGCCATTGGTGAACACCAGCGGGCGGGGCAGCGCCCGGGCACGCTGCGGCATATCGGGGCGGGGGCAGATTTTGTCGGTGTACATAGGATGGGAGGCCTGTGGTGGTCAGGGAATGCCGCGCAGCAGCGCTGGCATCGGGGTGGTGATCAGGGGTGCATGGGCGCGCGAGGGCAACGGCTGCGCCACTGAAGGCGATGGCGCTGGCACCGGCAGTCCCAGCAGGTCGAGTACGGCGTGCACCACGCGTTCCGGCTCGATCAGCTCCAGGCAGTGGTGGTGCAGCTGCGGGCACAGGCTTTTGAGGCAGTTCCTGCAAGGCACGTCGTGGCTCAGCACTCGCGAGGGAGACTGCCATGGCGTGTGCTGCGGGTTGGTCAACGCATAGAGCACGACCACCGGCGTCTGCAGCGCCGCTGCGATGTGCGCCGGCCCGGTGTTGTTGCAGACCAGGGCGCGCGCACCGGCAATCAGCGCGGCCAGCTCACCCAGGCTCAGATGGCCCATCAGGTTGACCGGCATCTGCGGCATCTGGGCCGTGGCCTCGAGGGCCAGGCCGATCTCATCACGCGCGCCGCTGAAGATGATCTGCATGCCCGTGTGTGCCTGCAACTGCGCAGCTGCACGCCCAAAGGCCGCCGCCGGATAGCGCCGGGATGCGGCGCTGGCACCGGGGTGCACCACCAGATAGGGGCGGCTGGCATCGCCGCCAAAGGCGGCCATCGTCTCGCGCATGCGCTGCACATCCTGCGCGCTGTACTGCAGCTGCAGGCGCTCGTCGCGGGTCTCGAAGCCCACATGGCGCACCAGGTCCAACTGCCGTTGCACCTCATGGCGTGCCACGGCGATCGCCGTGTCGGTCTCCGGCACCCAGTCGCTCAGCAGCGCATAGGGGTTCTCACGCGCATGGGCCAGCCGCAGCGGAATGCCCGCGAGCCTGCAGGTCAGCGCGGCCGGCAGCGCGCTTTGCGTACAGACCGTGAACACCACGGCCGCATCGAACTGGTGCCGGGCCAAGGTCTCGATCAGGCGCAGATCGGTCTGCGCCGAACGGCTCTGGCTGCCAGGACCGCCAGACCAGGGCGCGTCATAGATGAGGGTCCGGTCGACCGCCTTGATGCGGCGGGCCGCCTGCGCGCCGGCGGCCGAGGTCAGCAAGGTGACGCGTGCCTGGGGGTGGCCGCTGTGCAGCGCACGCAGTGCCGGCGAGGTCATCAGCACATCGCCCATGTTGTCCAGGCGCACCGCCAGGATGTTGCGGGCCTGGGCCCAGCGGCTGTTCATGGCCATGAGGTCTCCTGGTCGGGCAGCACCATCACTTCGGCCACGACCGAGCCGCGCGGCATGCCCAGCAGAAACTGCACCATGCTGGCCACGTTGTCCGGGTCCTGCAGCAGCGTCTGGTCGATATCCGGAAAGCGCTCCAGGAGAAAAGGGGTGCGCATGCCGCCAGCAAACAGCGTGGTCACCCGGATGCCCAGCGCGCGCAGCTCGGTATGCATCGCTTCACTCAGGCCCCGCAGGCCCCATTTGCTGGCGTGGTAGGCACTGGCATTGGGCCAGGCCCGCAAGGAGGCTGTCGACGCGACGTTGACGATGTGCCCGCCCCGGCCCGCGTCCGATTGGCGCAGCAGCGGCAGCGCCGCCTTGGTCAGCAAAAACGGCCCGTAGAGGTTGGTGTCCACCACGCGGCGCCATTCCTGCTCGCCGATCTCGTCAATCGATGCCGTATGGTCGGTGCCGGCGTTGTTCACCAGGATATCGAGGCCGCCCCATTGCGCCTGCAACGCGGCCATGGCCTCGGCCACTTCGGCGGGCTTGCTGACATCAAAGTGCAAGGACATCGTTGCGGTGCCCCAGCCGTCGGAGCACAGCGCCACCTTGCCGACTTTGCCGCCCTGGCCCGAGGGCAGGTCGGCCAGCGCAACGCGGGCACCAGCGCCCACCAGCTGCTTGGCGATGGCAGCGCCCAGGCCGCTGGCCGCTCCGGTGACCAGCGCAATCTTGTTGTGCAAAGCATGCATGTTGGGTTCCCATTGATAGTCTTCCCATCCCGGGGCAATCGCCATGCCCGCACGCTGCCCACCGCTGCCGCAGCGCCGGGTGGGCTGCGGGTAAGCGATGCCGCAACGCTGTCATGCCATCGGTAAATGCTGCCGCAGCATCGTCCAGCACCCCCGGCGCGGCGTGGCTGGCAGGTACGCCGCTTGCCCCCGGTTGGCATGCTCTTGGACACCCTGACTTCCCAATCGGCCTGGCTTTCCAGGATCTTCGGCTTTGTGCTGGTGCAGATGGGCGACCTCCGGGTCACCGTCGGCACCCTTGCCAAACTGCTGCTGCTGGTCACCCTGCTGGTATGGTTTGCCGGCGCGATGCAGCGCTGGCTGGTGCGCCATATGCCGCAGCGCTGGCATGTGGACGAGGGCACCCGCATCGCGATTGCGTCGGTGCTGCGCTACCTGGTGCTGGTGCTGGGCATGGTGCTGATCCTGCAGAACGTCGGCATCAAGCTGTCGGCGCTGGGTGTTGTCGCCGGGGCCGTGGGTGTCGGCGTGGGTTTTGGTCTGCAGAACATCGTCAGCAACTTCATCAGCGGGCTGATCGTGATGCTGGAGCGCCCGATCAAGGTCGGCGACCGGGTCGAAGTAGGCGCCGTCGAGGGCGTAGTGCGCGAGATATCGGCCCGGCGCACGACGATTGTCACGGCGGACAACATCGCGGTGCTGATACCGAACCAGCGCTTCATTGTCGAGAATGTCAGCAATGCCGCGTACCTGGGCGAGCCGGTACGCCTGCGGCTGAGTGCCGGTGTGCCGCCGGCCACGGACCGGGCTGCACTGCTGCAACTGTGGCGCCAGGTGGCAAGCGCCCATGCAAAGGTGCTGGCCGAGCCTGCGCCCGCGCTGCTGCTGCGCAACCCCGGCGGCAGCCCGCAGTGGGAGCTGAGCGCCTGGTACTGGCCCGAATCGACCAGCCGCGAGCAGCTGTCCAGCGAGCTGGCGGCGGCTTTCGCCGAGCACGTGCCGCGCCTGGAGGCGGCACATGGTTGAGGCAGCAACGCCAGGCCCGGCTGCTGCCGCTGAGGCGCCGCGGCCGCAGCGCTGGGCGCTGGCGGCGCAGCTGTGGCAGGCCGCCTGGCGTTTTCGGGGGCGTACCGTGCTGGCCGTGCTGCTGCTGGTGCTGGCCAAGCTCGCCAGCGTGGCGGTGCCGCTGGTGTTCAAGAAGATCATCGACCTGTTCAGCACCCCGGGCAGCCTGGTCAGCGACGTGGTGCCCGGCACCTCGCCGTTGTTGCCCGGCGGCGGCCATGTGCTGGTGCTGCCATTGCTGCTGCTGGCCGGCTACGCGCTGCTGCGCTTTTGCAGCACCTTGTTTACCGAGCTGCGTGACCTGTGCTTTGCGCGGGTCACGCTGGTGACGGTGGCCGATTTTGCGCAGCGCGCGCTGGCGCATCTGCACCGCATGGGGCCGCGCTTTCACCTGCAGATGCAGACTGGCGCGCTGATCCGCGATGTGGAGCGGGGCACGGCAGCGGCCGGTTTCTTGCTGGCGGCGGCGCTGTTCACCTTGCTGCCTACGGTGGTGGAGATCGCTGCGGTGGTGGCGATTCTGGCGATGGCCTACAGCGCCTGGTTCACCGCGATCATTGGCGCCACCTTTGTCGCGTATGCGGCCTACACCGCAGTCATGACGCGGCGCCGCGTGGCGCGCCAGCGCCAGGTCAATGCGATGGACTCCCGGGCCAGCGGCCTGCTGCTGGACAGCCTGGTGAACCAGGAGGCCGTGCGCAACCATGCGCATGAAGCGCAGGAAGTGGCACGCTACGGGAGCGCGCGGCTGCAGTGGGTGGCGCAAAGCGTCGAGAGCCAGAAGGCGCTGTCGGCCCTGCACCTGGGCCAGGGCGCGATCATCGCCGCCGGTGTCGGCGCGGTCATGGTGTTTGCCGGGCTGCAGGCGCTGCAGGGGCACATCACGGTGGGCGACCTGGTGCTGCTCAATGCCTATGTGATCCAGATCTGCCTGCCGCTCAATGCGCTGGGCTTTCTGTTCCGCGAGGCGAGAGACGCGCAAACCCATCTGGAGACCTTGCGGCAATTGCTGGCCTGGCCGCCCGAGGTGCAAGACAGTCCCCAGGCGCAGCCACTGCCGGTCTCGCATGGCGAGGTGGTGTTTGAGCATGTGGATTTCTCCTATGAACCCGGCCGGCAGGTGCTCTGGGATGTGAGCTTTCGCATCGCTGCAGGGCAGACCTTGGCGGTGGTCGGCGGCAGCGGCTCGGGCAAATCCACGCTGGCACGGCTGCTGCTGCGTGTCTACGATCCGCAGCAGGGCAGGGTGCTGGTCGATGGCACCGATATCCGCACGGCCACCTTGGCGAGTCTGCGCCAGGCCGTCGGCATTGTTCCGCAGGACAGCAGCCTGTTCAACGACAGCGTGGCCTACAACATCGCCTATGGCCGCCCGGGCGCGGGCATGGCCGATATCGTCCAGGCCGCACAGGCGGCCCAGATCGATGCGCTGATCCGCACGCTGCCGCAGCAGTACGACACGCCGGTAGGCGAGCGGGGCATGAAACTCTCGGGCGGCGAAAAGCAGCGCATCGCGATTGCGCGGGCGTTCCTGAAAAATGCGCCGGTCATGATCCTGGACGAGGCAACCTCGGCGCTCGACACCCGCTCGGAAAAGGCCATCCAGGTACAGCTGGACCGGCTCTCGGCGCAGCGCACCACGCTGGTGATCGCGCACCGGCTCTCGACCATCGTCGATGCCGACCAGATCCTGGTGCTGGACAAGGGCCGCATCGTCGAGCAGGGGCGCCACGACGAGCTGCTGGCGCAGCGCGGCCTGTATGCGCAGCTGTGGGAGCTGCAGCTGCAAAAGCAGGAATTCGACCGGGCTGAGCGGCGCCTGCTGCGCCAGTCGCTCCAGCTGGCGGTGCTGCTGGCCAATGTCGTCGATGGCATTCGCGCTCCGCTCGACGCCCGCGGGGTGCAGCTGTACACCCATCTGGCGTCCGAGCCGCTGTATGTCAGCGGCGACCCGGCGGTGCTGTCGCAGGCCCTGACCGACATCGCGCTGCATGCCATCCAGGCGAGCCCGCCGGGCGGGCGTATCGAAATCCGGCTGGAGCGTGCCCAGGCGCGTGCGCGCATCCTGTTGAGCGACAGCAGCCACCGCGCGCCAGCGCCGTCCCAAACCCCGCCCCCCGGGCAGGCCAGGCTGGACCCGCTGGTGCTGGCCTCGGCCCTTGAGCGCCAGGGCGGGCGCTTCGAGATACAGCTGCCCACGGCGCTGCGTGGCGCGCGTTACCTGGTCGAGCTGCCGCTGCGGGCGCCGGAGGAAGCCCCCGATGCCACGCCCCAGGCGCAGCAGCAGCCCGGCCAGCGCCTGGCGGCGCTGCAGGTGATGGTCGTCGATGACAGCGGCAGTGCCCGCGCATCACTGGCGCAACTGCTCGGCCAGGAGGGCGCGGAAGCCGCGTTGTTTGCCGATGGCGCGCAAGCGCTCGGCTGGCTGCAAAGCCGGGGTGGGGCGAATGGCGCGCCTTGGCCGCAGGCACTGCTCTGCGATATATCGTTGGGCGAGGAGGATGGACGGCAGGTATTGCGGCAAATTCGGGCGTTGGAGGAGGAGCGCGGCCTGCCGCTGGAGCAGCGCATGTTCGCCGTGGCCCTGACCGGCGCAGATCTACCCAGCGAACGGCTGGTGGCGCTGATGTCCGGCTTTCAGACGCATCTGCCCAAGGCGGCGCTGGCTACCGCGCTGGTGCCGATGCTGGCCCAGCTCACCGGGACCACTCAGGCACGCGGATTGCCCGATGAACCAGGCAGGCCCGCTCCGAGGCCTGATGTCACATGAAAGGACTCAGCAATGACACAGCATGACGACAACGGCCGCCAAAGTGCACGCCGCCAGATGCAGCAGGACATGGAAGACCGGCAGCAAGGCGGTGGGCGCAGCCAAGAAGACTACCGCCGCCCATCCGGTGGCAGCGGCCAGGGTGACTGGCGGTCCGAGCAACAGCAAGGCGGCTACCAGAACGAGCAGCAAGGCGGCTACCGGGGCGAACAGCAAGGCGGCTACCGGGGCGAGCAGCAAGGCGGCAGCTACGGCGGTGAGGGCGGCTATGGACGCGGCGCTTCGGGCGGCTACCAGGACGACTATGACCGTGGCTATGGACGCGGTCCGCAGGAGCGCGGCCAGCCAGGGCGCGGTCAAGGCGGCGAGGCCTGGGGCGGGGGCTACCAGGGCAATACGGGCGGCGGTGGCTATTCGCAAGGCTATGGCTCCAGCTCCGGCCAGCGTGGCTTCTATGACGACCAGGACTTCTCACGCGGCGGGCGCCAGGGTGGCCAGGGCCAGGGTGGCTACCAGGGGAACTACCAGGGCTCGCAGGGCGGCTACCAAGGGGGCTCGCAGGGCAGCTACCAGGGCGGTTTTCCCGGCGGCGGCCCGCAGGACTTTGGCCGCAGCTACGACAGCCAGGGTCAGGGCGGGCAGACCTACTCCCGCCAGGGACAGCAAGGTGGGCGCCACCAGCAAGAGCACTACGACCCCGACTACCACCAGTGGCGCGATGAGCAACTCCACGCCCTCGACGAGGATTACCGCTCCTGGCGCAACGACCGCTACAAGAAGTTCTCCGATGAGTTCTCCCAGTGGCGCAGCCAGCGCGCAGGCCAGGGCGGCCAACGGGGTGGCAGTACCGGCAGCGGCAGCACCGCGGGCAACACCAGCGCCAGCACCGGTGGCGGCTCCAGCGCGGGCACCAGTGGCAGTGCGGACTCCGGCGCCGGCAGCAGTGCCGGTGGCAGCACGAGCAGCGGCAAGGACAGCGGTACCTTGTCGACCGGCCAGAGCGGCTCGGCGTCCGGCGGCAAGACTAGCAAGTAAACCCGGCTTCGCGGTCTGAACGCTGCCCCCGCCTGTGATGGGCGGGGGCATTGCCATTCCTATTGCCGCTTCAGCTGTGGCGCCGGCGCTTTTCCACCGGCTCCAGCCGCAGCAGCTGCCGGTACTTGGTCACCGTACGGCGGGCTACGACCAGGCCTTGCGCGGCCAATTGGCGGGTGATGTCGGCATCCGACAGCGGCTGCAACGGGTTTTCTGCAGCGATCAACTCGGCAATCACCTCGCGGATCGCGGTGGCCGAACAGGTCTTGCCACTGGCGCTCAGCAACGGGCGCGAGAAAAAATGCTTGAGCTCGAACACGCCCTGGGGCGTGGCGATGTACTTGTTGTTGGTGACACGCGAGACGGTGGATTCATGGATGCCCAGCTCCGTTGCAATTTCGCGCAGCATCAGCGGCTTCATCGCCATCGCGCCAAACTCCAGAAAGCGGTGCTGGCGCCGCACCAGCGCCTGCGCAACATCGAGGATCGTCGCGCAGCGCTGCTCCACGTTGCGCAAGGTCCAGCGGGCGTCCTGCAGATGCTCGCCCAGATCGGCATGGCCGCGTTGCCGGTGGCGCTGGAACAGGCTTTCATAGACCCGGTTCATCCGCACCCGGGGCATCGCTGCGGGGTTGAGTTGCACATGCCAGTGCGCACCGCTGCGCTGCACAATCACATCGGGCACGATGTAGTCCACCTGCTGGGCGCCATAGGCCCAGCCGGGGTGCGGGTTGAAGCGCTTGATGGCATCCATCGCCCGCTCGATGTCACAGCGGCCTTTTTTCAACTGCCGGGACAGTTTGGCCACATCATGGGAAGCCAGCGCGCGCAGATGGTCCTGCACCAAGGCCAGCGCCAGCGCGCGTACTTCCGGATCGGCAATCGTCTCGCACTGCAGCGCCAGGCATTCGCCAACATTGCGGGCGGCCGTGCCGGCGGGCTCCAGCGACTGCACGAGGCGCAGTGCCACCAGCAGCTCGTCCATCTCGAGTGCAGGGCTGGCGGGCAGCAGCGCCAGCAGGTCCTCGAGCGGCGTGCGAAGATAGCCGTCATCGTCCAGCGACTCGACAATGGCGCGCGCCGCACACAGGTCTCTGGGATTCAATGGCATCACGTTGAGCTGGCTGTGCAGGTGCATGGCCAGGCTGACCGGGCTGGCGGCCAGGTCCATCGCCGAGGGCTCGAGCCCGGCACTGACCTGGGCGCCCAGGCCCGGCTCAGCGGTCCACATCAGCCGGTCGTCGGCCGCCGCATCATGCAGCACCACACTGGGCTCCTGTTCCTCGCTGTCATCGGGCTCTTCGAGAAACGGGTTTTCGTCGATCTTGTGCCGCAGCAGCGCCGAAAATTCGAGCGACGACATCTGCAGCATCTGCACCGCCCGCTGCAGCCGTGGTGACAGGGTCTGGGACTGGTGCGTGTCGGCGCGCAATAGCATGGAGCCCATGTGCATTCCTTGTGGTGAAGCTAAACACAGCCGTCAATGCAATGATCATGCCCAGTGACGCAGTGGGGGCGGGCCTGCATGCCGCCGGGAGCGCAAACTGCAGAGGCAGTGGGGACCGCGCGGTGGTTGCGGCGAAAACGGCCCGCAGCGCAGATCCGGATGCCCGTATTTGCAGAAAATCTTTCCGTCTGATGGCGGTTCCATCGGCAATTTCTGCCAGCGCAGCAAAGCTAGGAAGAGGTACAGACATGCACAACAGCAGCGGGCCAGGCCCGGCAAGAACGGGCGATAGCCGCAGCGGCACCCACTGCGGCGGCAAAAGCGGGCAGGACACGGCATGGACAGCACATTGAAACCGGGGCTCGTCTGTCTGCTGGTCGTCGCCGCCGCTGCCGGTGCGGCGGCGGCGATAGCACTGGTGGACCGATGGGGTGCAGGCACATCCAGCCGCGCTGCGGCCGGCTGGCTGGCACTGTGGCTGGCCGTGGCGTTGGGCGTGCTGCTGGGCTGGCGCTGGCGGGCGGCGGCAACTGCCAGCCGGCCCACGGCAGTAGACCCGGGATTGCGGGCAGCCGCTTACCGCCAGGTCGCCGACCGCTTTTCCCATGAGCTGAACAACCAGCTGGGCATCATGAGCAACAGCGCCTACCTGATCGAGCGGCGCTCGCAGGACCCCCGGCTGGACATGCCGGTGCAGGCCATGCTGCGGGCGGCCGACTGTGCGAGCAAGCTGGGCTTTCACCTTTACCGGCTCAGCAGCAGCCAGGGTAGGCCGGGGCAGACCATGGACATCAGCCATTGGTTGCCCAGCCTGCAGGATGTGATGGCGCTGGCGCTGGGCAAACGTGCCAGCCTCGACCTGCATGCCGCGCCTGCAGCCCTGCAGATCTGCATCGATCCAGATGCGCTGGAGCTGGCGATGGCGAGCCTGCTGTCCGGCATCGGGCCCAAGCTGGAACCTGGCAGCCGTGTCGGCCTGAGCGTGCACCAGCTGGAGACTGCAGAAGGCTGGCCGATCCCGCCCGGCGCCTATGTGGGCCTGCATTTGCAAATGCTCTGTGTGGTGCCGCCAGGCGCGGTGGGCGAGGGCCCCCGGCCTGATGCGCAATGGGTGCCTGCCCAGCAAGCGGACGACGCCGGCATGCAGTTGCTCGGCCAGGTGGTGACGCTCGAAGGGGGGCATGCGCGGCTGCGCGAGGAGCCCGGTGGACGGGTGGCGCTGTGGGTACTGCTGCCCCAGGCGCTGAGCCCGCTGCGGGCAGCCACTTAAGCCCTTGTCCCACGGCCGCTGGGCATGGACCTTGCCGGACCGGGAGGCGGTCGCCTTTGACCGTCACCACAGTCACAGGAGCACACCATGCACTCGTTCCATACCTCGGCCCTGGTAGCCATCTCCGCCTGCATCCTCATGCCTCTGGCCGCCAGCCATGCGCAAACGCCCTCGACGGGCATGTCCGGCAATGCCGACGCCCAGCAGACCCAGCCCGCGTCATCCGGCGCCAACGCTACTGGCCAGGGTGGCAGCAACGCCAGCGGCAGCACGAGCGGCGCCACCGGCAGCAGCGGCACAGCGACGCCACCGGTAGGGGATTACTCCAACCGTCCGGGCGCTCCGAGTTCGCCCGCCAATGCAGGCGGCACGAGCGGTGCAGGCAGTACCGCAACGGACCGTCAGTCTACCGGAGGCGCGGGCACGGGCGGCACCGGCGGCACCAATGGCAACGCCAGCGGTGCCACCGGTGGCAGCAGCAGCGGCAATGGCGCCATGGGCAACACGCGTCCTGCACGCGCCGACCGGGGCTGAGCGCCCCCCACGCCCCCCTGCGTCCTGGCAGCCGCAGCCCTCGCTGCCAAGGGCTGCACGAACGGAAAGGCCTGCCGCAAGCTTTGCACCTCCGGCAGCACATAGGCGTAGCCACCGCCGCTGGAAAATGCAGCGTGCAGGCTGCGGTTGTAAACGGCGATCGGCACGTTGATGCAGCCGTAGGAGATACGGTTGTCGGCGGCCGAGCGGGTCATCAGCCGCGGCAGCCGGCGATCCTGCGGTCCGCCGGGCCGTACCCGGTGCAGCGAGACGGCCGCACCATAGTCCAGCCACAAGATGTCTTCCCCCGCCAGATTGCGTCCCGGCTCGAGCCAGAAGCGCCCGGCAGGTGTCGTGCGTTCATCAGCGCGAATCTGGCCGAGCGGGCGCTGGCCGATGCCGGGCACTGAGGCATCACCTCTGGCACTTCCCAGCAGCACCGCCGTGCTCTCGACCAACTGGCCGCGCGCATCGTAGATCCACAGCCGGGCCTCGCGCTTGTCGACGATCACGAACGGGCGCGCGCGGTGGTCGCCGGTCCGCACAATCCAGTGCTGCATGCTGGCCGCCTCGGCTGAGGGCTGCGCCACCTGCGCTTGGCTGGTGGGCACCAGCAGTACCAGAACGGGCAACAGCACCTGCGCTGCACCGCAGCGCAGAGAGCCGGCGGTTCGCCGCTGTGGCGGTGGTTGCATACGAATTCCTTCGCTGGGGGGTGGCCCTGGCCGGGCAAATGCTGTGCCGATGCCGCTGCGCGTGGCCCGCAGGAATGCCGATTGCCCGAGACCGGCCATGAAACCCCATAGCCATTTTGTAGACCATGATGCGGCCCGCGCGGCCGTTGCGCTGGCGCTGCCGTCCATCGAGAAACTGCTGCAGTGCCCCGGCGTCAGCGCCTGCCATGTGCTGCATCTGGTGGTGCTCGACCCCGGCCGCCCCCATGGCAGCTGCCCGTTTTATGAAGCGGTGCTCTACGAGCATTCGGTGGGTCCGCGCGCGCACTGGGATGCGGACTACGCCCAGTTTGCCCGCGACAAGGCGCGGCTGTGCTGGCGCCACCGCATGGGGGGCCGCCAGCTGATCCTGATGGAGCCCCACCGTTTGGCGCATGACGACTCCCTGCTCTGGGGCGGCGTCTGGCTGGACGGCCTGGTGGTCGCGGCCAGTGGCGCCCTGTCCAGCTGGGACGAGGCCTGCTCGCTGATGGTGGCTGCCCACTTGCGTGCGATTGCGCTGGACCGCTCCACGGGTATGGAAATTGCCGGGGTACTGGCTGTGAAGTCTTGAACCGGTACAGCGATCCAACAGCAAGGAGCGAGTGATGGATGACGACAAGCGTTTGAACATTGCAATGATCAGCGAGCATGCCTCGCCCCTTGCGTTGACCGGCAGCACCGATGCCGGGGGCCAAAATGTCTATGTGGACAGCGTCGCCCGCTGCCTGGGGGAGATGGGCCACCAGGTGGATGTGCTGACGCGCCGCGACGACCCCCATCTGCCGGCCGAGGTTGAGATGGCGCCTGGCGTGCGGGTGCTGCATATCGATGCAGGCCCTGCCCACCACATTCCCAAGGAAAAATTGCTGCAGTGGATGCCTGATTTTGCGCAGCAAGCGCGCAGCTTGCTGGAGCCCCGCCGCCGTTATGACGCGATCCATGCGAACTTTTTCATGTCCGGTTGGGTGGGCATGGCCCTGCGCAGTGCGCTGCGTGCGCCGTTGGTGACGACCTTCCATGCGCTGGGGCTGGTCCGGCGCGAACACCAGGGCGCGGCCGACGGGTTTCCGAATGAGCGCGAGACCATCGAGCGGGCGCTGGTCCATGGCTCGGACCGGCTGATTGCCGAATGCCCGCAGGACCGCAGCGACCTGATCCGGCTCTATGGCGCAATGCCGTCGCATATCGACACGGTGGCCTGCGGGGTCGACACCCAGCTGTTCCGTCCCGGCTCGCGCAGCGAGGCGAGGGCGCGGCTCGGACTGGTGCAGGATGAATTCATCGTGCTGCAGCTGGGGCGCATGGTGCCACGCAAGGGCATTGACAACGTGATCCGCGCACTGGCGCTGTTGCCGCGCACAGTGCCCGCCCGGCTGGTGGTGGTCGGTGGCGAGCAGCGCATTCCGGACCCCGAGACCTGCCCTGAGCTGCACCGGTTGATGGGCCTGTCGCATTCGCTGGGTATCAGCGAACGGGTGAGCTTTGCCGGCCGCCGCGATCGTGAGGAGCTGCGTGACTGGTACCTGGCGGCCGATGTATTCGTCACCACGCCCTGGTACGAGCCGTTCGGCATCACGCCGCTGGAGGCGATGGCATGCGGCACCCCGGTGATCGGCAGCAAGGTGGGCGGCATTGCCTATACCGTCTGTGATGGGGTGACGGGCTACCTCGTCGAGCCCAAGCAACCGCAGGCGCTGGCGCAGGCTCTGCAGAAGCTCCATGCGCAGCCGCGCCTGGCCCGGGCGATGGGGCTGGCCGGGATGCAGCGCGTGCACAAGCATTTCACCTGGGGCCAGATTGCACGCGACCTCGCTGCTGTGTTCCAGCGCCTGTCGTCCGCCGGCGGGCGCCTGGGGGCTGCAGCCCCGGCATCGCCGGGCCCCTGGAACGCGCTGTCTGCGCCGCCCTGGCAAACTCCCGCGCTGGGGCAGGGGGGCTATGCGGGGTGGCAGCGATGACCGGCCGCAAGCCCGCGATTTTTGTCGACAAGGACGGCACCCTGGTCGAAAACGTGCCTTACAACGTCAACCCTGAGCTGCTGGAGTTCCGCCCGGGGGCATTGCAGGCCATGGCCGACTTGGCGCAGCAGGGCTATGAGCTGGTGGTGGTGACCAACCAGAGCGGCGTGGCCCGCGGCTATTTCTCGGAAGCAGAGCTGCTCGTGCTGCGCGATGCGCTGGCCCGGCGTCTGCGCGAGGAAGCCGGTGTGCAGCTGCGTGGTTTCCAGTTCTGCCCCCACCAGGCCAGCCCGGATGGGGCGCCGGTCTGTGTGTGCCGCAAACCTCTGCCCGGCATGATCGAGGAGGCCGGTGATCTCTACGACATCGACCTGGCGCGTTCCTGGATGATCGGAGATACCTTGGACGATGTCGAAGCGGGCAGCGGCGCCGGTTGCCGCACCATCCTTTACGACTCCGGCGGGGAGACCGTCTGGAAGCCAGGACCCGGGCGCGCGCCTTCGGCGCGCTGCACGGCGTGGGAAGAGGTCGTCCGCATCATTCTGGAGCCCGCATGACCTCGGCCTCTGGCGCACTGGCGCCACGCCGGGTGGCGGTGTTCCGGGCGCTGATGCTGGGGGACATGCTGGTGGCGACCCCTGCATTGCGTGCTGTCCGCGCGGCTTGGCCGCAGGCGGAAATCACCCTGGTGGGGCTGCCCTGGGCCGAGGCGCTGGCCGACCGGCTGGACAGCATCGATCGTTTTGAGCCCTTTGCCGGTTGGCCCGGTCTGCCCGAAGTGGCTGAGCCCACGCGGCAGCAGCGCGAGCGGTTTCTGCAGCGCATGCGCGCGCGCCATTTTGACCTGGTGCTGCAACTGCACGGCTCGGGCGGCATCGTCAATGCGATGCTGGCCCAGTGGCAGGCCGGCCGCTTGGCCGGGTTCTGCGAAGAGGGGGCCTGCCCGGGCGGGCGGGATGCGCCGGATGCCCCGGATGCAGCCCTTTTTTTGCGCTGGCCGGTCCAGGGCCATGAGCTGCAGCGCCTGCTGGCGCTGACCCGGCACCTGGGCCTGCCCGCCACCAGCAGCGACCTGGATTTCCCGCTGCACGCGGCAGACTACCAGCGCGCCCATGCGCTGGTGCCGCGCAACCGCCGCTACGTGATCGTGCATGTGGGCTCGCAACTGCCGTCGCGCCGCTGGCCGGCCGGCTATTTTGCCGAGGTGGCCGACCGCCTGGCCGAGGCGGGCTGGCCGGTGGTACTGACTGGCACTGCGGCCGAGCGCGAGCTGGTCGCCTCGGTGGCCTCGCTGATGCGTGCGCCGTGCACCAACCTCTGCGGCCAGACCGATCTGTGGACCCTGGGCGTGTTGATCGACAGCGCCGCGCTGCTGGTCTGCAATGACACCGGCGTCTCCCATATCGCCGCTGCACTGCAGACGCCCAGCGTCGTGGCGGCCTGCGGCAGTGACACCGGCCGCTGGGCGCCGCTGGACCGTTCCCGCCATCGGGTGCTGGCCCATGCGCTTGAGTGCCGGCCCTGTGCGCACCGGGTCTGTCCCATCGGCCATCCCTGTGCCTGGGGGCTGTCGGCCGATACGGTGGCGCAGGCCGCTCTGGAGCTGCTCACCACCGGCCGGTGGCACACCGGCCCCTCGTCAGGCGCACCGCAAGTGCCCGCCTGGCCTTACAAGGAACACCATGAGCATGCAACTCTCCGCTGAGCGGACCGTGCCCGTACTGCTGCAGCCGCGCAGAAAACTGCGGGTGCTGACCTGGCACGTCCACGGCAACTATCTCTACAACCTGACGCAGGTGCCGCACGCGTTCTGGCTCGTCACCGATACGGCGCGCAGCACCCACCACAGTGGCCGCAGTGGCAGCTTGCCCTGGGGGCCGGATGTCCATGAAGCGCCGCTGGCGCAGATCCAGTCGATGGAGTTCGACGTGGTGCTGTACCAGTCCAGACAGGCCTGGGAGACGGACCGCCATCTGCTGAGCGCGGCGCAGCAGCGCCTGCCCCGCATCGTGCTGGAGCATGACCCGCCGCAGGACAGCCCTACCAACACGCTGCACTGGTGCCAGGACCCGCAGGCTTTGCTGGTCCATGTGACCCATTTCAATGCGCTGATGTGGGACAACGGCGTCACGCCTTTCCGGGTGGTGGAGCACGGCGTCAAGCCGCTGGCCGAGCATGTCTGGAGCGGCGAGCTGGCCCAGGGGCTGGTGGTGGTCAACAACATCGGGCGGCGCGGCAGGCGGTTGGGGCTGGATGTATGGCAGCAGGCTGCAGCGCAGGTGCCGTTGTGTCTGGTGGGCATAGGCAGCAAGGACGTGGGAGGCGCTGGCGAGGTGGCGCAGCAGGCCTTGCCCGAGCTGATGGCGCGCCACCGCTTCTTCTTCCATCCCGTGCGCTACACCAGCCTGGGCTTGGCCGTCATCGAGGCGATGATGATGGGCTTGCCGGTCGTCGGGCTGGCGACCACCGAGCTGGCCACGGTCATCACCAGTGGCAAGAACGGCTTTATCGACAACCGGATCGACCGCCTGGTCGAGACCATGCAGCTCCTGCTGCTTGACCGTGGCCTGGCGGCGGAGTGGGGCAGCCAGGGCCGCCGGCTGGCGCGCGAGCGCTTTGCGATCGAACGCTTTGCCAGCGACTGGAGCCGGGTGCTGGAGGAAGTGACCGCATGACCAGGGGGCGGTTACCCGGCCACGCGGACAGGCCACCCGCCCTGTGCAGCGCGCTCACTGTGGGCTGGTGTAGCCCTTGAGGCGGTTGTACAGGGTCTTGAGACTGATGCCCAGCACGGCGGCCGTGCGCTCCTTCTGGTAGAGGCATTCCTTCAGCGTCGCCTCGATCAGCTGGCGCTCGGCGGTCGCCATCGAGATACCTACCGGAAGCTGCAAGGTGGCCTCGGCTGCCGGCGGCTGCGGCGTGTCGGGGTCCCCGGCGGCGGCGGTTGCCGCCAGCGGGCGGATCTGTGCCGGCTCCTGGACGTCCATCACCGCCAGCGGCGCGCCGGTTCCGGTCTTGGGCAACCATTCCTCGTCAATGACGCCGCCCTCGGCCATGACATAGGCCCGCTGGATGGCATTGCGCAACTCGCGCACATTGCCCGGCCAGCGGTAGCTGGTGATCTGCGCGATGGCGGCTGCGCCGAGCTTCTTGGGCTCGCCTTCCTGGGCCGAGATGGCACGCAGAAAATGCTCGGCAAGCAGGGGCACATCGCTGAGCCGCTCGCGCAACGGCGGCATCTGCAGCGGAAACACATTGAGGCGGTAGAGCAGGTCCTCGCGCAGCCGGCCTTCCTTGACCGCTTCGAAAGGGCAGCGGTTGGAGGCGGCAATGATACGGACATCGGCCTGCAGGCTCTGGGCCGAGCCGACGCGATGGAAAGTGCTGGTCTCCAGCACCCGCAGCAGCTTGACCTGCAGGTCCAGCGGCATTTCGGTCACTTCGTCCAAAAACAGGGTGCCGCCGGCGGCGCGCTCAAAAAAGCCCTGGTGCTGGCGGTCGGCGCCGGTGAAACTGCCTTTTTCGTGGCCGAAGAATTCACTCTCCATCAGGTTCGGAGAAATCGCGCCGCAATTGACGGCGACAAACGGCTTGGCGCTGCGGGCACTCCTGTCATGCAGGGTCTGCGCCGCCATCTCCTTGCCGGTCCCACTCTCTCCGGTGATGAAGACCGTGATGGACGTGGGAGCCACGCGGGCAATCTGCGCATAGATGCGCTGCATCACAGGCGCGCGGCCCCACAGCCGCCCAAACTGGCCCTGCGCGGTCATCGTGGGCGCCAGTGCCGCATCGCGCGCTTCGGCGCTCAGCGGGCGGGACGCGGGTGACAACGCGGTCAGCTGCGCCAGAATTTTTTTCAACCGGGGAAACTGCACCGGCTTGACCAGGTAATCGGTAGCGCCATGGCGCAGGGCCGCGATCGAGGTGTCCAGGCTGGCATGGCCGGTGACCAGCACCACCAACGCATCACCGACGACGTCGGCGTCCTTGAGCAGGTCCATACCACTGCCGTCAGGCAGCTGGATGTCCAGCAATACCAGCGCCGGTTGCTGCAGCGCCATCTGGCGCCGCGCGTCGCGCAAGCTGTGCGCCACGGCGACCGAAAAATCATCGTCGGCGATCAAGGCCCGCATACTGGCTGCCGAGTCGGTATCGTCATCGACGATCAATACATGCTTCATAACCCTCGTTCCTCCACGACCCCCACAGACAAATCAACACTGTCATGATGGCACCGAAGGCGGCGACAGACTGTGTGAAAAAGTGTCAATTTAGGTGAAGATGCTATTTGCCTTGTAGGAGAAATCTGGAGAATCCTGTCCCGCAACTGACGCTGGCTACAGGAGGCGCTATCGCATGGTGTGCTGGCAGGCGAAGACCCTGGGGCAGGCGGCTGCGGTGGCGCTATGTATTTTTATTCGTAAAATCTATAACGATTGTTTATAGCTACATAGGCAGCGGACCGATAGTGTGGCTGCTGTCGGGTGGGCACGGCGCCATTGCGCGTCGTGAATGCCATGCCATCCAACTGTCAGGTGCCCACGGCATGCGCTGCGCGGGCGGTAGGGGGGTGTCAGTGCGCCGGCAACCGCGCCTTGCGGGCAGTTTGGGCCCGCGCCTGCAGCAGCTCCGCTTCTGTCACTACGGCGGTACCGAACTTGGCTACCGCGAGGCCAGCAGCGGCATTGGCGCCCCGCACCGCATCGTGCAACGGCTCGCCTGCCGCCAGGCAGGCCGCCAGCGCGGCCAGCACCGTGTCGCCCGCGCCGCTGACATCGAACACCTCATGCGCTGCCGACGCGATGTGCACCGCAGGCTGGCCGGCGCTGAACAGTGACATGCCCCGGCTCCCCCGGGTCACGAGCAGATGCTCCAGGCGCAGCCGCGCCCGCAGCGCTTCCATCAGAGAGGCGAACTCGGTGTCATCGCTCCAGCTGCCGGTGACGGCAGCCGCTTCCTTTTCATTGGGTTTGAGCAGCCAGGCACCGGCATACTGGTCAAAGCAGCTGCCCTTGGGGTCCACCAGCACCTGGCAGCCCTGTTGCCGGGCCTGTTGCAGCAGCTGGTCGCACTGGGCCAGCACGCCTTTGTGGTAATCGCTCAGCACCACCCAGGGGTGTTGCGGCAGCAGCTCGGCCACCAGCGCGCACAGCGCCTGCAGCGCGTCCGGCGGAATGGGCTGCTCAATGTCGACGCGCAGCAGCTGGTGGTGGCTGCAGACGGCCCGGATCTTCTGGGTCGTCGTCGCCTGCGGGCTGCGTACGGCCTTCAGGGTCACACCGGCCGCCTCAATGAGACCGCTCAACTGGTCACCCGCTGCATCGCCACCCAGCCAGGTGACCAGGGTGGAGACACTGCCGAGCGACGCCAGATTGGCAGCCACATTCGCCGCGCCCCCTGCGCGTTGCCACTCATGGTGCATCGACAGGACCGGCACCGGCGCCTCTGGGGAGATGCGGTCCACCTGGCCGTCCCAGTAGCGGTCAAGCATGCCATCGCCCACGACGAGTACGGGCTGCGCCGCGCGGGACGGCAGGAAGCCGGATGGATAGCCATCAAGAGGGAGATAAGTCATCATGTGCTCCTGCAAAAATGCCTGTCGAAGCGGAATATCCGGTTCTGTGGCGGGCGTGCGCCAGCGCAGGGCGCAGGCCGGCCGGGCCCGCCGGCCAGCCTGCCCGGCGCTTACACACGCGGTGGATCGCTCTCGCGTTCGAAATGGCGATGCTGGGTGATCGCGCTGACGAAGTCCTCGAAATCGGAGGCCGTCGCACCCATCACCACCCCAGGGTCCTGCTCGCCGCTGGGCAGCGACGTCGGAATCTTGGCCATCTGCATCAGCGCCGAGGCATCGGGCATCACCAGGATGGGCTTGCAATGGCGGTACTGGTTCAGGATGTACTCGGCGGTATAGCCATTGGCGGCCAGCGCCTGCACCCCTGCATCCCCATTGGCCAGCGCCAGCGCGTCGAACAGAAAGCTCGGCTCGTTTTCCAGCGATGCATCGGCATCGATCGCGACGCCGTCAGCGGTTGCCACCGGGCCGATGCGCGGCGCGACAAAGCGGGGCACCGCGCCCTGCGCAAACAGCGCCTGGTGCAATGCGACGGCGCTCTCTCCATCGGAGCCGTCCGCCACCAGGATGGCGACCTTGCGGCCCTGGATATGCATCTCGCCGGGGCGCGAGACCAGCGACAGCGCGGGCGACTGCAACACCTCGGGCGTGGCAGGTTGCACCAGCGCCAGCGGCATGGCCTCGGGCAGCGCCGCGATGCCCAACCCCTGGGCGACCTGCATGGCCAGCGCGTCGGAGACATTGCGCAGCGACGAGACCATGCGCTCGCGGATGGCGGGCACCGTCACCTTGCTCAGCTCGAAACGGAAGGCGGCAGCAATATGGGCCTGCTCGACCGGGCTTTGGCTATCGAAGAACAGCTTGGCCTGCGTGTAGTGGTCGGCAAACTTCTCCGGTTTGGCGCGCACCTTGCCTTGGGCCTCCTGCGCCTGCATGCGCGCCGGCACCGAGACAAAGCCCTGCGCGGCGCCCGCCTGGAACGGGCAGCCACCGGCCAGCGAATTGGGCTCATAGGCGACCTTGCCCCGCGCAATGGCCTGCCGGTGCATGCCATCGCGCTGGTTGTTGTGCACCTGCACGACCGGTGCATTGATCGGGATTTCATGGAAATTGGGGCCGCCCAGCCGAGATATCTGGGTGTCCACATAGGAGTGGATGCGGCCGGCCAACAGCGGGTCGTTGGAGAAGTCGATGCCGGGGATCACATGGGCGGCGCAGAACGCGACCTGTTCGGTCTCGGCAAAGAAGTTGTCCGGGTTGCGGTTGAGCACCATGCGCCCGACGGGGCGCACAGGCACCAGCTCTTCCGGGATGATCTTGGTGGCATCCAGGATGTCGAAGCTGAAGCCATCGGCTTCTTCCTCGGTGAAGACCTGCACGCCCAGTTCGTACTCGGGGTAGGCGCCGGCCTCGATGCGCTCCCACAGATCGCGGCGGTGGTAGTCGGGATCGGCGCCGGAGATCTTCAGTGCTTCGTCCCACACCAGGGAATGCGTGCCGGCCATCGGCGTCCAGTGGAATTTGACAAACACCGACTGCCCTTCGGTATTAACCAGCCGGAAGGTGTGCACCCCGAAGCCCTGCATCGTCGCATAGCTGCGCGGTATCGCCCGGTCCGACATCAGCCACATCAGCATGTGGGTGGACTCGGGCATCAGCGACACAAAGTCCCAGAACGTGTCGTGCGCACTGGCGGCCTGGGGCATCTGGTGGTGGGGCTCGGGCTTGACGGCATGGACCAGGTCGGGAAACTTCATCGCATCCTGGATGAAGAACACCGGCATGTTGTTGCCGACCAGGTCCCAGTTGCCTTCGTTGGTATAGAACTTGACGGCAAAGCCTCGCACATCGCGGGCCGTGTCCTTGGAGCCGCGTTCACCCTGCACCGTTGAAAAGCGCACGAAGACCGGGGTGACCTTGCCGGCCTTCTGAAAAGGCGCCGCGCGCGTCAGGTCGGTCAGCGGCTCGTAGCATTCGAAATAGCCATGGGCCCCAGAGCCTCGGGCATGGACGATGCGCTCAGGAATGCGCTCGTGGTCGAAGTGCGTGATCTTCTCGCGCAGGATGAAGTCCTCCAGCAGCGCTGGACCTCGCTCGCCATATTTGAGCGAGTTCTGGTTGTCGGCAACCGGCACCCCCTGGTTGGTGGTCAGGACCTGGCCCTCGGAGTCCACGCGCACCCGGTCGAGCGTGCCGATGGTCGCGTTCGTGCCAGCGGGCGCGATGCTGCCGGTCTTGGCCGAGGTTTCCAGCTCCGACAGCGTGCTGGCGGTGGGCAGCCGGGATGGCGCATCGGCATGTGCGCCGGGCGCCGGGTTGAGGCCGCTGTCGAAGCCGTGCTCGCCCGCCTTGTTGGGGTTGTAGGGGCGGGCTGCGGCCAGTTCCTCGGTTTGCGCTGCTTTGAGCGACAGCAGATCGGCCGCCCCGCTGGCAGCCGGCCCGCTGTCCGTATTGCGCGCAGGTGCGGCTTGGGTGCTGGGGCTGGACACGGAATCAGTGGTTTTGGGCATGGAACACCTTTTCATGGGGGAGGGAAGAGCAGGCCCGCGAGCGGGTCACAGAGCGCGACGGCGCCTTCGGCCTGTTAGGCATCTGCCTGTACCGCATGCCACAAGAGGCTTGCGGCAACGGACGGCTCCCCACACAGGGCAAATGCCGTGCCTGCGGGCCTGCGGCGGCATAAACGAAGGCAGAACCCATCTCCTCGCGGCGAGGCACGCCAATTGCCGGTGGCATGTCGAGGATCTATGCCCTGCCGGGGCATATGCCCTGCATCACCCAGGAGAGCCCTATGACCCCTTCTTATGACCGTGCACCCTTCCTCGCTGCCGTGCTGGGACTGGCGGCGGCGCTGCTGCCACCGCTGGGGTATGCCCAAGCGGCTGCTGCGGCCCCCGACGCGGATGCGTCGCATGGCGCGATCATCGACCGGACGCCCGAGCGCCGGGTGCCGGAGCGCCCCGCTGTTCCGGCCCCCCGCAGCACCGATCCGGAACCCGATGGCAGCCGCCAGACGCTTCCCGATGCCGACAGGCGGCATGACACGCGCCCGGACCACGACGCATCTGGGCGCCTGGCTGTGCCCCAGCCAGACCGCGATGGCATACCGGATGCGTCCACGGCACCTGCTGCCCCTGCGGCCAACGGTGCCCCCGGCGCACCGCCTGACCGACCTGCTCCCGGACGGACCCCTGTACCTGCCCCCGTCCGCTGAACCCCGGCCCCCAAGAACCTCGACACCGAAGGAAACCCCCTATGAAAGCCTTGACCTACCACGCTGCCAAGGATGTGCGCTACGAATCGATGCCCGACCCGGTCCTCCGGGACGATGAGGACATCATCATCCAGGTCACCGCCACGGCGATCTGCGGCTCGGACCTGCATATCTACCGGGGCAAGATTCCGGACATGGAGTCCGGGGACATCCTGGGCCACGAATTCATGGGCGTGGTGCAGGAGGTCGGGCCCGCAGTGCGCCATGTCCAGAGAGGCGACCGCGTGGTGGTGCCGTTTGTCATCGCCTGTGGGGAGTGCTTTTTCTGTGACAAGGCCTTGTTTGCCGCCTGCGAAGAGACCAACCCCGGGCGGGGGGCGATTCTCAACAAGAAAAAACTCCGGCCGGGCGCGGGCATGTTCGGCTACAGCCACCTCTACGGCGGCTATTCCGGCGGCCAGGCGGAATATGCGCGGGTGCCCAAGGCCAATACCGGGCCCATCGTGATACCGGCGGCCCTCAGCGATGAGCAGGTGCTGTTTCTGTCCGATATTTTGCCGACCGGTTACCAGGCGGCGCTGAACGCGCGTGTGAGCCCGGGCTCATCGCTGGCCATTTTTGGCGCCGGGCCGGTGGGCCTGATGGCGGCGCTGTGTGCCCGTTTTCTCGGTGCGGAGCGGATCTTCATGGTCGACGACAACGATGAGCGCCTCGATTTCGCGCGGCAGACCTATGGTGTCACGCCGATCAATTTCGACAAGATCGACGATCCGGCCGACTTCATCCTCGAAGTGACCAAGGGCCGGGGGGTGGACGCGACGATCGACGCCGTGGGCTTTGAGGCCAAGGGCAGCGCGGTCGAGACCTTGCTGACGAACCTGAGGATCGAAGGCTCCAGCGGCAAGGCGCTGCGCCAGTGCATTGCCGCCACGCGCCGGGGCGGCGTGGTCAGCGTTCCCGGGGTCTATGCCGGGTTCATCCACGGCTTCCTGTTCGGCGATGCGTTTGAAAAGGGGCTGTGTTTCGAGATGGGCCAGACCCATGTGCAAAAGTACCTGCCGGAGCTGCTGGGCCATATCCTCAGCGGCGCGATGCATCCCGAGGTGATCATTTCCCACCGCATGGCCTTGGCCGATATCGTCAAGGGCTATGAGATTTTCGACAAGCAGCAGGACCATTGCCGCAAGGTGATATTGACGCCCTGATGCGGGCAGGCACTGCCGGGGCATGGTGGTTTCATGCGCAAGCCTGCAATTGTTTCTGCAAATCTTTCTCTCCGCTGCGGGAGTAAAGCCCGGCACAACGGCGTTTCCCTCGACGTGTTCCCATGGCATGGATCCTGCATTAATCGGTGTGCCGAAGCTCTTTTCGGTAATTCCTCCAGGAGAGAATCATGACCCAGCAACATCGCAATGATACGAACCAGAAGCAGGACAACAACGCCAAGTCCGAGCAGCAACGCGGCGGCGCGCAGCAGCAGAACCAGGACAGCAGCCAGCGCAAGCAAGACCAGCAGGGCAACAAGAGCGAAGGCAGCAGGAACGACGCCAACAAAGGCAGTCAGCAGCGCTAAGCAGCCTGCGGCTTGGTAGCCATTACCAAGCCGCTTTTTGATGACCTCATCGCTTCCAGGTTCTATCCCATGCCCGATGCTTTCACGCCCGATGATGTTTTTCTTGACCAGGTTATCTCCGGCTTGGATATGTCCCAAGATAACCAGGTGCTGTGCACAGTCCAATATGCGGACAAGGACAAAGATGATTATCTCTCCGATATATGGCTGCTTCCCACCGAACCGGGGGCAGCACCGCGGAAGTTGACGGCTGAGCCGTCCAAGAATACGGCGGCGCGCTGGTCTCCGGACGGCCGGCAGATCGCGTTTCTGTCGGACCGGCGTGATGGCACCGCGCAGCTGTACCTGATGCCGGGTGAGGGCGGTGAGGCCCGGCAGATCACCAACCTGGCCCGTGGCGCCAACGATATCCGCTGGCGCCCCGATGGCCAGGCACTGCTGGCGCTGGGCAATGTCACCGTGGACCCCGACGCGGGCCGCGAAGGTGCGCGCCAACGCGACGGCGCCCACCGGGCAGCCCCGGATCTGAATGCGCCGCAGCGCTGCTGGCGGCTGCCGTACAAGATGGATGGCAGGGACTACACGCTGCATACCCGCAACCACCTGTTTTTGGTGGCAGTGCCCGGCGGCCAGGCCACGCAGCTGACTGCAGGTGACTACGATGTGCGTGCGGCCGCCTGGAGCCCGGACGGCAACAGCATCTGCATTGCCAGGACGCGTGAGGCAGACAACGAATACCACTGCACCGATATCTGGTTGCTGCATTTGCAGGACGGCCAGGTTGCGCAGTCCGAGCGCCTCAGTGTGGCGCAAAGCAACAGCGCCTCGCCGAGCTGGTCACCCGATGGCCGCTGGATTGCCTTCATGGGGGCCGAGCAGGCCGGCGATGCCCAGAACCGGCTGTGGCTGATCGATCTGCACAGCAAGAAGGTCAGTGGCCTCGGGTCCGCATCGCTGGAGGTGCTGGCCGGCGATCTGTGCTGGTCCAAGGATTCGCGTTCACTGGGCTTTGTGCAGGTCAAGAACGGTCTGCAGTGCGCCGCCTCGATCGCCATACCTGCGGGCGAGGTCCGGATATTGCGGGGCGGAGATTTCCATGTCGGCGCGCTGGTTCAGGCCGATGGCCTGGCGTACACGCGGGAAGACCTGGTGCATCCGCAGGAAGTCTATTTCCAAGGGCCCGGCGATGCGCAGGAACGCGCCATCAGCCATTTCAACGACTGGCGGAATGACCGGCACGCGCTGGTGGCCGAATACCGCCGTTTTCAGGTGCCCGATGGCAACGGAGGCAAGGAGTCTGTGGATGCCTGGATATTGCGTCCGGACAAGGCATCGGGGTGTTTTGCTCCGTCCACCAGGCCCTTGCTGCTCGATTTTCACGGCGGCCCTGCCAGCTATGTGGACCTGACATTTGCATCGCACGCTTACTGGCAGATGCTGGCATCCCAGGGCTGGACGGTGGTGTCGGCGAACGCGGTGGGATCGAGCAGCTACGGCAGAGCGTTTTGTGGGCGCCTGCGCGGCAAATGGGGCGAGCTGGACCTGCCCCAGCACCTGGATATTGTCCGTCAGCTCCAAGCGGAGGATCTGGTGGACGCGCATGTGGCAGTGACCGGCAACTCCTATGGCGGATTCATGGCGGCCTACAGCATCGCGCATGAGAGCAGCTTGAAAGCCGCCGTTGTCAGTGCGCCTGTCGCCAATATCGAATCCCATTTCGGCACGTCGGACAGCGGGTACTACTCGGATACCTATTCCATGGACGTGCCGCAGGAAGATTTCCGCCGCACGGTCTACCGCCTGTCGCCGACCTTTTCGATCGAACATGCGACGGCACCGACCTTGTTCATTCAGGGGCTGGAAGACCAGCGTTGCCCGCGTTCGCAGACCGAAGAGCTGTATGTGAAGCTGGCCTACCTGGGTCAGGCCAGAACCGAGATGGTGCTGTATCCGGGAGGCAGCCATTCGTTCGCGGTGTCCGGCAAGCCGTCGCACCGGGTCGATCTGCTCGAGCGCATGCGGGCCTGGATGGCCGATTCGCTGCCCAAGGCATGACCGGGATGCGCTTTTTCAATCCAGGGCTGAGCGGCGGTGACCTTGTGTCCGCAGCCGCCAACAGCCCAGCAACCAGGAGACCGAGATGAATGCAGACAAATCGCCCAGCCGGGCCCGGCGGGTATTGCCGGGGCTGGCGTTAGCCCTGGCCAGCATGCTGGTGCTGAGCGCCTGTGACCGCGACAAGGCAGACTCCGCGTTTCCCGTCCCCAAGGTGCCGCCACCGCCTGCAGAGCCTGGCGGACCGGGCGCGACCTACCCGGGTGCCGGCAGCCCGGAAAGAGGCAGCAATGCCGCGCGGGTGGATGCCCAGGGCCATGGCGCCACGATCACCGGCAAGGACCCGGACCTGGGCGTGACGCCGAAAGCGCCCGATTCCGGCGCTGGAGGCGCCAGCGGTGGCGCGGGTGCGGGTGCGGCCGGCCCAGGTGCCGCAGGCCCAGGTGCGGCCAGCGCGCCGCCTGCCACCAGCGCTGCGCCGAGCGACAACGCAGCCTCCGGTGGGGCTGCGCCCGGGGGCAGCGGTGCGGTGCCCGACGGCTCCACCCACAGTGCGCCTGCCGGTGGTGGCGGCCACTGAGACCGCACAGGCCATTCCATCCCAGGCAACCGACGTTCCCCTTTCCGTGTATTTCAAAGGAGCAGCCATGACAACCATCACCCGTTTTTCAGTGATTCTCTGCGGTCTGGCATCGGCGGCCTCGGCGCAAGCCGACGTCAGCAAGCAGGACGAGGCCTTCCTGCAGCAGGCCGCAGCCGGTGGTCTGTACGAAGTCCAGGCAGGCCATCTGGCCCAGCAAAAGGGCACCAGCTCGGCGGTCCAGTCGTTCGGCTCTACGCTGGTCAAGGACCACACAGCGGCCAACGCGGAACTCAAGGCACTCGCCAGCAGCAAGGGTGTGCGTTTACCGACAACGCTGCCGAATGACAAAACCCAACGCCTGGCCAATGTGGCGCAAGCGAAAAGCTTCGACCAGACCTTTATCGATGAGGTGGGGTTGAACGACCATGCGCACGACATCGGGCTTTTCGAGAAGGCCAGCAGGTCTGCAGATGATGCCCAGGTGCGGGCCTTTGCCGCCAAGACCTTGCCGGCCCTCCAGGCCCACCGCGCACATGCGCTGGGCATGAAAAAGAACCAGGGTCAATAGGCAGTGCCGGCCCAGACTGCGGCAACTGCCCCGCGTCCGGCATTGCAGCAGCGCAGGTCTGCTGCCCGCTTTGCCGGACGGGCTGACACGGGGCTCACATGCCGGTGCCAAACGATGCCATCAGCTTTTGCATTGGCAACGTGCTGAGCATGTCGGTCAGCAGCTTGATGTTGACGGGCTTGACCAGGTGGGCGTCAAAGCCTGCTTCCTCGGACTGGCGCCTGTCTTCTTGCTGGCCCAGACCGGTCAACGCGATGATGGTGATGGCCCGGCCCCAGGGCAGCTGGCGCATGCGGCGGCAGACTTCCAGGCCATTCATGTCGGGCATGCCAATGTCCAGCAGCACCACTTCAGGCTGCAGGACCTGGCCCTGGCTCAGCGCCTGGGCACCACTGCAGGCGGTTTGCACATGGTGGCCTTCCATTTTGAGTATCGTGGCCAGCGACATCGCTGCGTCGGCATTGTCGTCGGCAATCAGCACGCGGCGCGGGATGCTGTCGCGTGGAGCGAGTGGCAGCGGCAGCGGCGGGGTTTCCAGCTCAGCCTGCGGCAAAGCGACGCAGAAGCGGCTTCCCCTGCCCAGGCCTTCACTGTGCGCCTGGACGCTTCCTCCGTGCATCTCCACCAGCCGCTTGACGAGCATCAGGCCTATGCCCAGCCCACCCTGTGAACGCTCCAGGCTGCGGTCCACCTGGCTGAACATTTCAAAGATATGGTCGAGTTGGTCCTGGGGGATGCCCGAGCCGTTGTCCTGGACGGTGATCAGAACGCGAGGACCACTGCTCTCCACCTGCAACTGGATGAGCCCGCCCGGGGCCGTGTATTTGGCTGCATTGGTCAGCAAATTGCCCAGGATCTGCGTCAACCGGGCAGAGTCGCCATTGACCGCCACGGGTTGCGAGGGCAGTGTCAATTGCAGTTGGTGGCCCCGTGCGTCCAGCGCGGGGCGGCACATTTCAACGGCTTGCCGAACGGCGTCTTCCACCGCGACGTTCTCCATGCGCAGCTCCAGCTTGCCGCGGTTGATGCGGTTGACATCGAGCAGGTCATCCACCAGGCGCACCAGCTGCTGGAGCTGGCGCTCCATGACTTCATTGGCTTCCATCACCTGCTGCCAGTTGCCGCGCGAGCGTCTCTGCACCTCCAGCATGTTGCGCATCGGTGCCAGCGGGTTGCGCAGCTCATGGGCCAGCATCGCCAAGAATTCGTCCTTGTGCTGGCGCTCCTTCGCCAACTCCGATTCGCTTTGGTGCCGCTCAATGAGTTCGGCCGCCTGACGCGCCAGCAGATCGATGTAGCGCAGCGCATCGGGGGAAGGCCCCCCGGGCTGGCGGTAATGGTTGTTGAGCATGCCCAGCAGCCGCCCATCGCGGCTCAGCAAAGGGGTGCACTGGATAGCCCGGATGCCATCCTCGACGACGATCTCCAGCCCGACGGTGCCGCGCAGCGCTTCGAGTTCCAGCACATCGGGAACGACCAGGCGCTGTATATTCCGCGCTGCCTCACCGCAACTGGCATCCCAGCCATCTTCAAGAAAGTGTGCGACGAGGCGCTCGCCCAACCCCTGGTGCACGACGATACGCAGGCTGCGTTTGTCTGGATCCCATATCTGGATATTGCCTTTATCGGTGCCCGAGATATCGGCCGCCGCCGCCAGAATCTTTTTCAGCAGCAGCTCGAACTGGCCCGGCCCGACCAGCTCGGCGCTCAGCGCCTGCAGGCGGGCCAGCGAATCGAGCTCCTTGCGCAGATGCGCCGCAGCGCGTTCGCGCTCCACGACGATGACGGTCGCCAACGCACCGAATTCGGCCACGCGGCGCTCCCAGGCATTGGGCTCGCGTGCCTCGCCCAGACACAGAAAGAAAGAGCCGACAGCCCTGGAGCCATGGCCTTGGGCCGGGTGGGAGTGGCACGCGCGAATTCCGTTTTCCAGGCACAGCCGCCGCCAAGCGGGGGACCATTGCGATGAATTCTCTACGTCGGCACAGGTGACCGGCTCGCCGGCGTAGATCGCGGTGCCACAGGTGCCGATCAGGGCCTCGCCGATGGGCAGACCCCGGACCGACTCCGAAAAAGACGGCGGAAAATGCGAGGAATAGCCACCGGCCATCTCGCTGCGGTCATGGTTGGTCAGCAGCACACAGGCCCGTGTGCCCGGAGCCAGGCGCCCCACGGCCTCGGTCAGCGCATCCAGGCACGTGGCCATTGGTGCGCCTGAGGCGATCATCAGTAGCGCCTGCCTTTGCTCCAGGTCGAGCTGCGCCATCTGCTGGGCCAGTTGAAATGGTGAATCCAAGGGGCTCTCCAAATAGGTACGGCGAGGCCGGACGAGGGAATCGCTACAAAGGCATGGAGAACAGGGAGTGCTAATTCCGCAGGCCATGGCGGCAGTAAGGACGGTCACCCATTGTCCGCACAATATGAACAATTGTGAGTCAGCTGGTGGCTGTATACGGCGTAGGAGTCACCTAGGCGGCTCCCGGGCTGGACATGGTCATGTATACGGTGTAGCACGGTGTGCAACGCGAAAGCCCGCTGGCAGGGCCAGCGGGCTTCATACAACGCAGAGGATTGTCAGCGCATTGCGATAAGAAAGCCGATGCTTGCGAGAAGCCGTTCATGCCAACTTGAACCGGATGGAGGGGAAATGCATGAACTCGGCAGGAAACGGAATGGGAGGTTGGAGAACCTCAGGCAGACGTTCAGCGCACGGACATCTCAGGGCCGCGCGCTACAGGCCAAACTGCGCATCGCCAATGCTTCATCTGCATCGCGCAGTGCGCAGGTCTGCGAACGCGTCTACGTTGCCAACTGCTTGGCGTTCTGAAGGGCGGCCAGACGGCGGTATTTTTCGAAGGTCTTGCTGATGTCCGTGGACACGGCGGGAACATAGCGGTTTTGCTTCTCACCACGCTGCGCGACTAAGGGTCGGGTTGGCATGGTCAGCATCGGAAATGATGGCTGGTGTTGCATGACGAACTCCTTTCTTCGATGGCTCCATCATCTGCGCTCAAGCGGGGGCGCAGTGTAGGCCTCGTCTGAGGAATGTCAAAAGGTTTTAGCTGACTGCCTGTAGTGCTTTTGCCATTGCAGCCATCGCAGCCGTTCCGGTTACCGCCAGTGTCTGGTCTACGGTGAGCAAAAAAACGCCCGCATGAGCGGGCGTACAGTAAGAGGAATGCCGAGCCATCACTGCTGCGACTGCTGGCGCTGGCGCTCGCGTTCAGCATCGCCCCCGTCCTGGTGCTCGCGCTCCTGGTGTTCAGGGGGGAGCCTCAGTTGGTCCTGCATCTTGGCTTCATCCTCGGGCTTTTCGCCATTGGGGCTTTGGAATCCTTGCTGTCGGTTCGTCATCGCTATCTCCTCATCGGTACACGCAGCTGTCAAGGCTGCAAGACCAGCTTAGGCGCGAAGGGGCCTGCGCGGTGTAGTCGCTGTTCTCGCATGGTCGTAGTGCGGCGAATGCGCCGCAACTGCCTCAACTTCCTCAACTCCCTGCGGGCATGCGGGATGGGCTGTCCGCACAGCCGCCCTCAGTCACTTTGCGCTAGGAGAAGGAGGCTGCCTGTCCAGCAGCACGAGTTCGCCGTCCACTTCGATGGCGTTATGCGCCAAGGATTTTTGCAATGGCATCCCCAATACCCGTTGTTCCCAGAAATCCGGGATGCTGGGTGTCCAGGAAGCTCCCAACGTTGGGTCGTTGATCAGCGTTTGAAGGCCTGCCTCGGTGAGATGGAGCCGGTGAGGAGTGCGCCCGCTTTTCAAGACCTGGAGGAAAGCCGATTCAATCGTGTCGTACAAGCTCATAGCAGTGGTTGGATGAATAAGGTGATAGGCCCTGTAATTAGTGCGGAAGAAATGGTAGCGCAGTTCCCAACGCTGTGAAAAGCGGGGTGGAAGCACGTGTAACGCAGGCGCGGGGAAATGGCCGGCAATGGATGCCTTGCCATGGCGCGCACGGCGTGCGCGTTGTCGGCGATCTGCAATAACGTCAGGTGCGCAGCCCCTATAAGCCGATGGCAGGCGATGGCCATCGAGGGCCCCTCTGCATATTTCCCTGCCCGGGCCGCGCGGCCTCAGGTAATCGCCAGGTGGTCTCTGTTGTCAATGACCGGCTATGAACTGCAAGAGACGCGTTGCCCGCCATGCCGGTCTGCGTCCTTCGCATGGGGCGAGGATTTTGCAGACTCCCTGGCGCATGGCGAAGGGAGTAGGCGCGATAGGCCGATTCCAGTGCATAAAGCCGCCTGAAGAGGCGGGTCCCGAAAAGGTCCGGCCGGCGTTGCGGTACCTTATTTGAATCGGCGGGTTAATAGCATGTTTTATTTTTTAAATAACCACGGAGAATTTTGTAGCGAGCGGGCTCGGATGGCCATAGCCCAGGCGCTGTCGGCAGTGGCTCAAAAAAGCCGGCGCTGTCGGGGCCGGCGATAGGTCATTTACTGGGAGGGCTTGCTTTTATTGTCGGAAACAGCAGTGGCGTCTGTGGTGGTGGTGCTGCTGCGGTTGCGGCTGCCGCGCCAGCGGTTGAAGTCATCGGAAAATGTCTGATAACGCTCACCACGCCAGGCTTCATAATCGCTGTCCAGATTCGCGATCTGCTCCTGGCGCCACTGGTGATAATCCTGGTCATGCTGGGAATACTGCCGGCCTGGCGCGTCCTGGCCTGGGCCGTAGGCCGAGTGGGCCCCAGATGGATGGCGGCTCCCGGAAAAGCTGCCTTCATCGCTGCTGCCCGCGCCGGAGCTGCGGCGCATGCCGTATTGGGGATAGACATCGTCGGGCTGCGCGATGGAAGGATCAGCGGCCCCGCTGCGCCAGTCCGGCGATGCTGAGAATCGCCCCCCGTTCTCCCGCCTTTCATACTCGGCATTCCAGCCCCGGTTGTCGCCCCAGCCTTGCTCCCGGTAGCTGCGGTCCTGTGCCTGGCTGGACGTATAAGGCCCAAAGCTGCCGCGCTCGGCGTCGCCGCTATCGTTTGTCGCGGTGCCATGTCGGCCCTGGCTGGGATCCGCATATCCACTATCGCCGTCCGAGTGCCTGATGTCAGATCCTCCATGGGGGTCATCCCGGCCATGTCCCTGCTTGTCAAAATACCTGGTGCTCATCGGTGTGCTCCTGTTGTCGACCGCTCGGTCGGTCATTCCAATTTATGGCTCCTGACCATCCCGGTTTGTAGGGCATGTCTTGTGTAGTCGTAGGCGTTCGAGGGGCGCAGAAGGCAAACCAACGCTCATTACTGGTGAGGGTGCGTTTGGGAATTGAACGATGGCGCCCTTTATTCAATAAATTTACTTCTAGATACGATTTAACGGCAAACTATCGAAGCTTGCCCTGTATCGGCAGCGCTCCCTAGAGCGAACCGCGGTCCAGTTGGCGTTTCAATGAAGGCGTATGGGACCGTACGGAGAGGGTGTTCGTGATTCCCTACGGTTTGTCGCCAAATGCCTGCCGACGGGTGTGGATTTTTGTTCTGGCAACAAATGCTGTTCTCTCATCGCTCAACAGAAGCAGCCGTGGAACAGGATGCTTGGTACCCGGTGCCAACGCCCTGTAACTGGCGATACCGCGCAAAGTGGGCGCAGCGATGGTGAATGCCCGGCGTTAATGCCTGGCCTGCGCCCGAATACCGCGAAGGTATTTTCAGTGCGCTGCGCGCGACCTATACGTTTGTATATTTTGTCAATACCTTTTTCAAGTTTCAGCCGCGAAATGCCATGAGGCATGCGGCCGATCCCCTGGTTTACACCTATTTTTCCATAGCATTTGCAGTATTCCTGCTACAAGACCATTAAATGAATTGTATTTGGAGCCAGGCTGGTTAGAATATTAATAATGCCCATTAATTATTAAAGTACTTAAATTGATAGATGTTTTAAATAATTGATGCCGCATGTGCGTGCAGAGGCACGCTGCCATTTGATTTTTCGGTGAGTGACTTCTAACCATTTGAGGTTTCCGATGAAAAGAACTATTGGTGTTTTTAATGTGCCTTTAGGGTCGAGATGGCTGGTGCTATGGGTATTGCTGGTTTGTGCATGGTCTGCACGGGCGCAGACCTGTGACCTGGGCGGCAACAGCGCTGCCTCGGGGCAGACGTTTCCACTGGTGGGCTATAACAGCACTGCTTCGGTGACGATGAGCACCGCCTCCACGTTCAACAACGGCGGCACCGTGACATTTCAAAATGTCCGGGGCCTGGAGAGATCGGTCACGACACCGGCCTTTTTGCGAGCCACCGGCAACACGGTGCTCAGCTATACGTTTTCCCCTCCGGTGCCTGCCAATCGCATAGCGCTGTTCATTTTTGACATCGGCATTGCCTCGACACCCACTTATACGCCGAGCATGACTCTGGCCGTGACCGGCGGGGCCAGCCCCAGCCATTTCTCCTTGTCGACGATGTCGGCCGGTGGTGCTGCGCCGTATGATGTCTTCAATTACAACCCCGCAACGGGTGTGATCTCGCGAGGCAACCCGTCGCCGACCGTCAGAGAATCGGGTGCCGTTGTCGGTAACTCCAGCAGTCTCGTCTCCAGTCTGACACTGACGACCTCCGGCCTGGCCAACGGTGATCTGGTAGGTTATGGATTGGCCTCGATACCGACCTGCGTCACGACAAGCAAAGTGAGCTACGGGGCAACCGGCAATTTTGCGTTTGCCCATACCAACCTTTCATCGCCCACGGCGTCGCTGACGACCACGGCTGTCAACACGCCCGTTACCAGCGCCCCCGCTTACGTTCCCAATCCCACATTGCCGGTCAGCATCGCGGAAACGCTGCCGGCGTCTCCACCGGGTTGGCGCCTGGCAACGGCTTCCTGCACCGATGCCAACAGCGCCATCACCGGCAACACCGGCCTGTTGGGCAGCCGCACAGGCAATACCATTTCCCTGCCAGCCAGCGTGCTCCATCCCGCTGCCAACATCAGTTGCCAGATGGCCAATTCGCTGCTGCTCGCAGCGGACGACACCCAGACCACCTTGATGGATGTGCCAGTCAACGGGACGGCTTCGATCTTCGCCAACGATACCGGGACCAATGTGGCCTTGGTCGGTCTGAACGGCGCTGCCTGCACCGCCTTTCCCTGTGTGCGCAATCTGGCGGGCGGAACGCTGTCGGTCAGCGCGGCGGGCGACTACGGCTTTGTACCAGCGGCTGGCTTCACCGGGGTGGTCACCGTACCGTACCAAATCACCGATGCGGCTGGACTGACGGCGAATGCCAACATCATCATCACGGTGACACCGGCGCCCCGGCTGGGCCTGGCGAAATCCAGCAACGGGCCCTGGGCGGTGCAGCAGAGCGGGGCGCTTTATACATTGAGCGTCAGCAACACCGGAACGGCGCCCACCTCGGGCCTGGTGACCGTGCGTGACAGCCTGCCGGCAGGCATTTCTGCGACTGCGGGCACCTACGGCGGCTGGAACTGTGCGGTCAGCGGCCAGGCGGTCAGCTGCACCAGCAGCGCGCCGATTGCGGTTGGCGCGGTCTCTGCGATTGCCCTGCCGGTGACGGTGGGCGCCGCCGCGGTGCCCGGTGTGGCCAACAGTGCCACCGTGGGCGGCGGCGGAGACCCGGCCAACGGCGGCAATGCGCCGGAACCCGGCAGTTGCAGCGCCGGCGATCCACGCTGCGCCAGCACCAGTACGGCAGTGGCCGTGCAGGCCGATCTGGGCATCACCAAATCGGCCAGTCCCAGTGGCAGCTATCTGCCCGGGCAAGCCCTCAACTACCAGATCGTCGTCAGCAACGCCGGCCCCAGCGATGCCAATGGCGTCACGGTGACCGACAATGTGCCGGCCAATGTGGCAGTCAGCAGCTGGAGCTGCACGCCGGTGGCCAACTGCGGGGCCAGCAGCAGCGGCACCGGCAACGCCATCAACCTGACCGGCGTCAACCTGGCCAGCGGCCAGAGCGTGACGGTGAATGTCAGCGGCGTGGCGCAACTGAGCGCCACCGGTGACATCGTTAACAGCGCCTCGGTCACGCCCCCGGCCGGGGTGGGCTGCAGCGTGCTGCCTTGCGCGAAGACGAGCACCACCACCAACACCAACAGCGGCGCGCCAGCGCTACGTATCCAGAAATCGGCGACCCCTGCGGCCTTTGCGGTCGGCCAGCCCGGCACCTACTCGATTCTGGTGGGCAATAGCGGCACCAGCAGCACGGTGGGCCCCATCACCGTCAATGACACGATGCCCGCCGGTGTAAGCATCAACCTGCCTGTTACCGCAACGGGCTGGGATTGCAGTGCCAGCTCCTCCAGCCAACTGGCCTGTACCAGCAATGCGGTGCTGCTGCCAGGCTCCAACGCCCCGGTCATCAATGCACCGGTCAGCGTGGCCAATGGCACATCCGCTTTGGTCAGCAATTCTGCGACGGTCTCCGGCGGTGGCGCCAGTTGTACGACTGGTTGCCAAAGCACGGTCAATACCAGCGTCAACACGCCCCGACTGGATGTCGTCAAAACCCTCAGCAGCCCGTTTGTCGTGGGCGTTGCCAGCCAGTATGTGATCACAGCCACCAACAACGGCCAGGCACCCACCTTGGCCGGCACCATCACCGACGATATCCCGGCCGGCTTGGCCATCGGCAACCTGCCTGCAGCCTGCACGGCCGCAGGCCAGACCGTGACTTGCCAGGTGCCTGCTGGCATTGCCACCGGCGGCGCGGTCAGCTTCACGATTCCCGTGACGCCCCAGCCCAGTGCCATTGGCCAAAGCCTGGTCAACACCGCGCAGGCCGATGCCAACACCGGCGACCCCAGCTGCCCGGCTGAAGCGCACTGCAGCGGCACCACCGACAACCCCGTCACCGCCCCGCAGCTGAGCTTGACCAAGCAAAGCTCCGTCGGTGCCTTCACCGTCGGTGTGCCTGCCCAGTACGTGCTGACCTTGAGCAACACCGGCACGGCTGCCACCACAGAGGCAGCGGTGGTGACCGACACCATGCCGGCGGGCCTGACCATCGATACGGCCAGCCTTCCTGCCGCTTGCACGCAAGCGCCAGCGGGCAGCCAAACGCTGGTCTGCACGGCAGCGGCCGGCTTGGCCAGCGGTGCCAGCACCAGCTTCACCATCAGTGTGACGGCGCAAAACGCAGTCAACGGCCAATCGGTCAGCAACCAGGCGACCGCTACCGGCGGCGGCGATCCGCTGTGCGCAGCAGGCACAGCTGCGGCTGACCTGCCCGCACGCTGCAAGCCCCAGTCCACCACCGCAGTGGATGCGCCCCAGCTCACGCTGGCCAAAACGGCCAGTAGCCTGTCGGTCGGTGTCCCTTCGAGCTACACCTTGACGGTGACCAACACCGGTACCGCGCCCACCAACGCGCCCATCACGGTGACCGACCTGGTGCCATCGAGCATGACCCTGGGCACCTTGCCCGCAGGCTGCACCGCAGCCGGCCAGCAAGTGAACTGCGTGAGCGCCGCGAGCCTGGCGGCCGGATCGAGCATCAGCTTTGTGCTGCCCGTCACCCCCCAGGCGAGCGCAGCACCGAGCGTGAGCAACTCAGCGAGCGTGCAAGGCGGTGGTGACCCCACTTGCCCCACGACGGACAACTGCAAGGTCACCAACACCACGGCCGTCGATACGCCCAGCCTGCAGCTGAGCAAAACCGACAACGGCCCCTGGGTGGTTGGCCAGGCAGGCGCCCAGTACACGTTGACCGTTGCCAACACCAACGCCAGCGTGGGCACAGTGGGCCCCATCACCGTGCGTGACAGCATGCCAGCGGGCATCACCCCGGCAGCGGGCACCTACGGCAACTGGGTTTGCACCGTCAGCGGCCAGGAGGTGGGCTGCACCAGCGCGGCCAGCATTGCCGGCGGCAGCAGCGATACGATCAACCTGCCTGTCACCGTGACAGCTGCAGCCATCGGTGGTGCGACGGGCGATGTCACCAACCACGCGTCGGCCGCTGGTGGTGGCGATCCGTACAACGGCGGAGCAGCACCGCAGCCGGGTGCCGCCTGCACGGATGCATCGCATTGCACCAGCAAGCTCACTTCCGTCAGCACCGCTGCAGCGCTCAGCATCGCGAAGGCGCTGACCCAGGTCAATGGCGCAGCATCGCCCGCCGGCTACCAGGCGCAGCCCGGCGATACCCTGACCTACACCATCACCGTGACCAACAGTGGCGGTACGCCGGGGCAGGTCACATTGACGGAGACGGTCTCGGCGGGCACCAGCTATGCCGGTACGGCAGAAGGCTGGAGTGCGGGCGAATGCACGACCGCAGGCACCAGCTGCACGCAAACGGTCCAGGTGGCAGCCGCATCGAGTGCCGTGGTGGGCTTCACGGTACTGGTGGATACGCCACTGGCGCAGGCGGCGATCAGCAATGCCATTACCAGCGATCTGCCAGGCGCTTGCGGGGCGGACTGCACGGTGAGCACCTCCGCGGCCTCTGCCAATGTGGTGGTAGCGACGCAGCCGCCGGTCACTGTGGCCGTGGGCAGCCCTGTCACCGTTGTCAGCAGCTGTACCAACCAAGGCCCTGCGGCGGCGCGCAATGCGGACTGCGTGGTCTCTGGCGTGCCCGCTGATGCCACCAATGTGAGCACGGTATGCACGGTCGACGGCACGCCAGTGACCCCCCCGGTGGCCAATCTGGCAAGTGGCGCGGCCATCAGCTGCACGACCATCTTCACGCCGGCAAGTCCCGGCGTGGTGAGCATCACCACCGCTGGCCGGAGCAACAGCTATGACCCCGACAGCAGCAACAATACCGCCTCCACGGGGGTGAACGTCAGCCTGACACCGCCTGCGTTGACACTGAGCAAGACCAGTGCCGGGTCGGTGGTGGGTGGTGAAAGCCTCAGCTACACCTTGACGGTGACCAACAGTGGCCAGACCGACGCTGCTGCAGGCGTGCTGGTCTATGACCAGCTGCCAGCGGGCATGGTGGCTACGGCGGCCACCGGCGGCGTCTGCACACCGTTGGGCAGCGCCGGTGCGTTGCTCAGCTGCGCAGTGGGCAGCCCGGTGGCGGCCAACGGTGGCACCGCAGCGATAGTGCTGACTGCCACTGCGCCCGATGTGGAAGGCAATCTGACCAACTACGCCTCGGTGGACCCTGCTGGCGGCACGCCGGCCGTGCCGGGTCCTGGCTGCGCGGGAGCGAACTGCGCCAGCGCCACGACAGCCGTCAGCGCCCAGCCGGGGCTGGTGCTGCGCAAGACCAACAACGCGAGCAGCGTGACCGCGGGCAGCACGGTGACCTATACCGTCAGTATTTCGAACCCCGGCAGTGTGGCGGTCAGTGGATTGCGCTGGTCGGACACCCCGGGCAGCGGACTGAGCGATGTGGCGATCGCCGGGCAAACGGGTGATGACAAGGGCTCCGACCCGGGCGCCTGCACGGGCCTGACCTGCAGTGCCATCAGCGTGGCTGCCGGTGGCCAGGTGAGCTATACCGTGCGCGCCAAGGTCAACGGCGCCGCTGGTGGCACTGCCGCCAACAGTGCCGTGCTGGAAGGTGGCCGCTGCACGGTGGATGCCCCGTGTACGGCCACCGACAGCGATGCCATCGTCTCTGGTGAGGTGATCCCGGTGCCTCTGGGTTCAGACGCGGCCCTGGTGCTGCTGGCGCTGCTTTTGCTGGCAGGGGGCTGGACCCAACTGCCCGCCCGAGCCAGGCGGCGCTGATATCGCTGGGCCTGGCGCCTGGCCGGGCAGTGGGCGCCAGTGCCGCAAGAGTGCGGAAAGAGCTAAAAAACAGCAGGCCACCGTAGAGGTGGCCTGTTGGTGTCTGCTTCTTGTTTTCAGCGCGTCGCTGGTGCCTGGGGCGGCAGGTTCAAAAGGGCAGGCTGGCGCGTTCAGCGCAGCGCCTGCGCCGGATGGAGCCGGATGGCACCGGCAAAGCCATGTTCGACGCGCGAGAAAGGACGGCCGCTCGTCAGAACGCGGGGCCGTGCCGTCCAGGCGATATGGGCGCCCAGTGCTTCCAGCCTGTCCACCAGCGCCTGGTCTTCGCCGCATTCGCGGGCATCAAAACCCCCGGCCTGCAGGTAACAGCTGGCAGACAGCGCGAGATTGGCGCCGTGCACATGCCGGTGCCCTTCGCGGTCCTGGTAGCTGGCTTCAAAGCGGCTGCGCGCGGCCTGGGCCTGCAGCCCATGGGCGGCCCAGCTGTCGACCTCGACCGTGCCGCATACGACATCGGCGCCCAGCGAAAGTTGCGCTGCGAGCCAGTCGGGTGCGACACAGGTGTCCGCGTCCGTGAAGGCCAGCCAGCGGGCCTGGTGGTGCAGCAGATGGCGGGCACCTGCGGCCCGGGCACGGCCGACGTTGTGTGCGTCCACTGACAAGGCGACGACCGGCCATTTCGCCACCAGCGCAGCGGTGCCGTCCGTGCAGCTGTCGAGCACGACCACCACCTTGACGGCTTCGCCGCCCAGGTCGGGGTGCGCGGCCGCCGTCAGGACGCTGTGCAGGCAGGCCTCCACCAGGTCCTCTTCGTCATGTGCAGGTATACAGATGCCAATCATGGTGTGCCCTCTAGAGTTTTTCCCAGACGTCCAGCAAGAAATCGGGTTCGCGGTGCTCAACCAGGCTGCGCAGCGCGGTATTGGCGCCCATCTGCGCATGCAGCGTGTCCGCGGCCTGTAACAGGTCAGCGGCCTCGTGGCGCCAGTGGCACATCAGCCAATGGCCGCCGGGCGCCAGCGATTGCAGGCAGCGCTCGCTGAAAAGTCCCAGCTCCGAGTCGCTGAGGTAATAAGCCAGCTCGGACACCACCAGCAGGTCAAAGCCGCCGTCGGGCACCTGCGGCCACTGCCGGGGCACCTCCAGCTTTTGCAGATGCAGGTCCCGCCGGCTTTCGCGCTGGATGCGCGCATTGCACAGCAGGATCGCGGACTCGGAGAAGTCGGCGGCGACCAGCTGGTCGCAGCGCTCCAGCAGCGCTATCGTCATTTCACCATTGCCGCAGCCTGGCTCGAACGCGTGGCGGTAGCGCTCGCGCGGCAGCGCAGCCAGCAGCAACTGCCGTTTGCGCCGCTCGTACCACGCGGTTTGCACGTTCCAGGGATCCGCACAGGCCTGGTACAACGCCTCAAAATGCTGGCGCTGGCTCATCGCAGTACCACCTCGAAGTTGCGCAGCAGGCGCGCCGTGGCCCAGCGGGGCAGGATGGCAGGCCGGCCGGTGGACGGATCGGGCAGAAGCTGGGTGCGGAAGCAGGACACGGCCAGACATTTACGGTCCAGCTGCTCAGCGCTGAGCGGAATGCGCACGGCCTGCTGCCAGGGCACCCGCACATCGCCAGGGCTGGCCCAGTGCCAGGTCCAGATCGGCACCTCGAAACGGCGGCTGCCGACTTCCTGGGCCGCCGCAGCGCAGGCCTCGCCGGTCGCCTCGTGGTCAGGGTGGCCGTCGTAGCGCCAGGGGCAGAACACCGCATCGGTCGGCCGCAGCAGTTGCTGCAGGCGCGACTCCAGCTGGGGCTGGTGGTCCTGCACCTGGCCGTCGGGAATGCGCAGGTGGATGATCTGGCTGCCGGGGCATAGCAGCGCCAGTGCCTGCGCGCTTTCCCGCTCGCGGGCCTGGGCCAGCTGGTCGGGCGTCCACAGGCGCGAACCTGGGTGGCTGGCCTCGCCGGAGGTGACGGCGATCACCGTGCAGGGCAATCCGCTATCGGCACAGTGCTGCATGATGCCGGCAGTCGCCAGGATTTCATCATCGGGATGGGGGGAGACGATGACCACCCGCTGGCAGCCTTGCAGCAGACCGGACAAGGGATCGTCGGCCAGCGGTGCCTGGGCCAGCCAGGGCTGCCACTGCAGTTCAGGTGTGCCTTCGCCGAAAATCTCACGGGATATCAGAGCTTCCATGGAAGGGTGTCTTTCTGTTCGGTAATGGATTGGCCCAGCGCTGCCAGATCGCGCTCGGCATGGCTTTGGCGGATGAAGATCGGCAGATCGGCAAGCAGCAGCGCCAGCTGGCGGTTCTTGCACAGCGGCCCCGGGCCCAGCGCGCGCGGCACACGCCGCAACACCTGCTGCGCCGCCGACTCGGCCGCCAGACGGCTGCGATTGACCTCCAGGTGCCAGCCCTGGTCAGGACGGGTGTCGATGCGGGCGGCAGTGGCGCGCAGCAGCGCAGCGGTGCTGCTGAGTGCGACATCGACCGCACCGAGGTGCGCCAGCGCATGCGGGTCTTCGCTGGTGCAGGCGCTGGCAAGCAGGTAGTCGGCGATGCGGGTGCTGGCGCCATACCAGCAGGCCGCAACGCCGGCGCCCCCATGGGTGAAACCGGGGCGGGCCAGGTAGTCGCCGGGCTTGCCGACCAGCGTGCCGGATGCGTTCTTCAAACGCACATCGACGCTGGCGCTGGCGGCCATGCCGACGGCCTCCCAGCCGTCGCCGGTAACCTCGACCCCCGGCTGGTCCAGCGCCACCGCCACCAGGCAGCGTTTCGCGCCGGGAAGCCAGGCGGTGATCAACGCATGGTCCACACTGCGTGCGCCGGAGCACCAGGCCTTGGTGCCCGACAACTGGACCGGGCTTCCGGGATCGAGGCGATGGACGGTGTTCAGCGGCGTTGCCTGCACCTGGTGGCCGGGCGGCTCTGCGCCCCATACGGCCCAGGTCTGGTTGCCCGCCAGGGCCGTGGCGCCCAGTTCGGCGAGAATCGCCAGCGCATCGGTATGGCCTTCATAGAGTTTGGCCAGGCTCAAATTGCAGGCAGCTACGCTCGCCAGCGCTTGCCAGCGGCTCAGTGTCTGGCCATGGCCGGGCAGCGGCAACTGGTCCAGCTGCTGGTCGATCAGCGCACGCAGCTGGGCCATGGGTTCCGCCTGGGGCATGCGGTCCAAGAGGTCGGATATATCGTCGGTATCAATCATTGTGAGGCCGCCCCGTTGCGGCACCGGACAGGGGCTGCACAGCGGGGGCGGGGGCTGGAAACATGCACATCCATGTATCCTGCATGGCATACCGCGTGGACGTGGAAGGACGGCCCACCGACTCCTTGTCAGTGCCGGCTGACCGCGGTGGAATGGCGCTCGAAGGCGTAGCGCGCGGGAGGCGGCATGCCGAACGTCGTGGGCCGCGCAAGCGCTGCCAAGAAACGCTTGCACCACCAATGCACATCCTGGGCCTGGATGCGCGCCAGCAGCCGCCGGTGGCGGTCAAGACGTTCGTCCAGCGGCATCTGCAGCGCCTGGTCGATGGTGTTGGCCGTCGTATGAATGTCGTAGGGGTTGACGAGCAGCGCTTCGTGCAGCTGCTCAGCCGCCCCGGCAAAGCGGGACAGCACCAGCACACCGGGGTCGTCCGGATCCTGGGCGGCAACAAACTCCTTGGCGACCAGGTTCATGCCGTCGCGCAACGGGGTGACCAGGCCGACAGCGGCGGCGCGGCACAGACCCGCCAGGTGGGCGCGGGTCAGCACCTGGTGGATGTAGCGTACCGGCATCCAGTCGAGCTCACCGAAATCACCATTGATGGCCCCGCACAAGGTCTCGAGCCGTGCCCGTATCTCCGCATAGGCCTGCACGCTTTCGCGCGTGGGCGAGCCGATCTGCACCAGCGTGGCACTGCGCCGGTGCTGCGGATGGCGGGCCAGCAGATCGCGGAAGGCGCAGATGCGCTCGGGCAGGCCCTTGGAGTAGTCGAGCCGGTCGATGCCGAGCACCAGCCGGCGCTGGCTGTATTCGCGTTGCATCGTCGCATGGACCTGCAGCGCCTCGCTGGTCGTTGTCAGCGACGCAAAGGCCTGGGCATCAATGCCGATCGGGAACGACTCGCACCGGGTGCGTTTGCCAAAAGCCTGGAAGTGGCCGCCAGGCCGTGCCTGGCCGCGCGCCTGGTCAACCACATAGCTGCTGAAATGCCGCAGGTCCTGTTTGCTCTGCAGCCCCACCAGGTCATAGGTCATCAGGGACTGCATCAGCGCCTCGTGCTGCGGCAGCGCCATGAAGATGACCGGTGGCGGAAACGGGATGTGCAAAAAGAAGCCGATCCGCTGGCGGCAGCCCAGCGCCCGCAACTCCGCTGCCAGGCCGATCAGGTGGTAGTCATGCACCCAGACCACGTCGTCCTCCTGCAGCAGCGGCAGCAGCTGCCGGGCGAACTGCTGGTTGACGCGGCGGTAGCCATCCCAGTAGCCAGCGTCGAAGGCCGCCAGATCGAGCCGGTTGTGGAACACCGGCCAGAGCATGTTGTTGCAGTAACCGGCGTAGTGGCTGTCATGGTCCTGGCGGCGCAGCTCGGTGGTGACCCGGGTCACGTCATGCCACTGTTCGCAGTGCATCTGCGGCGTGTCGCTGTCGGTGACGGCACCGCTCCACCCAAACCAGAGGCCGCCCTGGCGCTGCAGCGCCTCTTCCAGTGCCACCGCGAGCCCGCCCGGCGCAGTGTCATGCGGGTCTGCGACGCGGTTGGAGACAATGACCAGGCGGCTCATACGCGCGCCTCCAGGCTGCGCCGCGCAGTGAGCTGCGCACAGGCGGTATGCAGCCAGGCATGGACCTGGGGTACGCCGCCGAGCCGATAGCGGGCGCAGCTGGCGCCGGGACCGACCTTGATGGCCACCCCTTGCTGCTGCTGGACCACTGAAAAACCGGTTTCATCCGTCACATCATCTCCTGCAAAGCAGGCCGTGCGGCCTGCAAATGGTGCCTCTTGCATGAACGCCGCAATGGCGGCGCCTTTGTTGATGCCTGCCGGCAGTGCCTCGATCACGCATTTGCCACGCACCAGCACCCAGTCGGGGCGTCCTGCGACGGCTGCCTCCAGCACCCGCAGGCATTGCGGCTCGAGGGTCGGATCGCGGCGGTAGTGCAGCGCCACACCGCTGGGTTTGGACTCCACCAACAACGCAGGGTGGCGGGCGGCCAGTTGCCAACAGGCCGTAGCGATGTGCTCCAGACCATCGCCCAATAGTTGGCTTTGCTGCCCATCTGCCCGTCTGCGCTCGGCACCATGGCTGCCTGCGCAGGGCAGGCGCAGCGGATGGACATACCGGTCAACGGCGGCAATCTCGCGGCCGGAGATGACCGCCACAGCGCCACCGAGCACGGTCTGCAACTGCTGCAGCAGCGGCACCAGTCCCGGCGGCACGATGATGCTGTCGGGCGTCGCAGCCAGCGGTACCAAGGTGCCATCGAAGTCAAGGAAAAGCGCCATATCCGGCTGCGGATAGGGCGGCATCAGCGGGTCAGTGGGCATCACAGCCTTTTGCAACAGGTTCAGGAACGGAGCGAGGGGATATCAGGGGTCCAATGGCTCGGGGCTCACGACCCGCTCCGATTCAGGGTCCTGCGGTATGTCGGGCTCGTTGTCCGGGGAGAAGGGCGGGTGGGGCGGGTCATCGCCGGGCTCGGGCGTCAGCGGCTCCTGCTCGGGATATGGTTCGCCGACCGGGTCCATCGATTCGTCTTCGGGGAAATTCCGGGGTTCGCCGGTGGGTTGGGCAGTGGCCATGGTGCGCTCCTCAAATCAATGGTGGATGGTCCAACGGTCAGCGCCGCCACGGGCGGGGACCGCATGTCCTGTAGATTGACCCGGCCAGCGCCGCAGGTCTGTAGGATTTGTGCGCCCGCGCTTGGAGTCCTGCGGGCGCGTTGCTGCGCCGTGCAGCGCGATGCCTGCGATAGCCTCGCCAGGCTTGTGGGACCTCTCCGGCAGGCCCGTCGTCCCGCGTCTGCTGCGCAAGTTGTCATTTCCTCTCACAGGGTCCGGGGCCAGACGTTCACACTGGAGCGAACCACAGGAGGCAGGCATGAAAGACCAGCAAGGGAACGCTCCAACATCGACACGCACCATCTGGAAAGGCGCCATCAGCTTTGGGCTGGTGCATGTGCCGATCGGCCTGTACACGGCCACGCGCGACTCGGGCATCGACTTTGACTGGCTCGACAAGCGCTCGATGGAGCCGGTGGGCTACAAACGCATCAACAAGCGAACCGGCAAAGAGATAGCCAGCAGCGATATCGTCAAGGGCGTCGAGTATGAGGACGGACGCTATGTGATCCTGAGCGCTGAGGAGATCAGCGCGGCGTTTCCGAAGACGACGCAGACCATCGAGATCGAGGCCTTTGTCGATGCTGACGAGATTCCGCTGATCTACCTGGAGCGGCCCTATTACACGGCGCCGCTCAAGCGCGGCGAGAAGGTCTACGCGCTGTTGCGCGAAGCGCTGCGCAAGACCAACAAGGTGGGCGTGGCCAAGGTGGTGATCCAGACCAAGCAGCACCTGGCGGTGCTGGTGCCCTGCGGGCGGGCGCTGGTGCTAAACCTGCTGCGCTGGGGCGGCGATATCCGCTCGTTCGAACAGCTCGATCTGCCGCCGATGACCGCCAAGGCGGCGGGCATTTCCAGCACCGAGATGGACATGGCGGTCGCGTTGATCGAGGACAAGGCCCAGGCCTGGAATGCCGATGACTTCCGAAACTCGTTCTCGGAGGAGATCCACAAGCTGATCGACGCCAAGGTCAAATCGGGCGATGTCGAAGAGGTCGCCAAGGTGGAGGAGAAGTCCGAGCTGTCGGCAGGCGCCGAGATTCTGGACCTGACGGCCTTGCTCAAGCGCAGCCTGGCCGGTGGAGCGGGCGCCAAAACCGCCGGGGATGCCAAGCCTGCGCCGGCGGCGTCCAAACCCAAGGCGGCGCCCGCGAAGAAGAAGGCAGCCACGGTCACCCAGTCTGCCCGCGCTGCAAGCAAGGGCCGGGCCGGCACTGCGAAGGCATCCAAGACTTCCAAGACGGCCAAGGCTGCGCCAAGGCGCCGCAGCGCCTGAGCTGCTGGTAGGAGGATTTCAGCATGCCCAGCTCCTTGTCCAAATACCAGAGCAAGCGCAATTTCGCGGTCACGCCCGAGCCGGCCGAGGGCGGTGAACCGGTCGCCGGCCAGCTGCAGTTCGTCATCCAGAAACACTGGGCCAGCCATTTGCACTACGACCTGCGGCTGGAGCTCGACGGCGTAATGAAAAGCTGGGCGGTGCCCAAGGGGCCAAGCCTCGACCCCAGCCACAAACGTATGGCTGTACAGGTGGAAGACCACCCAATCTCATATAACCGTTTTGAAGGCCAGATTCCCGCAGGCAACTATGGCGCAGGCAAGGTCATCGTCTGGGACAAGGGCCTGTGGACGCCGCTGGCCGACCCGCTGGAGGGCTACCGCAAAGGCAAGCTGCACTTTGAGTTGCAAGGCCACAAGCTGCAAGGCCGCTGGACCCTCGTGCGCATGAAGGGCAAGGAGAGCGACCGGCAGCCGCCCTGGCTGCTGATCAAGGAGGCGGACGACTTTGCCCGCAGTGCCGAGGAGTTCGAGGTGGTCGAGGCCCAGCCCGACAGCGTGGCAGGCCTGGCGCCGCCGCTGCCGCCTCCTCAGGCCCCAGGGCGTGCAGTGCCCGCTGCTCCGGCAAAGCCCAGGGCCAAGGTGAAGGCGAGTACCAGGACCAAGACATCGCCGCTGCCCAAGACCTTGGAACCCCAGCTGGCCGTGCTGGTTGATGCCCCGCCTGCCGATGCCGAAGATTGGGCCTGGGAGCTCAAGTTTGACGGCTACCGCATGGTGGCGCGGAAAAAGGGTGCGCAGGTTCAGCTGTGGACGCGCAATGGCAAGGACTGGACGGCGAAGATGCCCGGCCTGGCGCAGGCGCTGGGCCGGCTGCCGCTCGCCGATGCCTGGCTGGATGGGGAAGTGGTGGCACTCAATGCCCAGGGGCTGCCCGATTTTCAGCTGCTGCAAAATGCGTTCGATGGCAGCGCCCAGACCCCGCTGGTCTACTACCTGTTTGACCTGCCATTTGCCGATGGCCAGGATTTGCGCGGACAGCCCTGGCAGGCGCGGCGCGAGACCTTGCAGGCGGCGCTGCAGTCTAGCGAACAACTGGGCGACGCGATTCGCCTCAGTGAGGCTTTCGCAGGGGACGCGGCGCAGCTGCTGGCCTCGTCCTGCGCGTTGGGCATGGAGGGCATCATCGGCAAACGCAAGGATGCTGCCTACCATGCGGGACGCACGGCCGACTGGATCAAGCTCAAATGCCAGAAGCGGCAGGAGTTCGTCATTGGCGGCTACACCAGTCCCAAGGGATCGCGCACCGGGCTGGGCTCGCTGTTGCTGGGTGTGCATGATGGCCACGGGCGGCTGGTCTATGCCGGCAATGTCGGCACCGGCTTCAATGAGGCCAGTCTGCGCGAGCTGACCCAGCAACTCGAGCGCATCCAGGTGCGCGTCTGCCCTTTTGCAGACCCTGAGCGCATTGACTACCAGGCGCAGTGGGTCAAGCCCATGCTGGTCGCCGAAGTCGCGTTTGCCGGGTGGACGGCACAAGGCCGGGTGCGCCAGGCAGTTTTCCATGGCTTGCGGCAGGACAAGCCTGCGCGCCAGATCACCAGGGAGGAGAGTGCGACGATGCCCCCAACGCAAAAAGCAAAGCCTGCGCCCGTTGCAGCGATCGAGGTCAGCCACCCGGAGCGCGTGATGGACGCCTCCACCGGCGTGACCAAGCTGGACCTGGTGCGCTATTACGAGCGGGTCGGCCCGCTGATGATGCCGCACCTCAAAGGCCGGCCCACATCGCTGATGCGCACGCCCGACGGCGTGGCGGGCGAGCATTTCTTCCAAAAGCATCTGCAGACGCGCGAGATGGCGGGAATCGTTCAGCTGCCCCAGTCGCTGGATCCGGAGCATCCGCCGCTGCTGAGCATTGCCAGCATCCAGGGCCTGCTGCAGGCGGCACAGTTCAATGTGGTCGAGTTTCACACCTGGAATGCCCAGCGCGACAAGATCTTGCGGCCTGACCGCATGACCTTTGATCTGGACCCCGGCGAGGGCGTGCCCTGGTCTGCGGTGCAGGAGGGCGCAGAACTGGTGCGGGTGCTGCTGCAGGAGCTGGGGCTGCCTGCTTTCTTGAAGACCAGCGGCGGCAAGGGCCTGCATGTGGAGGTTCCGATCCAGCGGCGCCATGACTGGGACACCGTCAAGGGTTTCTCCAAGGCGATCGTGCAGCATCTGGCCGAGACCATCGCGCAGCGCTTTGTCGCGAAAAGCGGGCCCAGCAACCGCAAAGGTAAGATCTTTGTTGACTACCTGCGCAATGGCTGGGGCGCGACCACGGTCAGTGCCTGGTCGGCACGGGCGCGGCCAGGGATGGGGGTGTCAGTACCTATCGAATGGGCCGAGCTGGATCGGATCTCGAGCGGCGCGCACTGGTCCATCACCTCGGTGGAAGAGCGTTTTCGCAAGGGCAATGCACCCTGGGATGGCTACAGCGCCGCAGCCGTGTCGATCACCGCAGCGATGAAGCAGCTCGGGTATTCGGCCGAGCAGTCCGCAGCCCAGCGCTAACGATGCCAGCGCGCGCCGAGCAGCCGGTCTTTCGGCTGTTGAATGGATATTGAAATGGCTATCCGTCAGTCAAATAACTGCGGAGCGCTTTCCGATGGGCTTGTAGGAATTTATGGGTTCTCTCTGTAATTTAGTGTTTTCTGACTAGAAATTCTTGGCAGTTTTGTTACAGTTTCTGCACCATAAAGCATTGGAGGCCAGAGATGTCTACGCAAACCGGAAACGACCAGGAAAAAGATGCCTATCTGGACACCCTGAAAGCCCAGGGTGCGGAGCTGCTTGCAGAGTTACCGGCCGAAGGTACGATTGAACACGCCCGCCTGTCGCTGATCGACGCCAAAATCGAGCAGCTGACCCGGCCGATTACCGCCGGCAGCTGGAAGCTGCCCGACGAGTGAGCCGGGCACCGGTGCCAGGCACCGGTGGCCAGCGTGGGTATATGTAAAAGAACTTTGCAATCTGCTTGAAAAGCGTTAAGTTAAATAACCTGAATATATAAACACTTTTGCACCGTTTATGCTCGGGTGGAAAGGGGGTCTGATGCGACAAGCACAGGACCTGCTTGTGACTACACAGGCGCAGTACGAGCGTTTGGAACTGGAAGTGATTGGTTTGCGGGACCTGGAGCCCCTGTTAGGCTCACCGCAATATGATCGTCTGCAGGATGTGGAATTGGCACTGAAGCATTACCAAGCGCAATTTCGCCGCTAAGCGACACGACATAAAGCCCGCATCTGCGGGCTTTTTCATGCCTGCCTGAGACAGGCTGCCGCACAGGCCTTATTGCTGCTGCGACTGCTCTTGCTGGCGCTGGTTCTGTTCGCGGCCTTGTTGCTGCTGCTGCGCAGGGCGTTGCTGGTTTTGCTGGTCCTGCTGCTTTTCTGCAGGTTGCTGGCCATTGGGGTTCTGGTTGGGTTGCTGCTGGTAGGTCATTCGGGGTCTCCTGAAAGTGGAATCACAGCATCTGTTTCGCTGCCCTGTCAGGTTAAGGCTGCCAGGCCCTGGGGACTGTAGTCGGGTTGCTTGCAAGGCTGTAGTGGCCGGCGGTGCGCTGCCGTCAACGCAGTGCCCGGCGGTTTGACTGTCTGGTCAGACAGCAGCGCTGCGTTTCACCGGCGCTGCTGGATCGCCTGCACAAACGCGCTGAACGCGGGAGATGCATGGCGCCGGTTCGGGTAGTACAGGTGGACGCTGCCCGGTGATGCGGGGGCGGGCGGCGGCACCATGGTCGCTGTGATCAGCTGTCCATTGCGCTGGGTTCAACCGCTGGCGGTTGGTCGTTGGACTGGGTGGGCTATCAGGGCACATTCATGGTCAGCGCTGGCGTGCTGCTGCTGGCCGCGGGCCTGTTCGCCCGAACGGCAACCGCCAGGCGCGCCGCCTGCGCGTAGCGTTCAAAAAGGGCTGTTTTTGGAGGCCGGCAGAGACGGGACCACCCGCCAGTCCGGCTTGGCTTGCCTTGCCCTGGTGCGGCTGCACCAGCAAGCCCCGCAACAGCAAGTCCAGCCCCGCCGCCGCCTGCGCCATGCGCGCCGCACCATCGGCGCCCTCGGCAATCCAGAATGCTGCCTCGGCCAAACTGCCGTAGGCTGGTTCGTTTGTGCTGCTACTGGCGCTGTGGGCTGCGCGGCGCCTGCGGCCAACCTTGCCTGCGGTGGCCGATGGCAGCGCTGCCCCTGCATCCCATGCCGCTTGACGCGGCGACGCCGCTGCCGATGACCCGCAGCCCCAACACCTCGGCATCCTGAAACCCTTGGCCCGCCGGGACGGCCATGGGTCTGGACACCGTGGCCGTCCGCACCGCCGGGATCCTGCCCGCCGGCCTGCTGATGGCCAGTGGGCCCTCGCCGGGCGTTGCTGCCGGCCCGGCCGGGTGGGGAGGTCGTTGCCCGCCTTATGCCTGCACGCATACTTGCCCAACAAATATGCTTAGTAGATTTAATTCGTTTTCGCGGAGTAGGCCCCTGCGCACAATCGCAGCTCTCCCCCGGGCGCCTTTGCGTCCGGGGCTGTGTCCGAGAGATGATGGTTTTTATGCAAGCACTGAGTCCCCTGTCCGTGAAAGCCCTGTTGGCGGACGGCAAAGAGTTCGCGTTTCTGGATGTGCGCGAAGCTGGTGAGTTTGGGGAGGGGCATCCGTTCCTGGCGATTCCGCTGGCCTATAGCCGGCTCGAAGCCGATATCGACCGCCTCGTGCCCAGGCGGTCCACCCGCATCATCCTGATCGATGGCGGCAACGGCGTTGCCCGCCGCGCTGCAGAGGCCCTGGCCGCATGGGGTTACAGCGATCTGTCCATCACCGAGGGCGGGGTGGCTGCCTGGCAGGCCGCTGGCCTGGTGCTGTTCAAGGGGGTCAACCTGCCTTCCAAAACCTTTGGTGAGCTGGCCGAGGCCGCGCTGGGCACGCCCCATATCAGCGCGCGGCAGCTGCAGCAATGGCAGGCATCGGGTCACCCGCTGGTGGTACTGGATGGCAGGCCGCTGGCCGAGTTCAACAAGATGAGCATTCCCGGCGCGATCAGCTGTCCCAATGGGGAGCTGGCGCTGCGCCATGCAGACCTGATACCCGATGCGCAAACCACGGTGGTGGTCAACTGCGCAGGCCGCACCCGCTCCATTGTGGGCGCGCAGACCCTGCGCGATCTGGGTCTGCCCAACCCCATCTATGCGCTGGAAAACGGCACCCAGGGCTGGTATCTGAACGACCTGCCGCTCGACCATGGGCAAAGCCGCAGCTACCCCGAACACCGCCGTGCACCGGCACCCGAGGTAGCGGCCCGCCTTGCCCAGCTAAGCGCCGAGCATGGGGTGGAGCGGATCGGCGCGGCTGGCCTGGCTGTCTGGCTGGCCGACCCGGAACGCACCACCTATCTGCTGGATGTGCGCTCGCCCGAAGAATTTGCTGCCAGCCCGATCGCCGGGGTGGCCCATGCGCCCGGCGGCCAGCTGGTGCAGGCCACCGACCAGTACCTGGGAACGCGCAATGCGCGCCTGGTGCTGGTGGATACCGACGGTCTGCGCGCGCCGATGACGGCGGTCTGGCTGCGCCGCCTGGGGCATGAGGCCTATATAGCCACGCCCGATGCGCTGCCTGCCATCCCCGCAGTGCAGCCGGCCGCAGCGGCGTTGCCCCGCATCCGCAGTGCCGATCTGGCTGCAGACCCTGCTGCCTATGACCTGGTCGATCTGCGCGACAGCGCCAGCTACCGCGCTGGCCATATTGCGGGCGCGCGCTGGTCCATCCGGCCGCTGCTGCAGCGCAACGATGGTGCCCGTCCTACCGTGTTCATCACGGCGGAGCCAGCGCTGGCGGCCGCCGCGGCACGCGATGTGGGCGGCACCGCGCTGGTGCTGACCGAGGGGCCCGCGCAGTGGCGGCACGCGGGTCTGGAGGTGGTGGCCAGCGCCGATGTGCCCAGCGACGCCGAGCGCATCGACTACCTGTTTTTTGTGCATGACCGCCACAGCGGCAACAAGGCGGCCGCACGGGCCTACCTGGAATGGGAAACCGGCCTGCTCGCGCAGATCGATGCGCAGGAACGGGCGCTGTTCTGTTTGCGCTGATCCGCGCCTTCCATTGCCTGCATTCGCCAGGGGCCGTAGCGCGGCCGTTGGCAGCCTCTTTCTCCCTCTCTTTTTGATTCGAACACTCCATGCCTACCAGCCGCCGTATCTTTTTGAAAAACGCCGCCGCCTCCGCCAGCGTGGCCGCGCTGCCCTTTGCGCTGCCGCAGATCGCCTTTGCCGCAGGGTCCACAACGTTGACCATTGCACAGAGCAACGACATCCTGTCGCTCGACCCCGCCAACCACGAGAACAACAGCACGCAGTCGGCGCTGGTCAACCTCTACGAATACCTGGTCAACAAGGAGTTTCCGAACGGCAAGATGGTGTTCACGCCAGCACTGGCCCAGTCCTGGAAGCAGGAAGACCCGCGCACATGGGTGTTTGAGCTGCGCAGCGATGTGCGCTGGCATGACGGCAAACCGTTCACTGCCGACGATGTGAAGTTCACTGTCGAGCGCATGAAGGGCAACCCCAAGCTGCTCAGCGCGGTGGAGAAGTTCCGCTCGGTCGAGAAGGTCGAGGTGCTGGGACCGCACCGGGTGCGCCTGGTTACCAGCAAGCCCGATCCGCTGTTCCTGCACAACTTTGTCGGCAATGGCGGCTCGATCCTGCCCCAGCATGCCTTCCAGGCCGCAGGCAGCGAAGAGGCCTTCTTTGCCAAGCCCATCGGCACCGGGCCCTACCGGTTTGTCGAGTGGAAAAAGGCCGACCGCCTGGTGCTGGCGCGCAACCCGCAGTGGTGGGGTGGGGCGTCGCATTGGGAGCGGGTCGTGATCCGTGCGATCCCGGAGACGGCGACGCGGGTGGCCGAGGCGTTGTCCGGCGGGGTGGACCTGGCGGTGAACATTCCGCCCGAGGATATCGGCCGCCTCAAGGCCAATGCCGATACCGGCATCGTCGCCTTCAATATTGCGCGCAACTTTGGTTTGCACCTGCGTACCGAGCCCGGTGTGGTCACCCACGATGCGCGGGTGCGTGAGGCGATCGACCTGGCGATCAACCGCCAGGAGCTGGCCGACGTCGTGGCCGATGGCTACGCCACCGCCGCGCGCGGCCTGTTCCCGCCCGAGATTCCCAATGCCAACACCCGCCTGACGGCAACCAACTCCTTCAACCCCGACAAGGCCCGCCAGCTGATCCAGGCGGCCGGCGCCAAGGGGGCGAAGATCCGCTTTGGCTCGCCCAGTGGCCGCTACATCAAGGACCGCGAGGTCTCCGAGGCCATTGTCGGCTACCTGCAGGATGTGGGGCTCAATGCGCAGCTCGAAGTGCAGGAGTGGAGCATCTACAACGCGCGCGTGGGCAGTGACTCGCATGGCGAGATCTACTTCTGGGGCATGGGCTCGTACACCGATGCCTCCTTCATTCTGAACATGGGCTCGCTCAAGCGCTTCAATCCGCACTGGAGGAACGCCGAGTTCGAGCGCCTGGCCACCGAGTTGCCTGCCACCACCGGCGAGAAGGAGCGCCAGGCCATCATCTGGCGTGCGCAGGAGATCATCACCCAGGACCGCGCCCGCATCGGCGTGCTCTACCCCAAGGCGATCTACAGCGTCAACAAGCGGGTGCAGTTTGCCGGCCGCTTTGACGAGATGATCCCCGCTGAACAAGTGCGGCGCGCATGATTTTCTCGGCCTTGTGGCGCTTGCTGCTCCAGGCGGTGCCGGTGCTGTTCACGGTCACCCTGATCGTGTTTGCGCTGGTGTTTCTGGCCGGCGACCCGACCGTGATGATGATCCCGGACCAGGCCTCGGAGGCGGACCGCCTGGCCATGGTCGCCGCCTGGGGGCTGGACCAGCCGGTGCACCTGCAGTACCTCAACTACATGCGCAACCTGCTGCATGGCGATTTTGGGACCTCCTACCGCTATGGCAGCTCGGCGCTGCCCATCGTGCTCGAACGCCTGCCCGCCACGTTGCTGCTGGCCGCTGCATCGATGCTGGTGGCCGTGCTGATCGCGGTGCCGGCCGGTATGGCAGCGGCCTTGCGGCGCGGCAGCTGGGTCGACCATGCGGTCTCCGGCGTGGCCGTGCTGGGCAAGGCCATGCCCAATTTCTGGGTCGCCATCATGCTGATCCTGGTGTTTGGCGTCAGCCTGCGCTGGCTGCCGGTATCGGGCAGTGGTACCTGGGCGCACCTGGTAATGCCGGCATTGACCTTGGGCACCGCCTTTGCCGGGGATCTGGCCAAGCTGGTACGCGCCAGCATGCTTGAGACCTTGAGCCAGGACTATATGCGCACCGCCTATGCCAAAGGCATCCCCGACTGGCTGGTGATTGGCAAGCATGCGCTGCGCAATGCGGCGATCCCGACGGTGACGATGACCTCGCTGCACGTCGTGGCGCTGCTGGGTGGCGCGCTGGTGACCGAGACCATTTTTGCCTGGCCGGGCCTGGGCCAGCTGATCGTGCAGGCGATCAACACCAAGGACATGGCGGTGATCCAGATCAGTGTGCTGGTGATTACTGCAATGACCTTGCTGGTGAACTTTCTCACCGATGTGCTCTACCGCCTGATTGACCCGAGGATGAAGCTATGAGCGGCGTGGTTCTCAACACCGGCACGGCCCTGCAGGCCGATGCGCCCGCAGTGGCGGCCCAGCCTTCGCGCCTGCAGCGCTTTTTGCGCGCGCTGTGGCGCAGCCGCAGTGGCCGCTTTGGCGCCATCTTGCTGCTGCTGATCCTGCTGGCCACCTTGGGCGCCGATCTGCTGCCGCTGGCCGACCCGGTCAAACGCCATCTGTCGCTGCGCTACCTGCCGCCCGTCTGGCTGGACAAGGGCCAGTGGGCCTACCCCCTGGGCACCGATGGCCAGGGCCGCGACATGCTGGCGCGCATCATCTATGGCGCGCGCAGCTCGGTAATGGTGGGGCTGGCGGCGGTCGCGCTCTCGGGCGCCATCGGGGTGGCCATCGGCGTGCTGGCAGGGCTGCGCGGCGGCTGGCTGGACCAGGTGCTGATGCGTGTGGTCGATGCCATCCTGGCGATTCCGGCCATGCTGTTCATGCTGGTGGTGGCCCTGGTGGCCGGCGCTGGCCTGGCGCCGCTGATTGTGGTGATAGCGCTCACCAACTGGGTGATCTACACCCGCATTGCGCGGGCCGAGGTGCTGCGCGTCAAGGAGCTGGAGTTCGTGGCGGCGGCGCGGGTCAGCCGTGTGCGCAGCTCACGCCTGCTGCTGCGCCACATCCTGCCCAATATCCTGCCGGCCCTGGTCGTCGTGGCCACCTTGAACATCGGCACCGTCATCCTGACGGAGTCCTCGCTGAGCTTTCTGGGCTTTGGCATCCAGCCGCCCGATATCTCCTGGGGCCAGATGCTGGCCGACGGACGCCAGCAGCTGGCGACCAGCTGGTGGATCAGCACCTTTCCCGGTGTGGCGCTGACGGCCACCGTCTTTAGCATCATCTTGCTGGGCGATTGGCTCAGAGACTACCTGGACCCCCGCCTGCCATGACTGCCGCCCCAAGCCTCGCCCCTGCGGCCAACGCCCCCAGCCTTGCCGTGCTGCAGACCCGCCGGGCAGATACGGTTCTGCGCTACCGCAATGCCGGTGTCACGCTGCAACCCCACGATGGCGGCGAGCCGCTGCGCCTGGTGCGTGGCGTGGACCTGGAAGTTCAACGCAGCCAGGTGGTGGCACTGGTGGGCGAGAGCGGCTCTGGCAAGACCTTGACGGCCTTGAGCGTGCTGGGCCTGCTGCCGGGCAATGCCCGCTTCAGTGCGGATGAGGCCCTGCTCAATGGCCGCGATCTGCGCCAGCTGGGCAAGGCCGATTGGCGCCGCCTGCGCGGGGCCGACGTGGGCATGGTGTTCCAGGAGCCGCTGTCGTCACTGAACCCGGTGCTGACCATTGGCGACCAGATCGAAGAGGTGCTGTACTACAAGCGCCAGCTCACGCGCCGCCAGCGCCGGGCCGAGGCCATTGACCTGCTGGCGCGCATGGGCCTGCCCCGGCCGGCGCAGCTGCTGCAGGATTACCCGTTCCAGCTCTCGGGCGGCATGCGCCAGCGTGTGATGCTGGCTATTGCGATGGCGGGCGAGCCGGCCTTGCTGATTGCCGACGAGCCCACCACAGCGCTGGACAACACCGTACAGGCCCAGGTGCTGGAGCTGATGGTGCGCACCGCCGAGCAGTCCGATGTGGGGGTGCTGCTGATCACCCATGACCTGTCGGTCGTCGCCCAGGTGGCCGACCAGGTGCATGTGATGCGCCACGGCGAGATGGTCGAGTCTGCGCCGGTGCAGCAGCTGTTTGCCCGGCCGCAGGCCGCCTATACGCGCCAGTTGCTGGCGCTGGCGCCACGCATCCCTGCGGTGGTGCGCCAGCCGCTGGCAGAGGCCGGCTTGCCAGCGCCGCAGGCTGCGCAGCAAGCGCCAGCGATTCTGCAGCTTGATGCCGTGAGCAAGTACTACCAACAGCCCCGCGCCTGGCATTTCAAAGCCCAGAAGCACCTGGCGCTCGATAGCGTGTCATTCTCTCTGCAACGGGGGCGCACCCTGGGCCTGGTGGGCGAGTCGGGCAGCGGCAAGTCATCGCTGGCACGCATCATTGCCGGCCTGGCGCAGGCCGATGGCGGGCAGCTGCGCTTTGATGGCGCCGATCTGAGCGACCCGGCAGTGCGCGCAGGCGCCAGTATCCAGATGGTGTTCCAGGACCCGTATGCATCGCTGAACCCGCGCATGCGCATTGGCCAGTTGATCACCGAGCCGCTGGCCGAGCAACCGGGCTGGACGGCAGCGCAGCTGCGTGCGCAAGCGGCCCAGTTACTGGAGATGGTGGGCCTGCCGGCCTCGGCCCTGGACCGCTTTGCCCATGAGCTGTCGGGCGGTCAGCGCCAGCGCGTCTGCATTGCGCGGGCGCTGAGCGTGAAGCCCCAGTTGCTGGTCTGCGACGAGCCCGTCTCCGCACTCGATGTCTCGGTGCAGGCCGAAATCCTGGCGCTGCTGCAGCGGCTCAAAAAGGATTTGCAGCTGAGCATGGTGTTCATCGCCCATGGGCTTGAGAGCGTCTACGCGATCTCGGACGACATCGTGGTGCTGGAAAAGGGCCGGGTGGTGGAAGCCGGCCCGCGTGACCAGATCTTTGGCGCGCCGCGCCACGCCTACACCCGCAGCCTGCTCGATGCGATGCTCGACATCGACCCGTCGCGCAGCCGCTTCAGGACCCGCCCGGCTGCGCCGGCCGGCGCCGCGCTGGCCCGGGTGGCCTGATGCCGCGCCGTGCTTGCGCTGATTCCTTTTTGATTCCCACAGTGTGTAGAACACGATGAGCCTGCCCACCCAACTTCATCTCAACCTCAATATCTATGGTGCAGGCGCCCATGCCGCTGCCTGGCTGTGGCCGCAGAACGAACCGCTGTGGCCGGTGACGCCCGACTATTTTGTCCGCCTGGCCCAGACGGCAGAGCGGGGCGGCTTTGACGCAGTGTTCTTCTCGGACCGCGCGGCCTTCCCCGGCAACAGTCTGCACCGCCCGTTTCCGGCCATCGAGCCCAGCATCCTGCTGACCCTCATCGCCGCGAAGACCGAGCACATCGGCCTGTTGGCGACGGTGTCTTCGTCGTACAACGAGCCCTTCAACATTGCGCGGCGCTTTGCATCGCTGGATCTGGTCAGAGGCGGGCGCTCGGGGGTGAACATCGTCACCTCGGCCGATGTCGAAGCTGCGCGCAACTTTGGCCGCAGCGCGCCGCTGGCGCATGCCGACCGCTACCGGCGCGCAGCGGAGTTCAGCCAGGTGCTCAAGGACCTGTGGGCCAGCTGGGGGCCCGGCGGCATTGTGGCTGACCGCGCAACGGGCCAGTACTTTGACCCGGCGCAGATCCGTCCGATCGCCCACCACGGCGAGTTCTTCTCGGTCGAAGGGCCCATCAACGTACCGCCCAGCCCGCAAGGCCGGCCGCTGGTGGTGCAGGCCGGCGGCTCGGATGCCGGCCTGGACCTGGCCGCCCAGCATGCCGATGCGGTATTTACATTGGCGCCGTCGCTGGCGCAGGCGCAAGGCTACCGCCAGGCGCTGGATACCCGGCTGAAGGCGCTGGGCCGTGCCACCAGCGCCGTCAAGGTGTTCCCCGGCCTGGTCACCGTACTGGGCGGCACCGAGCAGGCCGCGCAGCAGCGCGCCCAGGCGCTGGCCGACCTGGTGCCCATCGAGCAGGGGCTCAACTACCTGTCCGACCTGCTGCAGACCCGCTTTGGCCATGCCGACCTGGACCAGCCGCTGCCCGCTGACCTGCACCTGCCAGGCAACGGCATGACCACCTTTGCGAAGAATGTGCTGGACAAGGCGCGCAGCCATGGCTGGACTGTGCGCGAGCTGATCCGCGCGCAAAACGGCGGCGGCAGCAACCACAACACCATCGTCGGCACGCCAGAGCAGGTGGCCGACTACATGCTGACCTGGTTCCGCAGTGGCGCCATCGATGGCTTCAACCTGATGCATGACGTGCTGCCCTCGGGGCTGGAGGACTTTGTCGACCAGGTGGTGCCGCTGCTGCGCAAGGCAGGGGTCTACCGCGAAACCTATAACGCCAGCACCTTGCGCGGCAACCTGGGGCTGGCTGCGGCCTGAGCCCCTCTTACAACACCCCCGCCGGGCCCGGCCCGCGCTTTTTGCAGAACCGTTTATGACAATCGACCCTCCCCAGACCCTGACCCCCGCAGCACAGAGCGCGGCCAGCGGAACCGCCCGCACCGACTGGCAAGCGCTGTTTGACGAGATCGCCGCCGGCTCGGCCGAGCGCGAGGAAAAGCGCATTCTGCCGTTTGCGCAGATCCAAGCCTTGAAGGACCGCCGCTTTGGCGCCTACCGCCTGCCGGTGGCCGATGGCGGCACGGGGGCCAGCATGGCGGGGCTGATGGAGCAGGTGATAGCGCTGGGCGCAGCCGATTCCAACGTTGCGCATATCTTGCGCAACCACTTTGTCTTTGTGGAGCGCTTTGCGCGCAACCCGGTCAGTGCGCAGGCGCATTTCTGGCGCGATCAGGTGGCCCAGGGGGCGATCTTCGGCCTCGCCAACACCGAGCTGGCACAGGCCAGAAGCGGCGAAAAGACCTTCACACGCCTGGTGCCCGACGGCGCCCACTTTCGCATGACCGGCGCCAAGTTCTACAGCACTGGCAGCCTGTATGCGGATTTCGTCATCGTGCGGGCACGCGACGCGCAGGAGCGCGATGTCACTGCCATCATCCCCACGCGGCGCGAAGGCGTGAACCTGGTCGATGACTGGGATGCCATGGGCCAGCGCATGACCGGCAGCGGCACCACCTTGTTCGACAGCGTGCGGGTGGAGCCCGAGGAGATCATCGTGGACAGCGCCGGCACCGGCTACAGCCGGCCCTACAAAAGCACCTTGCCCCAGCTGTTCCTGACGGCGGTGAACACCGGCATCTTGCGGGCCATTGTGCGTGATGCGTCGGCGATGCTGCACAAGCGGTCGCGCAAGGGCTTTTTCTTTGCCGCTGCCGATACCCCGGCAGAAGACCCGTTGCTGCTGAAGATCGTCGGCGATCTGTCGGCCCAGCTGTTTGCCGCTGAGGCAGTGGTGGCTGCGGCCAGCCATGCGCAGGATGCCTCGCTGGCCACGGCGGAGGGCGACCCCGCGCTGAAAGACACTGCCCACCATGCCGCCGTGCTGGCTGCCAAGGCCAAGCTCATCGTCGATGGCCTGGTGCTGCAGGCCGGCACGGCAGTGTTTGACCTGGGCGGCGCCTCCTCCACGTTGCGCACGCAGAACCTGGACCGCCACTGGCGCAATGCCCGCACCGTGGCATCGCACAACCCGGCGCTGTACAAGGCGCTGGCGCTGGGCAAGCTGGCCGTGCATGGCGAGCCGCTGCCCGACAAGGACTTTTTCTAAGTCAGTGCCCTTCGCTGGCCACCGCGCCGCTGCGGTGCCCCACGGTGGCCTGTTGCTGACCACGGCTGCGCAGCAGCGCCACCGACAGCGCTGCGGCCAACACCAGCACCACGGCAGTGGCCATCACCGCCATAAAGCCCTGGTCAAACGCTGCGTGGGCCAGGCCCAGCAGCTGGGCCGCTGCCTCGGGCGGCAACTTTTCTGCAGCCAGCAACGCGGCGTCGATGCCATCGCTGGCGCCGGTGGCCTGCAGCTGGGCCGGCAGCACCAGGCTGCTGGTATAGCGCCAGGACAGCACGCTGCCCAACAGCGCCACGCCCAGCACGCCGCCAAACTCGTAGGATACCTCTTCGACCGAGGCGGCCATGCCCGCGTGCTCGGGCGGCGCACTGTTCATCACCGCATTGGAGGCGGCGGTGATGGTGGCGCCCACGCCCAGGCCCAGGACGGCCAGCACGGCGATTTTCTGCAGACTGTGGGCGCCCGTGTTGAGGCTCATCGTCAATGCACACAGTGCCACTGCGCTGACCAACAGCCCCGCCAGAATCAGCCGGTGCGTGCCCAGGCGCGACAGCGCCCAGCCGGCGATGGGGCCGGCCACAAAGGCCGCCACCGGGATCGGCAAGATCGCCAGCCCCGCTTGCAGCGGGCTCAGCCCCAGCACCAGCTGCAGGCGCTGGCTGAACACCAGCTCCACGCCCACCAAGGCGACGGCTGCCACCACGGCGGCAATCACACCGCCCGAGAACGTGGGAATGCGGAACAGGCGCAGCTCGATCAGCGGCTGGGCCCGGCGGAGCTGGCGGCGGATAAAGACGGCCAGCACCACGGCGCTGAGGATGCCCATCAGCGCGGCAAAGCCCAGTGACGGCGCAGGCTTGGCCAGCTCCTTGATGCTGAGCACCAGGCTGACCATGGCGACCATCGCCTGCAGCGAGCTGGTGTAGTCCCAGCCAGCCAGGCTGGCCTTGTGCTGGAGGCGGTCTGCGGGAATCAGCCACACGGTCAGCACCAGCGCCAGCGCCACGATGGGCACATTGACCAAAAACACCGAGCCCCACCAGAAGTACTCCAGCAGCACGCCGCCGACGACAGGGCCCAGCGCCGCGCCGCCCGAGGCGACCGAGGCCCAGATGCCAATGGCCACCGAGCGCTCGCGCTGGTCGGGAAAGCTCATGCGGATGATGGCCAGGGTCGCGGGCATCATGATGGCCGCGCCCACGCCCAGCAGCGCGCGGGCGGCTATCAACATGGCTGCATTGGGGGAATAGGCGGCTGCCAGCGAGGCGATGCCAAAGACCACCAGGCCGAGCATGAACATGCGCCGGTAGCCCAGGCGGTCGCCTAGGGCGCCGGTGCTCAGCAGCAGGCCGGCGACGACCAGCGCATAGGCGTTGACGATCCACAGCTTCATCGAGGTGGACGCGGCCAGGTCATGGGTGAGTGTGGGCAGCGCGGTGTAGAGCACCGTCATGTCGACGACGATCAGCAGCAGGGCCATGGATACGATGGCCAGCACCAGCCATCTTCTGGAATGCAGTGCCATGGTCAGACTCCCAGTTCTTTCATCATCGTGACGGACACGGGCTGGCAGCCCAGGCGCTCGAACAGCCGGTGCGCGCCCTGGTTGCCGATGCCGCTTTCCAGAAACAGGCGTTGCAGACCTTCAGCCTGCAGCTGCGCGCAGACCCAGCCAAACAGTGCCTGGCCCAGACCCTGGCCGCGTGCGGCGGGGCTGACCACCAGGTCATCCAGGGTGGCAAACGGGGTGGGCGCGCGCTGCTCCTCGTCGAGCGAGACAAAGGCGATGCCGACCAGCGCGCCGCCCTGGTGGGCGGTGGCGATGCGCTGCATCGCGTTGGCCTTAGGCGCGGCGAGGGTGGCCTCAATCTGCAGGGCCATGCTGTCGGCCAGCTGGGGGCTCCATTGGCCCGGTGCGATGGCGCGCGGAGACTGCAGCTCGCCATGGGAGATGTAATGGGGACTGAGCTGGCCCATGAACAGCGCCAGGATCGCTGGCGACTGTGCGGGGTCGTGGCACCAGGCCATCGTCAGGGCGGGTGCTTGTTGGTTGATCGATTGCATAGCCTGGATATTGCGCCATAAAAATAGATTGATAAAGTTGGAATCCATCAATAAAACAGATGGATGCGTTACAGTGCCAGGCTATGGAATGGACCATTGAACAATTGCGGCAGTTTGTGGCCACCGCCGACAGCGGCTCTTTCTCAGCCGCTGCACGCAGCCTGGGCAAGGCGCAATCTGCTGTCAGCACCGCGGTGGGCATGCTGGAGGTCGACCTGGGCGTGGTGCTGTTTGACCGCTCGCACCGCAATGCCCAACTGACCGATGCGGGCCGGGTGCTGCTGCTGGAGGCGCGCGAGCTGCTGCGCCAGGCCGAGCAGCTGGACCAGCGCGCGCAGGCGCTCAGCGGCGGGGCCGATGCCGAGCTGGCACTGGCGATTGACGAGGCGCTGCCCTATACCGCCGTGGCGACCATGCTGCGCGAGATGGCGCAGCGGTTTCCGAGCCTGGAGTTGCTGCTGCTCAACGGCACCGCCACCGAGGTGGCCGACTATGTGGCCCAGGGGCGCGCCGGCATCGCCATCCACATCGACCGGGGGCCCGTGCTGCACCATTTTGAGCAGCGCCACCTGGGCACCGTGGCCCAGGGCGTGTTTGTGGCCGCCGACCACCCACTGGCCGATGGCCAGGCCGTGAGCCTGCAGGCGCTGGCCCAGCACCGGCAGTTGCTGATGCACACCGAGGACGTGCATGAGCGCGCCTACAGCCCGCGCGTGTGGCGCTCGGACAGCTTCTACAACATCGCAGACATGGTGGCCGACAACCTGGGATGGGCGGTGCTGCCGGTCAATATTGCGCACTACGAGGGCAACCGCCAGGCGCTGCGTGAAGTGCCTTGCCCGGCGCTGGCGCTGCCCCGGCTGTCGGTGCGCATGCTCTGGCGCCAGGGCGCGCAGCGCAGCCCGACGGCGAAGTATGTGGAAGCGCGCTTTGGCCAGCTGTTGGCGGCCATTTAGTGCGAGCCGTAGGGCGTGGAGTAGCTGGTGTTTTCATCGACATCCAGCCCCTTGCCCACATACGGAAAAGCCCGCTGCGGGCACTGCGTGCGCTCGCAGACCTTGCAGCCCATGCCGATGGGGGTGGCGGCTTCCGGGTCTTCCAGCGCGATGCCCTTGGCATAGACCAGCTGCGGTGCATGGCGCAGGTCGCAGCCCAGGCCGATGGAAAAGGTTTTGCGGGGGGCGCCATAGCCGCGCTGCCCGCCGGAGACGCTGCGGGCGATCCACAGATAGCGCCGGCCATCGGGCATCGCGGCCAGCTGCGCGAGTACCTGGCCGGGCTGGCCAAAGGCCTCGTAGACATTCCACAGCGGGCAGGTGCCACCGGTGCGGCTGAAATGGAAATGCGTGGCCGACTGGCGCTTGGAGATATTGCCGGCCCGGTCCACGCGCACAAAGAAAAAGGGCACGCCGGGGTTGTCGGGCCGCTGCAAGGTGCTGAGCCGGTGGCAGACGGTTTCAAAGCCGACGGCAAAGCGCTGGCCCAGCAGGTCGATGTCGTAGCGCAGCGCCTGGGCGGCCTGCAAAAACGGGCCATAGGGCAGCAGCAGCGCACCGGCAAAGTAGTTGGCCAGGCCCAGGCGCGCCAGCCGCTGCGCGGAAGGGTCGTCGGCCAGCGCGGGCACGCGGATGAGGCTGTCGAGTTGGGGGCCGATCTCCAGCAGCGCCAGCTGCGTGGCCAACTGAAAGGCTTGCTGCGCCGGCGCCAGCGTGGGTGACAGCTGCAGCAGGCGCGAGGCCGGGTCAAACTGCCGCTTGCTGGCGCCTGCGCTTTGCACCTGCTGCACCTGAACCTGGTGCTCGCGCTCCAGGCGCTGCACCAGCCAGTCCACCAGGGGACCGCCCTGGGCCTGCGCCTGCATCGCCAGGTCTTCGGCTGCGCGGTCCACCGCATCGAAATAGTTCTGGTGCGAGAAGAAGAAATCGCGCACCACCTCGAATGGCATCGCGGCCGGCCCTTTGGCATGGGCACGTTCATCGCTGCGGTCGTCACCCAACTGCAGCGACAGCGCTTCGAGCCGCTCCATGGTGTCCAGATGGCGGCGGTACAGCGCCACCACCGCCGCGCCCAGCGCCGGCATTTGCGCGGCCACTTCTTGCAGCTCGGGCAGGGCGATGGCCTCGGGTGCATCGGCCAGGGCTTCGCGCAGCCCCGCAACCAGGCGTGCCTCCTCGTCTTCGGAAAACTGCTGGATGTCCACCCCCAGGCTGCGGTGCAGCTTGAGCAGCACCGACACCGTCAAGGGCCGCTGGTTTTGCTCCAGCTGGTTGAGGTAGCTGGGCGACAGGCCCAGCGCGTGGGCCAGCGCAATCTGCGACAGGTTGCGCTCGGCACGCAGCTTGCGCAGCTTCACGCCCATGAAGGTTTTTTTCATAGCCAGATCTCTTGTTTCATCCGGGGTAGTAGTCGCGGCGAGGGTTTGCCAATTTTGCGGATTCTATCAATTCGCAAAATTCGCAAAATGGCTATTTTCATTCGCAGAAATTCGCCATTTCAGTGCTATCCACGGCATGGCATTTTGCGTAAATTGCGAAGCATGACACAACCCATCGGCATTGTTGAACTGCAGGAACTGGTACTGCCGGCGCTGGCCAACCACCACGGCACGCTGTTTGCGGGCCAGGGTCTGCAGTTGATGGCCAAGGCCGCGTTTCTGGCGGCCCGCAGCCTCGCGCAACGTGAGGTGGTGATGGCGGCCGTCAGCCGGGTGGACTTTGTGGCACCGGCACAGGTAGGCCATGGCCTGACCTTGCGTGCCTGGGTCAGCCGGGTGGGGCGCAGCTCGATGACGGTCTGCGTCACCGGCCTGGCGGACCTGCCCGGTACACCACCAGAGGAAATTCTCAAAGGTTTGTTTGAAATGGTGGCCGTCGATGCCAAAGGCCGGCCCGTCTCTGTTGATTGCGCATATTTGAACCAGGAAACCCCGCTATGACCACCACGACCACCGAGGCCACTGCGCCCAGCACGCCTGCGACCTTCAAACCCAAGAAATCGGTAGCGCTCGCCGGCGTGACAGCGGGCAACACCGCCTTGTGCACCGTGGGCCGCAGCGGCAATGACCTTCACTACCGGGGCTATGACATTCTGGACATGGCCCAGGTCTGCGAGTTTGAGGAAATTGCCCACCTGCTGGTACACGGCAAGCTGCCCAACCGCGCAGAACTGCGGGCCTACAAGGACAAGCTCAAGGCGCTGCGCGGCCTGCCCGCCAGCGTCAAGCAGGCGCTGGAGCAGCTGCCGGCGGCCAGCCACCCGATGGATGTGATGCGCACGGGCGTATCGGTGCTGGGCTGCACTCTGCCCGAGAAGGACGACCACAACCTGCCCGGCGCCCGCGACATTGCCGACCGCCTGATGGCCTCGCTGGGCTCGATGCTGCTGTACTGGTACCACTTCAGCACTTCGGGCAAATGCATTGATGTGGAGACCGATGACGACTCCATCGGCGCGCATTTTCTGCACCTGTTGCATGGCAAGAAGCCCAGCGCGCTGTGGGAGCGGGCCATGCACACCTCGCTCAATCTGTATGCCGAGCATGAGTTCAACGCCTCGACTTTCACCGCCCGTGTGGTGGCCGGTACCGGCAGCGACATGTATTCGGCCATCACCGGCGCGATTGGCGCGCTGCGCGGCCCCAAGCACGGCGGCGCCAACGAGGTGGCCTTCGAGATCCAGAAGCGCTACGACAGCGCCGATGCTGCCGAGGCCGATATCCGCCGCCGGGTGGAGAACAAGGAGGTGGTGATCGGCTTTGGCCACCCCGTCTACACCGTCAGCGACCCGCGCAACGTCGTCATCAAGGGCGTCGCCAAGGAGCTGTCGCTGGAGGCCGGATCCACGAAGATGTATGACATTGCCGAGCGCCTGGAGACGGTGATGTGGGAGGTCAAGAAGATGTTCCCCAACCTCGACTGGTTCAGCGCTGTGAGCTACCACATGATGGGCGTGCCCACTGCGATGTTCACGCCGCTGTTTGTGATTGCGCGCACCAGCGGCTGGGCTGCGCATGTGATTGAGCAGCGCGTGGACAACAAGATCATCCGCCCCAGCGCGCATTACACGGGGCCGGAAGACCAGGTGTTCCAGCCCATCGACCAGCGCGGATGATCAACTGCCGGCTGATCCGACTTCTCCCGATCCCTATAGAAATAGCGACACCGTGCGGGTCGCCTGCCCGCCGGTTTGCACTGCCCCATGAACACCGATTACAGACAAGCACTGGCCGGCACCGGCCTGGATTATTTTGATGCGCAGGCGGCAGTCGATGCGCTGGCGCCCGGCGCCTGGGCCCGCCTGCCGTACACGGCGCGGGTGCATGCCGAAAACCTGGTGCGCCGCGCCGACCCGGCCCAGTTGCCGGACTACCTGCGCCAGCTGATCGAGCGCAGGCGCGATACCGACTTTCCCTGGTTCCCCGTGCGCGTGGTCTGCCATGACATCCTGGGCCAGACCGCCTTGGTGGACCTGGCGGGCCTGCGCGATGCGATTGCCCAGGCGGGCGGTGACCCGGCCGCCGTCAACCCGGTGGTGCCGGTGCAGCTGATCGTGGACCATTCGCTGGCCGTGGAATGCGGCGGGTTTGACCCCGAGGCCTTTGAGAAGAACCGCGCGATCGAGGACCGCCGCAACGAGGACCGCTTCCATTTCATCGAATGGAGCAAGAAGGCCTTTGCGAACGTGGACGTGATCCCGGCGGGCAACGGCATCATGCACCAGATCAATCTGGAGAAGATGTCGCCGGTGGTCTATGTGCAGGATGGCGTCGCCTTTCCCGACACCTGCGTGGGCACGGACAGCCATACCCCGCATGTGGATGCGCTGGGCGTGATTGCGGTGGGCGTGGGCGGCCTGGAGGCCGAGAACGTGATGCTGGGACGGGCCTCGTGGATGCGCTTGCCCGACATTGTCGGCGTGGCCTTGAGCGGCCGGCCCCAGCCGGGCATCACCGCGACCGACATCGTGCTGGCGCTGACGGAGTTTTTGCGCCAGCAAAAGGTGGTGGGCGCTTATGTGGAGTTTTATGGCGAGGGTGCGCGCAGCCTCTCGATTGGCGACCGCGCCACCATTGCCAATATGTGCCCGGAGTACGGCGCCACTGCCGCGCTGTTTGCGGTGGATGAGCAGACCTTGGCCTACCTGCGGCTGACGGGCCGCGATGAAAAGCAGGTGCAGCTGGTCGAGACCTATGCCAAGACCGCCGGCTTCTGGGCCGACAGCCTGGCCCAGGTGAGCTATGAACGGGTGCTGCAGTTTGACCTGTCGACCGTGGTGCGCAATATGGCCGGCCCCTCCAACCCGCACCGCCGCCTGCCGACCTCGCAGCTGGCCGAGCGCGGCATTGCCGGCGCCGAGCCCCTGGCGCTGGCGCGCGCGCAGGAGGCGCAGGGCCTGCTGCCCGATGGCGCCGTCATCATCGCCGCCATCACCAGCTGCACCAACACCAGCAATCCGCGCAATGTGATGGCCGCGGCGCTGCTGGCGCGCAATGCCCGGCGCCTGGGCCTGGTGCGCAAGCCCTGGGTGAAGACCTCGCTCGCGCCCGGCTCCAAGGCGGTGGAGCTGTATCTGCAAGAGGCTGGGCTGCTGGAGGACCTGGAGGCGCTGGGTTTTGGCATCGTCGCCTTTGCCTGCACCACCTGCAATGGCATGAGCGGCGCGCTCGATCCCCGGATTCAGCAGGAGATCATCGATCGCGACCTGTATGCCACAGCCGTGCTCTCGGGCAACCGCAATTTCGATGGCCGCATCCACCCCTATGCCAAGCAGGCGTTTCTGGCCTCGCCCCCGCTGGTGGTGGCCTATGCGATTGCGGGCACGGTGCGTTTTGATATCGAGAAGGATGTGCTGGGCATCGTCGATGGGCGGGAAATCCGTCTGCAAGACCTTTGGCCCAGCGATGCGGAGATCGATGCCGTCGTGGCCCAGGCTGTGAGGCCAGCGCAGTACCGCGCGGTCTACGAGCCGATGTTTGCGCTGCGCGTGGACGATGGCGAGCAGGCCGAGGCGCAGTATGCTTGGCGCCCCCAGTCCACCTATATCCGCCGGCCGCCGTATTGGGACACCGAAGGTGTGGGCGCGCTGGCCGCACACCCGCGCAGCCTGCAGGGCATGCGGCCGCTGGCGCTGCTGCCGGACAACATCACCACCGACCACCTCTCGCCATCCAACGCGATTCTGGCCAGCTCGGCCGCTGGGGAGTACCTGGCCAAGATGGGCCTGCCCGAGGAGGACTTCAACTCCTACGCCACCCACCGGGGCGACCACCTGACGGCGATGCGCGCCACCTTTGCCAACCCCCAGCTTGTCAACGAGATGGCCGTGGTTGATGGCCAGGTGCAAAAGGGTTCGCTGGCCCGCATCGAGCCCGAGGGCCGGGTGGTGCGCATGTGGGAGGCGATGGAGACCTATCTGGCGCGCCGCCAGCCGCTGATCATCATTGCCGGCGACGACTACGGCCAGGGCTCTAGCCGCGACTGGGCCGCCAAGGGCGTGCGCCTGGCCGGGGTGGAGACGGTGGTGGCCGAGGGCTTTGAGCGCATCCACCGCACCAACCTGATCGGTATGGGCGTGCTGCCTTTGGAGTTCAGGCCCGGCACCACGCGCAAGACGCTGCAACTGGATGGCACGGAGACCTATGATGTGGAAGGTGAACGCACACCGCTGGCCACGCTGAGCCTGGTGGTCCGGCGCCGCAATGGCCAGACTGACCGCGTGTCGGTGACCTGCCGCCTCGATACTGGCGAGGAGGTGTCTGTCTACGAGGCAGGCGGAGTGCTGCAGCGCTTTGCGCAGGATTTTCTGGCATCCCGCGCTGCGCAAGCCGCCCCGGTGTGAATGCCCAGTTTTTTTCTGAACGACCATGACAACCCTGACCGCCCATCCTCCCCAGATCAAGATCCCCGCCATCTATATGCGCGGTGGCACCAGCAAGGGGGTGTTCTTCCATGTGCCGGATTTGCCGCTGCCCGCGCAGCAGCCCGGCGCGGCGCGCGATGCCATCCTGCTGCGCACCCTGGGCAGCCCCGATCCCTATGGCAAGCAGATCGATGGCATGGGCAATGCGTCGTCCAGCACCAGCAAGGCGGTGCTGCTGGCCAGGAGCACGCAGCCCGACCATGATGTGGACTACCTCTTTGGCCAGGTCGCTATCGACAAGCCCTTTGTGGACTGGACTGGCAACTGCGGCAACCTGTCGGCCGCCGTCGGCCCTTGCGCCATCGCGATGGGCCTGGTCGACCCGGCCCGCATCCCGCAGGACGGCATTTGCACGGTGCGCATCTGGCAAGCCAATATTGGCAAGACCATCATTGCACAGGTGCCCATCCACAACGGACAGGTGCAGGAGACCGGCGACTTTGCGCTGGACGGCGTGGGCTTTCCGGCCGCCGAGGTGCAGCTGGCCTTTATCGACCCCGCCGACGAGGGCGAGGATGGTGGTGCGATGTTCCCCACTGGCCAGCTGGTGGACCAGCTCGATGTGCCCGGGGTAGGCAGTTTTGCCGCCACCTTGATCAATGCGGGCATTCCGACGATCTTTCTGAGCGCGCACGACCTGGGCTACAGCGGCCGGGAGCTGCAGGGCGATATCAACGGCGATGCCCAGGCCTTGGCGCGGCTGGAGACCATTCGTGCCTATGGTGCGCTGAAGATGGGCCTGATCCAGGACCTGAGCGAGGCCGCCAGCCGCCAGCACACACCGAAGCTTGCCTTTGTGGCGCCGCCGGCCAGCTACACGGCATCGAGCGGCAAGGCGGTGGAGGCCCAGGATGTGGACTTGCTGGTGCGTGCGCTGTCGATGGGCCAGCTGCACCACGCGATGATGGGCACGGCAGCGGTGGCGATTGGCACCGCAGCGGCGGTGCCGGGCACCCTGGTCAACCTGGCTGCTGGCGGGGGCGAGCGCAGCGCGGTGCGCTTTGGCCACCCCTCCGGCAGCTTGCGGGTGGGGGCGGAGGCACGCTTGCAGGATGGCCAGTGGGTGGTGGCCAAGGCGCTGATGAGCCGCAGCGCACGCATTCTGATGGAAGGCACCGTGCGGGTGCCAGGTGATTGTTTTTGAACGGGGGACTGTGGAATGGATACCAAGCAATGGCTGAAAGACATGGTGGCGGCCCGCCGGGGCGTGCTGGTGCCGGGGGCCTTCAATGCGCTGTCGGCCAAGGTGATCGAGGACCTGGGCTTTGAGGCCATCTATGTGACCGGGGCGGGCGTGACCAATATGTGGTTTGGCATGCCAGACCAGGGCTTTATGGGGCTGGCCGAGATCGCCGACCACACGGCGCGCATCCGCGACACGGTCAGCCTGCCCTTGCTGGTCGATGCCGATACCGGCTTTGGCAATGCGCTCAACGTCTACCACACGGTGCGCACCCTGGAGCGCGCCGGTGCGGATTGCATCCAGCTGGAGGACCAGGTGGCGCCCAAGCGCTGCGGACATTTCAACGGCAAGGAGGTGATCTCCACCGACGAGGCGGTGAGCAAGATCAAGGCCGCCGTCGATGCCCGGCGCGATCCGAACCTGCTGGTCATGGCGCGCACCGATGCGGCGGCCACCCATGGCTTTGAGGCGGCCGTGGAGCGTGCCCAGCGCTTTGCCGAAGCCGGTGCCGACATTCTGTTTGTGGAGGCCGTTACCACGGCCGAAGAAATCCGCGCGCTGCCAACCCGGCTGGCCACCCCGCAGCTGATGAACATGGTGATTGGCGGCAAGACCCCCATTTTTGATGCCGAGCAGCTGGGCGGGCTGGGCTACGGCATCGTGCTCTATGCCAATGCGGCGCTGCAGGGCGCTGTGGCCGGCATGCAGAAAACCTTGACCGTGCTGCGCGACGAGAAGGCGGTGCAGGAGTCCAGCGGTTTGGTGGCGACTTTTGCCGAGCGCCAGCGCCTAGTGGGCAAGCCCGCCTGGGATGCGCTGGAGAAGCGCTTTACCTGATAGCTCCATGCTGGCCGCTGCCATGCGGTGGTCGTGAGACTGTCATGGCGCTGAAATTCACCATTTTCAGTGAGGGGCAAGGGCCTGGGCTTGCGGAATAATTGCAGCACTTGGAATATGAACGGAACCCATGCCCACCCAGATGCTCACCGCCGATCTCGCACTGCCCGCACCCGTACTGGTGGTGGAGGACAACCCGCTGGTGCGCAACCGGCTGCAGGGTTTGCTGCAGCAGCTGGGCTATAGCAGCGATGCGCTGGTGATGGCCGGCTCGCTGGCCGAGGCGCGCGCTTACCTGGCGGGCGAGGCGCACACGGTATCGCTGGTGCTGGTCGACCTGGGCCTGCCCGATGGCAGCGGTGTGGAGCTGATCGAAGAGCTGCATGCCCAGGCGCCCAACCTGCCGATGCTGGTGGTATCGGCCTGGAGCACGCAGGAGATGATCTGGGCCGCGTTGCGCGCCGGCGCCGTGGGCTATGTGCTCAAGGAGCGCGACGACATGGAGATGGCCATGGCCTTGCGCAGCGTGCTGCGCGGCGGCGCGCCCATCGACCCCTTTATTGCGCGGCGCATCATTGAGGAGCTGCCGCTGCAAGCCCCGCCTGCCGTGCAGGCGGCGGATGACCCGGGCTTGAGCGCGCGTGAGCACACCATCCTGCACCTGGTGGTCGAAGGCCTGAGCAACCGCGAGATTGCCGAGCGGCTGTTCCTGTCGCGCTACACGGTGGAGTCGCACATCAAGAATGTCTACCGCAAGCTGTCGGTGTCCTCGCGCACCCAGGCGGCGCAGGAAGCGCGCCGGCGCCGCCTGGTGGATTGAGCCGCGCAGCGCGCAGCCCTGTCTCGCTGTCCCCGTAATCGCCCACCCATCCGATCTGGAGTGACTGACCGTGCCCCACACTTATTTTGATCCGCCTTTGCTGATTCGAGACGGCATGGGCACGTGGGTCGATACGCAGACGACGCCTTATGTCTGCAATATCGATGGCATGCCCCAATTCAACGAAGCACTTCCTGCAGGCGTCAAGGAGCTGCAGCCTGTGGCCGGCAGTCCGGTGGCCGGCACTCCGATGGCCGGCACCCCGGTGGCCGACACTCCGGTGGCCGGGACGCTTGAGCCTTCCTGGGGGCGCGGTTACCAGGTCAGTGGCACGCATAGCCAGCCGCCGACAAAATTTGGTGAGGAGACCAAGCTGGAGTTGCTCGCCACCGAGGTGGTGTACGAGCCGCTGTGGGCCACGCGGGACGCAGCAGCTGCCTTTGGCATCACGTTGATCGAGCCGGGGCAGGGGCTGCGCATGCAAAGCCCGATCCGCCATCTGGAGAACACCCCGTTCGAGTACGGCATGTTTGCCGGTCAGCAGTGCCCCTATCTGGACGAGGCGCACCGCAACCAGCTGCAGCCCACGGTGTGTACCGATCTGGAGCACCATGATTTTCCGCATGTGTTCTCTTCGGTGGATCCCCAGCTTCCGCTGGTGATTTCGGTCGGGCGCTATTGGCCGCAGCGGGCTAAAATCTTTCTCGCCGATCTTTGGGTGCCGCAAGGCATGGCCCTGTACATTCCGCCCAGGCCCAAAAATCCCCATGCGGCCTATATCGATCTGCACGGCAATCGCAATTCCGCGCTGGCCTGTTGGCGGGGTGGCACGCAAACCAGCGTGCAGACCCTGACCTTGCTGCCCAAGGACAGTGGCTACTTCTACTGGTTCTGGAATGCATTGCCGACGGTTCACCCTTTGTTGAAGTAACGCTGACACCTCTATGCTCGATACGCAGCCCCGTCTACGCACCCTGGAGCCAGACACCCACAACGGTCTCTACCAGACGCTGCTGGAGTCCACCTTGGCGATTCCGTTCCGCATCGATTGGGCGAGCAAAAAGTACACCTATGTGGGGCCGCAGATCGAGGCGCTGCTGGGCTGGACCCCGGACAGCTGGCAGACGGTGAACGACTGGGCCGAGCGCATCCACCCCGACGAGCGCGACACCACGGTCAACCGCTGCGTGGAGCTGTGTCTGGCAGGGGTTGACCATGAAGCCGAGTACCGGGCATTGACCAGCGATGGCAACTTTGTCTGGGTGCGCGAGGTGGTGCATGTGCTTTGCGATGCGCAGGGCGAGACCACGGGGCTGATCGGCTTCACCTTTGACATCAGCGAGCAGAAGAAGGCCGAGCAGCTGCGCGCCGAGCTGGATGCGCAGAAGCTGTCGAATGCGCGCCTGCAGGAGCGCCTGAACCTGACCCATGACCTGCATGACGGACTGGGCGGCTCCTTGGTACACATGATTGCCGCCGTGGAGCAGGGCGGCGATGGCGGCCTGACCCGGCCGCAGGTGCTGTCCATGCTCAAGCACATCCGCGATGACCTGCGCCAGACCATCGACAGCAATTCTTCGGCCCAGGTGCGCGTGCCTGGCTCTCCGCAGGAATGGCTGGCACCGCTGCGCCACCGCTTTGCCAACCTGTTCGATGCACTCGACATCCGCTGCGACTGGCAGTACGCGCCCGCCTGGCGCACGCCGCCCGATGCGCTGCAGTACCTGGCGATGACGCGCCTGGTCGAGGAAGCGCTCACCAATGTGATCAAGCACAGCCAGGCGCGCCATGTGCGCCTGTCCTTCCTGCAGCCCGAGGCTGACGACCTGGTGCTGGAGATCGAGGACGATGGCGTAGGCTTTGATGTGGCTGCGGTGGATGCCTCGGGTCTGGGCATTGGCATGCGCTCGATGGCCGTGCGTATGGGCCGCGTCGGCGGTGTGCTGGAGATCGATTCCGAGCCGGGACGCACCCTGCTGACCGCGCGGCTGGCGTTGCGCCAGTCCTGACGCTCCGAACGCAAGGGCCGTATACCTCGGCCTCTTTTTCCAATCCAGCGTTACTTTTGAAAACCAGGGTCAACCCGAATTCGTTTATATTGTTCAGCGGTGACTGAACAATATGAATGAAGGATGGTGGCTGTGACCCAGCAGGACAAGGCGAAAGCGGCGTTGGAGGCGCGCGAGCTGTTCATCGAGCGCAATGCGATCCAGGCGGAGACCAGCGGTCTGCCCCGGATCGCGGGGCGCCTGATCGGCATTTTTTTGCTCGATGGCGGGCCCATCAGCTTTGCCGAGCTGGCCGAGCGCATGCAGGCCAGCCGGGCCAGCGTGAGCACCAATACCCGTCTGCTGGAGCGCCTGGGCATTATTGAGCGGGTGGCGATGCGCGGTGAGCGGCAGGATTTTTTCAGCCTGCGGGCCAACCCTTTCTTGATTGTGCTGGAGCAGAGCATTGCCGATTGCCAGCGCTTTACAACCTATGTGGACGAGTTGCTGGCAGCCAGCCCGCTGCCCGCCGAGGCCACCGCGCGCCTGCAGCAGGCGCAGGATTTCCATGCGGTGACGGCCCAGACCTTGCAGGAGCTACTGGGCAAACTGGCCGATCGGCAAACGCAGACGGCCACCCGAGCGGTGCCGGCCAAGCGCAAGGCAGGTGCTCCTGCCTCTGCCCCTGGGGCAGCACCGAAAGCGCGCAAAGCGCGCAGCACTGCAGCCCGCCGCACCACCAAAGACTGAGGCCCCTGCAATGAAACACGTTCTATGGGCGGCAGCGCCGCTGTGCCTGGCGGCTTTGTCGGGTTGCTCCTCGGTGCCCGATGCGCGCGCGCCGGCGCCGGTGGTGGCCGCCCAGTTTTCGGTTGCGCCTTCTGCGGCCGGCCCCCAGGCTGTGCAGGCTGCGCCGCAACTCGATACCTGGTGGACCTTGTTCGAGCAGCCGCTGCTCAACCGCCTGGTGGACCAGGCCTTGGCCGCCAGCACCGAGGTGCGCATGGGCCTGGCGCGGGTGCGCGAGGCCCGTGCGCTGCGCGAGGCCGCACTGACGCAATACCAGCCCCAAGGGGGGCTGCGTGCCAGTGGCGACCACCGCAACGTGCAGCGCCTGGGCGGTGCCGCGGCGGGCGGCGCCGGCCTGGGCCGGCAAAGCAGCGCCGGGCTGGACTTTCAGGTGTCCTGGGAGCTCGATGTGCTGGGCCGGGGCGATGCGCTGGCGCGCCAGGCCGATGGCGACTACGGCGCGGCGCTCTATGGCGCCTATGGCGAGCGCGCCACCTTGGTCGCCGAAGTGGCGCGCAGCCTGTTTGAGGCGCAGCGCCTGACCGCCGCGCTGGCCGATGCGCAGGCGACGATCACCATCCAGACGCGGCTGCAGCAGGTGCTGGCGCGCAAGCTCGAGCGTGGCCTGGTGGCGCTGGCCGATGTGGCGCGGGTCGATGCCAGCTTGCTGGCGGCCCAGGCCAATGCGCTGGTGCTGCAGTCGCAGCTGGATGCCGCGCGCCGCGCGTTGCTGGTGCTGGTGGGGCAGGGCGACCAGCCCTTGTCCGCGCTGGTGCTCGATGACAGCCAGACCCGGGCGCCAGCGCTGCCGCAAGCCTTGCCGGCGGATTTGCTGGCACGGCGCCCCGATGTGCTGCAGGCCCAGGCCCAGATGGATGCGGCCGCTGGCGGGCTGGAGCTGTCGCGCCTGGCGCTGCTTCCCAGCATCACTTTGACCCCCGGGCTGGGGCTGAACTGGCAAAAGCAGGGCGCGTCGCTCAGCACCGGGCTGTGGTCGCTGGCAGGCAATGTGGCCATGCCGGTGCTGGACCGGCCGCGTTTGCTGGCCAATGCCCGCGCCCAGGGCGCCCGCGCCGAGCAGGCGGTGATCGCCTATGAGCAGGTGGTGCAGCGTGCGTTCTCCGAAACGGACCAGGCGCTGCTGCGCATGGCGCCGGACCGGCAAAGGCTGCAGGTGCTGGCGCAGGCCGAGGCACGCGCGCAGACCGCCTATGAAGCGGCACGCAAAGGCTATGAGGCCGGTTTTTTTGACCTGGTCGTGGTGCTCGATGCCGAGCAGGTCTACCGCGACTCACGCGGTGGCCTGACCCAGGCGCGCGCCGAGGCGCTGGCGCATGCGGTGCAGGTGTTCCAGGCGCTGGGCGGCGGTTGGCCCCGGGATGCGCTGGGCGCCGACACACAGAAGACGAATTGAGAGGGATGCAATGCGGCAATCAATGAAAAGCGGATGGCGTGTGGGTGTGGGGCTGGGCCTGGGGTCGGTCGCGCTGTTGGGGCTGGTGGCCTGCTCCGACGGCAGTGCAAACAAAGCCCCCAAGCCGGTGGCCGAGGTAGTGCGCACGGTGAGCGTGGCGCAGGTGGAGCTGCGGCCCATGGGCGGGGTGCAGCAGGCATCGGGCCTCTTGGTGGCGCGCGAGGAGATCGCCGTTGGCCCGGAGCTGGGTGGCTACCGCGTGGCGGCATTGCTGGCCGATGAGGGCGATACGGTGCGCGCCGGCCAAGCGCTGGCGCGGCTGGACGATGGCCTGCTGCAGGCCAAGATCGCCCAGGCGCAGGCCAGCATGGTGCAGGCCCGGGCGCAGGCCAAGCAGGCCCAGGCCGAATCGGCGCGGGTCGAAGGGCTGGACGGCCAGGGCGTGCTGTCGGACGAGCAGATCCAGCAGCGCCGCACGGCCGCAGCCAGTGCCACTGCGAATGCCGATGTGGCCGCTGCCAACCTGGCCGGGCTGCGCGTGGAGGCCGAGCGCATGGTGCTGCGCGCGCCGGTGGCCGGTGTGGTACTGCAGCGCAATGTGCGCCGTGGCGATGTGGCCAGCCCCGGCGGCGAAGCGATGTTCCGCCTGGCGCGGGACGGCATGGTGGAGCTGGCCGCCGAGGTGCCCGAGGACCAGGTGGACCGCATCCAGCCCGGCGACAAGGTGGACGTGGCGCTGGCATCAGGCGTGGAGCTGGAAGGGAAGGTGCGCCTGCTGTCGCGCCGCGTGGACGACAAGACCAAGCTGGCCCAGGTGCGCGTGGTGCTGCCGGTGCGGGCCGATCTGCGCCCGGGCGGCTTTGCGCAGGCGCGTTTTGCCCAAGCCGCGGCCCCGGTGGCGGCGGTGCCGGAAAAAGCCATCCACTTTGAAGCCGGTGGCCCGCAACTGGCCACCATTGATGCGGACAGCCGCATCCGCAAGCTGCCGGTGAGCCTGGGCGCCCGCGCCCAGGGCTGGGTGGCCTTGCGCGATGGCCCACCGGTGGGCACCCGCCTGGCCTTGGGCGGCGGCGCCTTTGTGCTGGATGGCGACCGGGTACAGGTCAGCACAGCAGCCGAGCCGGCGGCTAAGCCCGCTGCAGCGCCAGCCGCTCAGGCCGCAGGCAGTGCTGCAGGGGCCGGAGGCCAGCGATGAAGCTCCGTATCTCCGCCTGGTCCATCCAGAACCCGATCCCCGTGGTGGTGCTGTTCATCGCCATCATGGTGGCCGGCCTGATGGCCTACCGGGTCATGCCGATCAAGCTCTACCCGGATGTGTCCTTTCCGATCGTGCAGGTGGCAGTCGCCTTGCCCAGCGCGGCGGCGACCGAGGTGGAAACCCAGGTCACCCGGGTCGTGGAAGACGGCGTGGCCAATGTGGCCCGGGTCAAGCATGTGATCTCTACCGTCACCCAGGGCATGTCCCTGACCGTGGTGGAGTTCGAGATCGGGCTGGACCCGCAGCGGGCCGTGGACGAGGTGCGGGCCGCCATTGACCGGGTGCGTGCCAACCTGCCAGCCAGCATCGAGCCGCCGATTGTGGAGCGGCTGGATTTTGATGCGCTGCCGTTGCTGACCTATGCGGTCACAGCGCCTGGCATGGACGATGTGGAACTGAACTGGTTCATCGAGGATGTGGTGGCGCGCAAGCTGGTGGCCCAGCCAGGGGTGGGCCAGGTCACCCAGGTGGGCGGTGTGGCGCGTGATATCACGGTGACCCTGGACCCCGCCCGCTTGCAGGCGCTGGGCCTGACGGCCGTGGCCGTGAACGATGCGCTGCGCGCCCACAACCTGGATGCATCGGGTGGCCGCACGCAGATTGGCGCGCAGGAGCAGCAGGTGCGTATCCTCGCTGCTGCCCCCTCGGTGCAGGAGCTCGAGCAGCTGGTGATTGCCACGCGCGATGGCCGCCATCTGCGGCTGGGCGATGTGGCCACGGTGGCCAGCGGCGCCAGCGACCGGCGCGGCTTTGCGGCCTTGAATGGCGAGGCGGTGGTGGGTTTTCAGGTGATGAAGACCAAGGCCGCATCGGACGTGGATGTGGAGAGGGCGGTGGCCAAGGCGGTGGCGGCCCTGGCCAAGGAGCAGCCGGGTGTCTCCTCCCAGCTGGTGTCGTCGGGCGCCAAGAACACCCGCGATAGCTTTGATGCCACGGTGGCGACCTTGCTCGAAGGTATGCTGCTGGCGGCGGTGGTCGTCTTCATGTTCCTGCGCGACTGGCGCGCGACGGTGATTGCCGCTGTGGCCATGCCGATCTCGCTGATCCCGACGTTTGCGGTGATCCACTGGCTGGGCTATTCGCTCAATATGCTGTCCTTGCTGGCGCTGACCCTGGTGATCGGCGTGCTGGTCGATGACGCCATCGTCGAGGTGGAGAACATCCAGAAGCGGGTGCAGGCGGGGGCATCGCCCTGGCGTGCCGCCATGGAAGGGGCGGACGCCATTGGTCTGGCGGTGGTGGCCACCACGTTGGCGATCGCCGTGGTGTTTTTGCCGGTGGCATTCATGGGCGGCTATGCCGGGCCGTACTTTCGCGAGTTTGGGGTGACGGTGGCCGTGTCGGTGATGTTCTCGCTGCTGGTGGCGCGCCTCTTGTCGCCGCTGATGTGCGCCTATCTGCTCAAGCCCTCGGCGCAGCCCCATCCGCACAAGCCCTTTGTGGGCCGCTACCGCCGGCTGCTGGAATGGGCGCTGGCGCACCGCTGGCTGTCGCTGACGGCTGGTTTGCTGATCTTTGTCGGCTCGCTGATGCTGGCCTCGCTGTTGCCCACCGGCTTTGCGCCCAAAGGGGATGGCGGCACGGTGCAGATCAGCCTGCAAGGCCCGCCGGGCGCCACCACCGAGGACATGCGCTCCTCGGCCGCCAGCCTGACCCGCTTGCTGCGCCAGCAAGGTGATGTGCAGGACGTGTTTGTCAGCGTGGGCAGCAGCCAGCGCGATGGCGATCCGCGCAAGGGCTCGGTGATTGTGCAGCTGAAGTCGCCGCGCTCGATGACGACCAAGGCCTTCCAGGACCATATGCGGCCCTTGCTGCTGCAGGTGCCGGATGTGCGGCTGAGCTACAGCGAAAGCGAAGGCGGCGGCACGCAGAACCTGCAGGTGATCCTGGGCGGCCACGATGGCGAGCTGCTGCGGCGCACGGCCGCCGATGCTGAGCGGCAGCTGCGCAGCCTGCCGATGCTGGCCAATGTGCACCAGGTGGCGCCCAACCCCGGCCCCGAGCTGGTGATACGGCTCAAGCCCGATGCAGCCGCCCGCCTGGGCGTGACCCCCGATGTGGTGGCCGAGGTGGCACGCATGGCCAGCCTGGGCGATCTGGATGCGACGGCATCCAAATTCAACACCGGGCGCCAGCGTCTGTCGGTGCGGGTGCGCCTGCCGCAGGATGCGCTGCGCGATCTGGACAGCATTGGCGCGCTGCGCGTGCCCACGGGGCAGGGCGGCACGGTGCCCCTGTCGGCGGTGGCGGACATGCATTTCCAGGTGGGCGAATCGCACATCGACCGCTTTGACCGCGAGCGCCGCATCACCTTGGAGGCGGAGGTCAATGGCGTGTCGCTGGGCCAGGCCAATGCGGCCGTGGATGCGCTGCCGTTCCTGAAGAACCTGCCCGCAGGGGTATCGCGCCCGCTGTACGGCGATGCCGAGGGCATGCAGGAGCTGTTTGCCAGCTTTGGCCTGGCCATCATGGCGGGGGTGGGGCTGATCTTTGGCGTGCTGATCCTGCTGTTCCGCAGCTTCGTCAAGCCAGTGGTGATCCTGGCGGCGCTGCCGCTGTCACTGGCGGGCGCCTTTTTGGCCTTGCTGGCGACGGGTGGGGAGCTGAACCTGCCGGTGCTGATTGGCTTGCTGATGCTGATGGGCCTGGCGGCCAAGAACTCAATCCTGCTGGTGGAGCATGCGGTGGAGGCCGAGCGCATGGGTAAGAGCCAGACGGAGGCCTTGCTGGAAGCCGCGCATGAGCGGACCCGGCCGATCATCATGACGACGATTGCGATGGCCATGGGCATGCTGCCGACGGCGCTGGGCGTGAGCAGCGGTTCGGAGTTCCGCCAGCCGCTCGCCGTCGCTGTCATCGGCGGGCTGGTGTCGTCCACGGCGCTGTCACTGGTGCTGGTGCCGGTGGTCTACGCGGTGATGGATGATTTCGAGAACTGGCTGCGGCCCAAGCTGGCCCGCTGGGTAACTCTGCCGAGCGCCCAGGAACAGCAAGAGACGCTGCATACCGGCGCATGAACGGCCGGGCGCCTGCGCTGGATCTCTCATCGCCAGGCCGGGCGGCAGGGACGCCGACCGGGAGGGCGCCCCATCATGCCCGGTCTGCGGGCTGGCTGTGCAGCGCGGTGCCTGTGCGTTGCGATGGCTCGGGCCAATAAAAAGCCCGCTTGAAGCGGGCGGCGTCTCAGGAGCCTGTGTCCTTCCAGTGGGGGACCGTTATGGGGCTGGTGAGTTGGTCAATCTTGGCATCAATCAGCATCATCTTGGCGTGCTCGGGCGTACCTTCCTGTGGATTGCGCATCAAGAGACTGGCGCCCTCAGCTTTGAGCTGGTCTAGGTACTCGTCTCTGGCGGCATCCTCTTGCTTTCGTTGCAACACGGCATACCTTCCTGTCAGCGCCACCTACATGGGCACTAACATGGTCAGGGTAACCGTTATGCAGGAATTGTCCTATAGGGTTTGGCAATAAATCTATATTGTTACCGCTTGATGCCTGTTTTCGCATGCGCTTGATCGCAGGGCAGTGCCTCTTTGGAGCTTCATTCTCTCCTCTGAAGCTCTAGGCAGTGGGTTTTTTGCTGCCCTTGGGACGCCCGTCAGCAGCCCGCTCATCGGTGTCCACCAAACCGTCTTTCAGGTCCTGGTGCGCCTGTTCAATCGGCGGCGAGGGCTCTGGATTCACCTCTCCGACAGACTGGTCCCGTTCATGGGGCATCTTGGCGTGGACGCCCGGATCCTGGGGATGCTGCTTGCGGGTGGTGTTGATCTGGGTCTCTTCATTGGGCGGGGGGTTCTTCAGTTCTTTGTCTTTCATAGGTCCTCCAACAGCGGGGGCGCTGTGCCACCATCGTCGCCCATCAGCCTTCCTGCCCCTGTAGGAAAACCTATCTCAGTCCATGTACGGCAATGCGGCAACTGTATCTGGCGCTGCGTTGTGCTGCGGTCAGCACATGCAGGCGGGCCGCATTCCTACATGGCCGGTGCATGGCTTTGGATAAGGTAATAACTGAAGCACGTTGTGGACGTGCGCACAAGAAAGGAAAAAGCATGTTCTTCAAAAAGCACCAGGTCAGCCTGTCGGATGTAAAGGGCGATGTCGACAAGCTGGTGGACGATGTGCGGTCGCTGCTGTCGGTCAAGGAGCTCGACGCGATCCCTGAAATCAAGCGCATTCGTGAGCGCATGGACGAAGGGATGGGGATCGCCAAGGATTCGGCCGCCCGCGCGATTGCCCAGACCAAACACACCGCTGCCTGCACGGACAAATATGCGCATGATGAGCCCTGGCGGTTTGCAGGCGCGGCCCTGGCCATCGGGGTGGTGCTGGGCTATGCAGTCTGCCGGCGCTAGATCGGTAGGCAGTGATCGGACGGAGGCCATTGCGCTTCCCTGCGTGTAGAACAAAGGCCTCTGGCCGATGCCCTCTTCAAGGGGTGCATCAGCCAGGGGCTTTTGGTTTTCTTTCACATGGTCATCTGATCCATCGCGCCCATACCATCGCAGCCGCGCGGCCGCTGCGTCAGCGTGCGGGCGGCGGCAGCGGTGCTGCGCTGTCCAGCGGCGCCTGCGGAGGTGTCTGCAGGGGTGCCAACGTGGAGTCGGTCGAGACCGCGGGAGGCGCTTCCACCTGGCGAATGCGTGCATCCTGCTGCGCGCGCAGGTAGGCCTGTTCCGCGTCTCGCTTGCAAACCTTCACCGCCTCTCCGCGCATGTCGTTGCAGCGTTCATGGGCGACGCGGTAGTCCGCCTGGGCCCGGGCGAGCCTCACCTGGTATTCGTGCTCGGCGCCCCCTTGCAGCTTCAGATCGCGCTCGGCCTGCGCCACGCGCCGGCTGCCCTTGGCATCCTCTTCGCATATCTCACGCATATTGCCCTGCAGCGTGCTGCAGTGCGCCATCGTCTGCTCATACTGCAACGCGATGCGCTGGGTTTCTGCACGGGCCTCTTCGGCGCTCATCGCCGAGACGCTGGTGGCCGAGGTCAGTGCTGCGGCCGTGATCGCCAAGGTGCCAGCCCTCAGGAAAATGGCGGTGTTCAAACGGTGGATAAACATGGTTCCGATGCTATCGGCGCGGCCTGCACCGCATTGAAGGTGCCCGCTTGCAGCGCCCGTAGGACGGGACAGTATTCATGGCCGCGCCGCAGCCGGGACGCGCAAAGCACCTGCCGGCGCCGATGGCAGCGTGTTCTGGCGCGGCCCCGGGGCTTGGCTTAGATATGCTCAGAGGTTATAGCTGCTAGGCGGGCGCGTACGTGGCTCTTTGGCATGTCTCTCTCCAGAATGGATGGCACGAGACCACACCGGGAGAAATGCATGCCAACGGCCATTCCATGCCTGCTGATGCGAGGCGGCACCTCCAAGGGGCCGTTCTTCAACGCCGCCCATCTGCCCGACGATGTGGCCACCCGCGACCGGGTGCTGCTGGCCGCGCTGGGCTCGCCCGACCGCAGGCAGATCGATGGCCTGGGCGGGGCGCATCCGCTGAGCAGCAAGATCGGCATCGTCAGCCTGTCGACGCAGCCCGGGGTGGATCTGGAATTTCTGTTTGCCCAGGTGCAGCCCGACCAGGATGCCGTCGATACCCGCCCCAATTGCGGCAACATGCTGGCCGCAGCGGTGCCATTTGCGCTGGAGACCGGCATGCTGCAGCCCCGCGGCGATCGCGCCACCTACTGCGTGTTGAGCCGCAATACCGGCATGCGTACAGAGATCACGGTTCCGCTGGACAAGGGACAGCTCGCCGAGCTTGGTGATGCGCATATCGATGGCGTGCCCGGCAGCGCAGCACCGATCGAGGTCCGTTTTCTGGAGACGGCCGGCTCGGTCTGCAAGCGCTTGCTGCCGACCGGCAATCCGCGCGACCGCTTCAACGTCCGGGGTGCGGGGTTTGCGCCGTTCATTCTCGACGCGACCTGTATCGACAACGGCATGCCACTGGTCATCTTCGAGGCTGCCCATGTCGGCGCGACCGGCTATGAGACGGTCGCCGAGCTGGATGCCCACATGGATCTGCGCCGCCGGGTGGAAGCGCTGCGCCTGCAGGCCGCCGTCGCGATGGGCCTGGGCGATGTGAGCGCCAAGAGCTATCCCAAGATGACGATGATCGCGCCGCCCCGCCACGGTGGCGCGCTGACCACCCGCAGCTTCATTCCCCATGTCTGCCACGAGAGCATTGGCGTATTGGCCGCCGTTACCGTTGCCACGGCCATCACCTTGCCCGGTACGGTCTGCGACGGACTGGCAGTGCGCTGTCCAGGCCCAGGCACCGAGCGGCTGTCGATCGAGCATCCCTCCGGGGCGCTGGCGATGAACCTCAGCGATGCAGCGGCGCAGAACCCCGCGTTGCCGAAGGTGGCCCTGCTGCGCACGGCCCGCGTGCTGATGCGCGGCGAGGTGATGGTGCCCAGCACCGTCTGGAAAGGGCCCGCATGAGGCGGCTCGCACCGGGCGCCGCCGAATGGCCCGCGCCTACACCCCCCTACACGCAAGGAGACATTCCGCATGATCATTGATGTACATGGCCATTACACCACTGCACCGGCAGCCTTGGGCCAGTGGCGCGATCTGCAGATGGCCGGCCTGCGGGACCCGCGCAAGGCACCTGCGGCCACCGATCTGCGCATCAGCGACGACGAAATCCGCGAGACGATCGAGAACAACCAGCTCAGGCTGATGCGGGAGCGGGGGCTGGACCTGACCGTTTTCAGTCCACGTGCCAGCTTCATGGCCCACCACATCGGGGATTTCGACACTTCAAGTGCCTGGGCCGAGGTCTGCAATGAACTGTGCTTTCGCGTCAGCGAACTGTTCCCCGAGCACTTCGTGCCTGCCGCGATGCTGCCGCAGTCCCCCGGCGTCGATCCGCGCAGCTGCATCACCGAGCTGGTCCGCTGCGTCGAGCACTACGGCAATGTGGCGATCAACCTGAACCCTGATCCCTCCGGCGGGCACTGGACGGCCCCGCCGCTGTCCGACCGCTTCTGGTACCCGATCTACGAAAAGATGGTGGAGTACGACATTCCTGCGATGGTGCATGTCTCCACCAGTTGCAACGCCTGCTTTCACACCACTGGCGCCCATTACCTGAATGCCGACACCACGGCTTTCATGCAGTGCCTGAACAGCGCACTGTTCCAGGACTTTCCGACGCTGCGGTTTGTGATTCCCCATGGCGGCGGCGCCGTGCCCTACCACTGGGGGCGGTTTCGGGGTTTGGCGCAGGCGCTGAACACGCCACCGCTGGAGACCCATCTGCTGAACAACCTGTTTTTCGATACCTGCGTTTACCACCAGGCCGGCATTGACCTGCTGACCCGTGTCATTCCGACGAAGAACATCTTGTTTGCCAGCGAGATGGTCGGCGCGGTGCGCGGCATGGATCCGCTGACCGGCCACCACTTCGACGACACCAAACGCTATATCGAGGCCACGCCTTACCTCAGTGAGGAAGACCGTCGCCAGGTGTACGAGGGCAACGCGCGCCGCGTGTTTCCGCGTCTGGATGCCGTACTTCGCAACCAAGGGCGGTAAAGCGCCCGCCCACAGACAAGGAAATGCTTATGTATGAACTCGGCGTTGTGTACCGCCATATCCAGCGTGCGGATCGTGCGGCTGCCGACGGGCTGGCCTGTTTGGGATCGGCTACCGTGCACGAGGCCTTGGGGCGGGTGGGGCTGCTGCAGCCAGCGCTGCGCCCCATCGCAACAGGTCAGCAAGTTTCCGGGACGGCCGTCACCGTGTTGCTGCAGCCGGGCGACAACTGGATGCTGCATGTCGCCGCCGAGCAAATCCAGCCTGGCGACATCGTCGTAGCGGCGGTGACCTCCCCATGCAGCGATGGCTATTTTGGCGATCTGCTGGCCACCAGCTTCCAGGCGCGCGGCGCGCGGGGCCTGGTCATTGACGCGGGGGTGCGCGATACCAAGACCTTGCAGGACATGGGCTTTCCTGTTTGGAGCCGCACCGTGTCGTCCAAGGGCACGATCAAGGCGACGTTAGGCTCCGTCAATATCCCGATTGTGTGTGCCGGCATGTGGGTGACCCCTGGGGATGTGATTGTCGCCGATGACGATGGGGTGGTCTGCGTCCCTGCGGACAGGGCCGTTACCACGTTGGAGACCGGCTTGGAGCGTGAGCGGCTCGAGCGCAGCAAACGGGCCCAGCTCGCTGCCGGGGTACTGGGTCTGGACCTGTACCAGATGCGCGGCCCGCTGGCCGGCTCCGGCTTGCGCTACATCGACTGAGGAGCGCAGCATGCAGTCACTCCCCCCTAAAACCCCCGGCTGGCTGGACTGGCATCCCAAGCCCGCGAAGCCGCGCTTGGTATTGCCGCCAGGTGCGGTGGATGCGCATTGCCATGTGTTTGGCCCGGCGGCAGAGTTCCCCTTTGCCGCAGAGCGCAAGTACACCCCTTGCGACGCGAGCAAGCAGCAGCTTTTTGCGTTGCGCGACCATCTGGGCTTCTCGCGCAATGTGATCGTGCAAGCCACCTGCCATGGTGCGGACAACCGGGCGATGGTCGATGCCTGCAAGGCCTCGGAAGGCAGGGCCCGGGGCGTGGCCACGGTCAGGCGAAACGTCAGCGACCGGGAGCTGGAAGCGCTGCACCTGGCCGGCGTGCGGGGCGTGCGCTTCAATTTTGTCAAAAGGCTGGTGGACGTGACGCCGCAAGATGAGTTGCAGGAGATTGCCGAGCGCGTCGCTGACCTGGGCTGGCATGTGGTGGTCTATTTTGAAGCGGAAGACCTGCCAGATCTGTGGCACTTCTTCAGCCGCCTGCCCACCCCTGTAGTGGTCGACCACATGGGGCGGCCCGATGTCAGCAAGCCCGCGCATGGGCCCGAGTTCGGTCTGTTTCTGCAACTGATGCAGGCGCATGACAACGTCTGGTGCAAGGTCAGCTGCCCGGAGCGGCTGTCGCTGACGGGCCCGCAGGCGCTGCAGGGTGAACAGCGCGCCTACCAGGATGTCGTGCCTTTTGCGCGCCGCGTGGTCGAGGCCTTTCCCACCCGCGTGCTTTGGGGCACCGACTGGCCCCATCCCAACCTGAAGGACCACATGCCCGATGACGGTCTGCTGGTGGATTTCATCAGCCAGATCGCCCCCACGCCCGCCCTGCGGCAGCAGTTGCTGGTGGACAACCCGTTGCGCTTGTATTGGCCCGAGGACGCGTAAATCCACAGATGCAATTGTCTTGGGTTGGCTGCCTCCGTGCAGGCCAGGAATCAATAACAAACTTGGAAAGATAAATATGGCATTGGAAAAACCCTATCTCGATGTGCCCGGCACCGTTATTTTTGATGCCGACCAGTCACGCAAAGGGTACTGGCTCAACCAGTTTTGCATGTCCTTGATGAAGGCTGAAAACCGCGCGCGTTTCAAAGCGGACGAGCGCGCCTATCTGGAAGAATGGGAGATGAGCGAGGAGCAAAGGCAGGCGGTGATGGCCCGGGACCTGAACTGGTGCATACGCACCGGGGGCAATATCTATTTCCTCGCCAAGATTGGCGCCACCGACAGCAAGAGCTTTCAGCAGATGGCCGGATCCATGACGGGGATGAGCGAGGAGGCCTACCGCGCGATGATGGTGGCCGGTGGCCGGTCGGTGGAGGGGAACCGGTTCATGCATGAGGCAGCGGGCACACCCGCCCAGCCCACAGGCGCCGTCGCCGGCAAGGAGGGGGTCTGACATGGCACGCATCAGCGCATCGGTATTCACGTCGCACGTGCCCGCCATTGGCGTGGCCATCGACCAGGGCAAGACCCAGGAGGCTTATTGGCAACCGCTTTTCCAAGGCTATGAATACTCGCGCCAGTGGATGCGCGATAACCGGCCCGATGTCATTTTTCTGATTTACAACGACCACGCCACGGCTTTCAGCCTGGATCTCATTCCCACCTTTGCGATAGGGACCGGGGCCGAGTACTTCCCCGCCGATGAAGGCTGGGGGCCGCGCCGCGTGCCCAAGGTGGTGGGGCATCCCCAGTTGGCATCCCATATTGCGCAGTCGGTGATCCAGCAGGACTTTGACCTGACCATCGTCAACCAACTGGACGTGGACCATGGACTGACGGTTCCGCTGTCCTTGATGTGCGGAGAGCAGCCGGTGGACGGAGCCTGGCCTTGTCCGGTGATTCCCTTTGCGGTGAATGTGGTGCAGTACCCGGTGCCGTCGGGCCAACGCTGCTTCAACCTGGGCCGTTCGATCCGCAAAGCCGTGGAGAGCTTTGACGAGGACCTCAATGTTCAGATCTGGGGGACGGGGGGCATGAGCCACCAACTGCAAGGTGCACGCGCGGGGCTGATCAACCAGGAATGGGACAACTGCTTTCTGGACCAGCTCGTCCATCACCCTGCGACCTTGGCCAAGGTACCCCATATCGACTATGTACGTGAAGCTGGCTCGGAAGGCATCGAGCTGGTCATGTGGCTGATTGCGCGGGGTGCCATGGCGGATGTCGATGACCCGGCGAGAACGCCCACGGTCAAACACCGCTTCTACCACGTGCCGGCCTCCAACACCGCTGTGGGTCACCTGATTCTAGAGAACGGTTGAAAAACACTTATGTCGCTGATTTTCGGTATGTATCGCCCCGGCGCTCTCTGGGGCACCCCGACTTCCTGGAGGATGTCATGACACTTCGCAAGCTCAAAGTGGCGCTCGCAGGAGCGGGCGCCTTCGGCCTCAAACACCTTGAGGGCATCCGCCAGATCCCCGGGGCGGAAGTCGTCTCCCTTGTCGACCCGGATCTGTCCAAGGCGCGCGAGCTGGCCGAGCAGTATGGGATTGGGCATGTGGCCACCAATCTGCAGGACAGCCTGGCGCGACCGGAGGTGGATGCGGTCATTCTGTGCACGCCCACGCAGATGCACGCCAGCCAGGCCCGCCAGTGTCTGCTGGCCGGCAAGCATGTGCAGGTCGAAATTCCGCTGGCCGACCGGCTCGAGGATGCGCTGGCCGTGGTGGCCCTGCAAAAATCCAGTGGATTGGTGGCCATGTGCGGGCACACCCGCCGCTTCAACCCCAGCCACCAGTGGGTTCAGCAACGGGTGCAGGCGGGCAGATTCAAACTCCAGCAATTGGATGTGCAGACCTACTTCTTCCGGCGCAGCAATATGAATGCGCTGGGCCAGCCGCGCAGCTGGACGGACCATCTGCTTTGGCACCATGCGGCCCACACCGTGGATCTGTTCGCCCACCAGGCAGCCAGCCCCATTGTGCAGGCCCATGCGGTGCAGGGGCCGCTGCACCCGGAGCTGGGCATTGCGATGGACATGGGCATCGTGCTCAAAGCCGCCAACGGCGCCATCTGCACGTTGAGCCTGTCGTTCAACAACGATGGTCCTTTGGGAACCTTCTTTCGCTATATCGGCGATACAGGGACCTATGTGGCCCGCTACGATGGGCTGGTCAATGGCAAGGATGAGGCCATCGATGTATCCGGGGTGGATGTATCGATGAATGGCATTGAACTGCAGGACCGTGAGTTTTTTGCGGCGATCCGGGAGGGCCGCCAACCGCGCTCGAGCATCTCCCAGGTACTGCCTTGCTACCAGGTTCTGCATGCGTTGGAGCAGCAGCTGCAGTAATATCCACCCAAGCCGCCGCTGACCGCCCGCACACGTTTCAGCGGGCGGTTTGGTTTTTGAGGAGAGATGATGAGTGAGCGTTCTATAGGCCCCTTCCAGGTTGGTCCCGTCGCGCTGGGATGCATGAACCTGAGCCATGCCTATGGCCACCCGGCCACGGCCGAGCAATCCCAGGCGCTGCTGCATGCAGCGCTGGATGCTGGCGTCGACCTGTTCGATACCGCAGCGCTGTATGGCTTTGGCGCCAACGAGTCGTTGGTGGGGCCGATCCTCAGGCCCCACCGCAGCCGGATCACGCTGGCCAGCAAGGGCGGCATGGCAGGCGTGCGGGGGGACGATGGCATCATGCGCCGTGTGATCGATGGCCATCCCAGAACATTGCGCCGCAACTGCGAAGACAGCCTGAAGCGCCTGGGGACCGATGTCATCGACCTGTATTACCTGCACCGCTGGGATCCCCGGGTGCCGATCGAGGAGTCGGTCGGTGAAATGTCACGCCTGGTGGAGGAGGGGAAGGTGCGGGCGCTGGGTTTGTCAGAGGTCGGCGTCGACACCTTGCGCCGTGCCCATGCCACTTACCCGATTGCAGCCTTGCAGAGCGAGTATTCGCTGTGGTCACGCAATGCCGAGCTGGGCACCTTGCAGGCCAGCCGCGAACTGGGCATTGCCTATGTGGCCTTCAGTCCGATGGGCCGGGCTTTTCTGTCGGGCAAATTGCCCGCCGGCACCACCTGGGTGCAAGGAGACATCCGTGCCGGCATGCCACGCTTTCAGCCCGAGGCCTATGCAGCGAATCTGCGGCTGCTGGCCCCCATGCAGGCCATTGCGGAGCGCGCGGACTGCAGCCTGGCCGAACTGGCCATTGCCTGGGTGCTGCACCAGGGCGAGCATGTGGTGGCATTGCCAGGCACCACCCGTATCGATCACCTGCATGAAAACTTGCGCGGTAGCCGGGTGGCCTTGGATGCTGCGTTGCTGGCCGAGCTTGACGCGCTGTTTGCACCCGAGGCGATCCGTGGTGACCGCTATGCGCTGGCCTCGCAGGGCGAGGTGGATACCGAGAAATACGCGTTTGAGCAGCGCTGATGCCAGGCTGATAGACGGCTGGTAGCGTACGCAGAGCCTGAGGCAGATCACGCTGCCTGCAGGCTCTGCCATCTTTGGCTGCCTGTAGCCCATCCTGGACTGCTGTTACACGGTCAGATAACCACCATCGACGGGGATGACGGCACCGTTGACAAAAGATGCCGCTGGCGAGCACAGAAACCCGATGACTGCCGCCACTTCGGCGGCCTGGCCCCAGCGCTGCAGCGGTGTGCGGGACAGAATCGTTGCCGAGGCGGCTGGGTCGGCCATCAGCCCCTCGCTCAGCGGCGTAGCGATCCAGCCGGGCGCTACCGCATTGACGCGCACGCCTTCATGCGCCCAGGTTTGTGCAAGGGAACGCGTCAGTTGCAGGATGCCACCCTTGCTGGCGCTGTAAGCGGGGCGGTCCTTGCTGCCGAAATAGCTGTACATCGAGGCCACGTTGACAATGCAGCCGCTGCGTTGCAACAGCTGCGGGGCTGCGGCCATCGATGCCCGCATGACCGCAGTGAGGTTGGTGTGCAGCACTTGCAGGAAGGCCTCCGGTCCGTACTCCTGCGCATGCCGGCTGATGCCTGCTGCGTTGATCAGCGCATCAAGTCGGGGTAGCGCGGCGATGGTCTGCTGCAGTTGGCCGCTGTCGCAGACATCCAGCTCGATGCACCGGATACGGGGATGGCGCGGGGCATGCCGCCCCTGCGCATCCAGCCCCAGCGCAAGCACGGACGCGCCGGCCTCGGCAAAATGCAGCGCCGTGCTTGCGCCGATGCCGGAGGTGCCTCCAGTTACGAGGATGGTTCTTTGTTCCTGGGAGTTGTTCATTGCGGTGTCCTAACGCTTGTGGTTGCGGCCCATCGGCGGGCTGACCAGAATCTTGATCTGCGAACGGTCCTGCACCAGTGCTGCAAAGCCTTCGCTGACTGCGTGCTCCAGCGGAACTGTCTTCGTGATGATCGAGGTGGGGTCGAAGCGGCCCGCTTCGATGAGGCCCATCAGCTCTTGGTAGACATCGCGGTAACCGACGCTGGCGACCAGGCTCAACTCGCGGTTGACAGCGTCGAATGCGTCAAGGCGGGCCTCGGACATCAGGCCGACCATGACCATGTTTCCGCCTTTGCGCAGTGCGCGCAACGCCCCTTCAAAGGTGGCTTGCAGACCTGCGGCCTCAAAGCTGGTGTCCACGCCCAAGCCGTCGGTGGCCGAGGCAATGGTGTGCCGCAACGCGCGAGGAGTGAGGCCCTTGCCGTCGATGACCAGGCTGGCACCTGCCTGTCGTGCCATTTCAAGGCGCTGCGGCGATACATCCACCGCAATGATGGTGCCTGCTCCCTGCAGTTTGGCGAGCTGGACCAGCAGCAATCCGATGGGGCCCAGCCCAAAGATGGCGCAGCTGCCGCCAGCCGGCAGCTGGCTGCGGCGCAGCGCATGCAGTGCGACGGCGGCGGGCTCCATCACGGCAGCCTGCTCCAGGCTTACCCCTTCGGGCAGGCGGTGCAGCATATAACTGGGCACCACGGCAAAGTCGGCCATGCCGCCATCGCCCATCAGCCCGGCGAAGCCCATATCGGCACAGAGGTTGTAGGCGCCGCTGCGGCAGTAGGCGCAGTGGCTGCAGCGGTACTCGGGCTCCACCGCGACGCGGTTGCCCACCTGCAGGCTGCTGACCGCGCTCCCCAGCTCGACCACCGTGCCACAGAACTCGTGGCCCAAGGTCAGTGGCGCGGTACGGCCTGAGACCGCGTGGGGGGTGCCAACGGGGATGGCATGCGGCCCCGATTCGTATTCGTGCAGATCGCTGCCGCAGATGCCGCAGTATTGCACGGCGATGCGTACTTCCTGAGGTCCGGGCTTCGGGGTCGGGATCTGCTCCACGCGCAGGTCCTGGGCGCTGTGCCAGCGCAGTGCGCGCATCATGGCGTTGCTCCTGCCGCCGCACGGCGTTGCAGCACCAGCGGTGCGGTTTCCTTCAAACCCAGCGCAAGCGCACCGGCGATCAATGCGCCGCCTGCCGACATCCACATTGCGACGGGCAGGCCGTAATGGTCTGCCGCAAAGCCCGCAATCGTGGGGGCGAGGAAGCCGCCTACCAATTCGCCCGCGCCCATGATGAGACCGAGCGCGCCCGTCAGCACTTGGGGCGGAACGGTTTCTGCGGGGACGGTGGCCATGAAGAGCGTGAAACAGCCCAGGCCGGTATAGGTGAAGAACACCACCATACCCAGTGTGAGGACGGAGTCACCGTAGATCAAGGCGATGGGGCACAGTGCCGCAATCGGCGCAAAGATGACCAGGGTGGGTTTGCGTCCGATGCGGTCGGAGATGGCTGGCACCGCAAAGCCCCAGAATACCCAGGCGGCGCCCAGGCAGCTCATCACAAAGCCCATGTCGGCGGCCGAGAACTCGCGGTACTTGACGAGGAAGGTGGGTGCAAACGAGATGATGATGATGAACCAGGTGAGGAAGAAGCAGCTGATCAGCATGCACAGCAGTACATTGCGTTCGCGCAGCAGGGCCCAGCGGTTGATGGGTGCTGGCTTGGCCTGCGCAACTGCTGGGGCCTGACCGGGGTGCTCATGCACCCAGCGCCAGATGGCCAGGGCAATCAGAATGCCGGGGATGACGGTGACATAGAAGGCAACGCGCCAGCCGAAATTCGTTGCCAGACCAATGACGACGGGCGGGCCAATCATTGCGCCAATCAGGCCCGCAGACGAGCCCTGCAGCAGGCCCATGTTCAGGCCGCGCCGCGCTGGGGTGGAGCTTTGGATCATCAAAGACTGGGCAATGGGCAGCACCGGCCCTTCAGCCAGGCCCATCAGCGCGCGGAACACCAGCAGGCTGACGAAGCCGCCCACCAGCCCGGACATGGCCGAGCAGATGGAAAACCCCAGCACGGACACCACCAGCAGCGCCTTGCGCTTGGAGCGCGAATCGGACCAGGCACCTGCGATGGCCCCGGAGATGGCCCAAGTCAGCGCCAGGGCCGATGAGATCATGCCCAGCTGGGTTTGGCTCAGGTCGAGCTCATCCTGCATGAACGGGAACAGAAACGACAGGGCCAGGCGGTCAAAGAAGACAAAGCCAAAGGTCAGGAAGAGGATCAGCAACAGCCGATTCTCGTAGGTCCACAAGGAGCGAGAGGGGGTTGGGTGCATGGTGTTCTCCAGAGTCGGTGGCCGTTAGCGGAAGAGCTTTTCCACGGCTTCGGCGCCCAGACCCACTTTTTCGTAATGGGCCTTGCACATGGCGATGTAGGAATGGACATCAAAGTAGCCGTCCGGTTTGCCCTGCTCGTCTAGCCAGATCAGCGGACCCTTGACGATGAAGAAGGCCCGCATGGGTTCGGGATGGTCGAACGCCACCAAGGTATGGCCTTCTCCAGGCGTCTCGTAGACGAAGTCGCCCTTGGTCGCTGTCCAGTCATGCTCCAGATAGCCCCATTTGCCGGAGATCGTGTAGGCAAAGACTTCATGGGGGTGGTAGTGGCGGTTGACCAGGCCGGCTTGCTTGGCCATCAGGATGTCGCACCACTTGTTCTGGGATGGCGAGATCCAGAGAGGCCGCGAGAACACGGTGTCGGTGAACGGCACATACAGGCGTTCGTCTTCGGGCACGGCGTTGGGGGTGTACACCTCTGGCAGTGCATCGGGCATGAAGGGGTTGGCGATGGGGCTGAGGCTTTGCCAAAACTCGCTGCTGGCTTTTTCGACCATGGTTGTGCTCCTTGAATAGCGGAATAGGAAATGGAAAGAGGGCAAGGCTGGCGATGGCGCCAAGCGGATGCAGCCCGGACTGATGAAGGTCACCGGAGAGCGGGGGGCAGGGCAGCCGAAGACGCTGCCGTCACTGTCGGGGGGAGGGGTGTCTGTCAGGTTTGCGCGTCCAACTCCGACTGAGACAGCGCGGAGACGCAATGCCTGGCCAGGCGGTGGTGGGGGGGAACGGCATGCAGGGTCTCCTTGGCTCTATGTGTGGGGGATGTGAAACTTCATTCTGTGGAAGATGTCCCCAACGACCTAGGTGCCCGTATAGCTAGCAGCTATAGCAAAATGGCATAATAATAGCTAAAAATTATTAATATTCAATGCACTAAAGAGGGTGGCTATGAATTTGCAGCAAATCGAAACTTTTGTCGCCGTTGCCGAGACCGGCAGTTTCAGCAAAGCGGCGATGTTGTCCGATTCAGCGCAGCCGGCACTGAGCCGGCAGGTGCGGGCGCTCGAGATGGAACTGCGCGAGACGCTGCTGATCCGTACCGGGCGGGGTGTGACCTTGACGGAGGCAGGGCGCCGGTTGCTCGAACATAGCCATGCGATCTTGCAGCATGTGGCCCAAGCCAAGGAGGATCTGGGTTGCGAGCGCAATGAACCGGTAGGCCGCATCGTCGTGGGCCTGCCCCCGAGCCTGGCCCGGCGTTTGACCTTGCCACTGATCGATGCCTTCAGCTGCACGATGCCCAAGGCGCGCATCGCCATCGTCGAAGGGTTCTCGGTGCAGATGGCCGAATGGCTGGCCTCCGGGCGCATGGATCTGGGTCTGGTCTATGCACCCGAACCCCACCCCCATATTGAAACTACGCCAGTGCTCCAAGAGCGGCTGTGTTTGGTGGGCCCCGCCTCTGCGCTGGGAGGGCTGGGGACGCTGGGCTTTGAGGGACTGTCTGCGTTTCCGCTGATCATGCCCCAGTACGGCCAAATCTTCCGCAAGCTGATGGAAGCACAGGCCAGGCTTTCCCAGGTCAAACTCAATGTTGTCTGGGAGGTGTCCAGTGTTCCTGCCATTTTGGACCTGGTGCGCGGCGGCTATGGGTATGCTGCGTTGACGCGCAGCGCCCTTGACGGGCATGTAGTGGGTGACCAACTCGTCGTGGCACCGATCGAGACGCCTGCGGTGATGATCCCTCTGTTCATGGCCCAATCGGCCAAGCGCAAGGCCACACCGTTGCTGCGCTGCACGGCTGCTGTGCTGCATGAGCTGGCCACCCAGGTGTGCAAAAAGGCCGAACTGGCTGCGAATGCTGCAGGTGAGCCGCTGGCCTAGGCGCTTCATCGTAAATTTGTGTAGCAAATGCACTGCTGCACGGAGTCAGTGCCGCCGCGCTCACTACAATGCGGAGGCTTGACAAGGCGCCCTTGCGCGCCATGGGCTGTGGGCGCCGAAGGGCCTGCAGGTCGCTTTGCTGCCACACTCCGCTCGGGTTCTGTGTTGGCACCCCTACAATGCAGTGCAACTGGTTCAATGACATGAAGATACTGCTTTGTAACGACGATGGTTATCAAGCGCCCGGCATCGTGGCGTTGCATGATGCATTGCAGGCAGTGGCCGATGTCGAGGTGGTCGCACCAGAACACAACAACAGTGCCAAATCCAATGCGCTGACCTTGCATTCGCCGTTGTACGTGCAGCGTGCCGCCAATGGCTTCCGCTACGTCAATGGCACGCCGGCGGACTGCGTGCATATCGCGCTGACGGGGCTATTGGGTTATAGGCCTGATCTGGTCATCTCCGGCATCAATAACGGTGCCAATATGGGTGATGACACCATCTACTCGGGCACCGTGGGCGCTGCGATGGAAGGCTATCTGTTCGGCATCCCGGCGATGGCCTTCTCCCAGATCGACAAGGGTTGGGGCGAGCTGGAGTCAGCCGCCAAAAAGGCCTGCGAGCTGGTGCAGCAGTTCGAGGCCTCCAAGCTCGTCACGCTCAAGCCCTGGCTGCTCAATATCAATATTCCCAATCTGCCGTTTGCGCAGATCAAGCCCCTCAAGCTGTGCCGCCTGGGGCGCAGGCATGCGGCAGAGAAAGTCATCACCCAGACCAGCCCCCGGGGCGAGACCATGTACTGGATCGGCAATGCCGGCCTGGCCATGGATGATGCAGAGGGCACCGACTTCCATGCGACGGCGGCAGGCCATATGGCGGTGACACCGCTGAAGGTGGATTTGACCGACCACGAGAGCCTGGCCTATTGGGCGCAGACGGCGACCACCTTGCGCAGCAACGACCTGGAGGTGCCAGGGTGACCTTGCGCAAGCCCGGCTTTCCTGCCCGTGGTGCCCTGCCTGTGAGCACCAAGCCCCAGGCGAGCAGCGTGCACCGGCAATGGGCCAGGCTGCCGGCGGAGCTGTCACCGGTGCCGATGGCCGTGCGTGAATCGCTCGGCCCCGAAAGCGTGGATTTCACATCGGCGCGCTTGCGCATGGTGCAGCGCCTGGCCGCATCGGGGGTGGAGCACACCCGGGTGCTGAAGGTGATGAATTCGGTGCTGCGCCACCAGTTTGTTGACAGTGCACTGGCCGTTCAAGCCTATGAAGACACCAGTTTGCCTATAGGATTGGGGCAGACCATCTCCAAGCCCAGCGTGGTGGCGCGGATGTGCGAGCTGCTGCTGCAATCTCCGGCAGGCAAAATGGGGCTGGGGCGCATTTTGGAGATTGGCACCGGCTGCGGCTACCAGGCGGCGGTTTTGAGCCTGATGGCCAAGGAGGTGTATACCATTGAGCGGCTGCGTGCGTTGCATGAAAAGGCGCGGGTCAACCTGCGGCCTTTGCGGCTGGCCAATGTGCACCTGATCCTGGGCGATGGCATGCTGGGTTTTGAGAAGGGTGCGCCTTACGCCGGGATCATCGCAGCGGCTGGTGGGGATTCCGTCCCGCAGGCATGGTGCGACCAGCTGGCGGAAGGCGGCCGGCTCGTGGCCCCGGTGATGGGACCGGGCCAGCAACAGGTTTTGCTCGTCGTGGACCGCAGTGCTGATGGGTTTCAGCGCACGGTTCTGGAGCATGTTCATTTCGTGCCCCTAAAATCGGGGCTTGGTTAAGAAGGATAGGTATGTTGGATTCACGTGGTGTTTTGACGTGGGGTGCCAGTGTGGTGGCAGCCATGGTGCTGGCAGGATGCGGTAGTACATCGCTGAACCAGGCGCCCGTGGAGGATCGGGGCTTGTCGGCAGGTCGCGCACCGACGTCGACCACGGCCACCCCGAACCGCATTGATCCAGCAACCCTGCCGGGTGCCGAAAACGCGGGCAAGCCTGGTTACTACACCGTCAAGCCGGGCGAGACCTTGATGCGCATTGCCGCCGACAACGGCCTGAACTGGCGTGACATCGCGCGCTGGAGCAATCTGGAAAATCCGAATGTCATCGAAGTGGGTCAGGTGCTGCGCGTGGTGCCACCGGTCACGGCCACCGCCGCCGCTGCCCCGGCAGCTACTGCACCTGCGGTAACCGGCGCCAACACGCCAGCGGCGACGCCTGCACCGGCCCCGGCGCCTGCTGCTGCAGCGTCTGCACCCGCTGCAGCCGATGGCAACCTGGGCTTTATCTGGCCCTCGTCGGGCGCCGTGATTGCGGGCTTTGACGACGCGCGCAACAAGGGTCTGGACATCGGTGGCAAGGCGGGTGACCCCGTCGTGGCGGCCGCCGATGGACGCGTGATCTACTCGGGGGCCGGCCTGCGCGGCTACGGCAACCTGATTCTGATCAAGCACAACAACACCTACCTGACCGCCTACGCCCACAACCAGACCTTGCTGGTCAAGGACGACCAGGTCGTCAAGAAGGGCCAGAAGATTGCCGAGATGGGCAGCTCCGACGCCGACCGCGTGAAGCTGCACTTTGAGGTGCGCCGCCAGGGCAAGCCGGTCGATCCATCGCGCTACCTGCCTTCCCGCTGATGCCAGGTCCTTCATTGAAGCCGACATCGCCGCCCGCCGACGATGTCGGCTTTTCCCATTTGGAGGACACCGCCCTGGTGTCGCCGGAAGGGGATGAAGAGCCGGCGGAGGTCGAGTCGCAGAGCTGGGAAAGCCGGACGGTCACCGCTGGCGTGGATGCGCACGGCATGCGCCTGGACAAGGCGCTGGCGCTGTGGGTGCCGGAGTTCTCGCGCAGCTATCTGCAGGCCTTGCTGCTGCAGGGCGCGGTGCTGGTCAATGGCAAATCCGGTCTCAAGCCCAGTGCCAAGGTCAAGGCCGGTGACCAGGCGGTGGTCGAGCTGCGCCCCACACAGCAAAGCCAGGCGTTCTTGCCGCAGGATATTCCACTGGACGTGGTCTACCAGGATGAGCACCTGCTCATCATCAACAAGCCTGCCGGCATGGTGGTGCACCCGGCGCCGGGTAACTGGAGTGGTACCTTGCTCAATGCGCTGCTGGCCTACGACGCGAAGGCGGCCCAGCTGCCGCGCGCAGGTATCGTGCACCGGCTGGACAAGGACACCAGCGGCCTGATGGTGGTGGCGCGCGAGCGCCAGACGATGGACGCGCTGGTCAAGCTGATCGCTGCGCGCGATGTGCGCCGCAACTACCTGGCACTGGGCCACAAGCTCTGGCAGGGCGCGGCGCAGACCTCGGTCAGCCTGCCCATTGGCCGAGATCCGCGCAACCGCCTGCGCATGGCGGCGGTCGATCTGGCCCAGCACCCAGGCAAACCGGCGCGTACCGATATCCGCCTGCTGGTCAACGGCCAGCAAGGTTGCGCGGTGTTCTGCAGCCTGCATACCGGGCGCACCCACCAGATCCGCGTGCATATGGCTTCGCTCCAGCACCCACTGCTGGCCGACACGCTCTATGGCGGCACGCCGGCGGCTGGCATGGAGCGCCAGGCCCTGCATGCGCTGCGGCTGGCCTTTGTCCATCCGGTCACCGGCCAGAGCATGTCCTGGTTCGCGATGCCGCCCGCCGATATCACCTCGGCGATGGAAAATTGGGATCTTCGGTATAATTTGGCGGAATTGGCCTAAGCGCTGCCCCTGCAGGTCTGGTTTTTCAGCCAGCGCAAACACCCGGTTTGCACACTGCATCGGTGGCGCCCAGTGCCGGCGGCTATGGGCGCTTATGCCTGCGCCGTGATCTTGGCCATGCAAACGCGGCCCTCTTGATACGCATTCCTTTGTCTCAACACGCAGCTGCGCGCTGGCGTGAAAACAGGGATTTATCGCATGCATACTTTGGAAGCAAAACGGGTGCTGGAGACTGCGCTGATCTGCGCGCCCCAGCCCATCACCGTGCGTGAGCTGCGGGGATTGTTTGCGGATGATCTGGGAACGGACACGCTCAAGGTGCTGTTGCAGGAGCTGCAACTGGACTGGGCGCACCGGGGGGTGGAACTGGTGCAGGTGGCATCGGGCTGGCGCTTTCAGAGCCGGCCGGAGATGCGCGAATACCTCGATCGCCTGCACCCGGAAAAACCGCCCAAGTACTCGCGTGCGACTCTGGAGACCTTGGCCATCATTGCCTATCGGCAGCCGGTGACCCGTGGCGATATCGAAGATATCCGGGGTGTGACGGTCAACAGCTTGATCATCAAGCAGTTGGAAGACCGGGGTTGGGTGGAAGTGATTGGCTACCGGGAGACCATCGGGCGGCCTGCGCTGCTGGCAACCACCCGGCAGTTTTTGGATGATCTGGGCCTGCAGTCGCTGGACCAGTTGCCCGAGCTGGACAGCAGCAACCAGACGCAGGCGATGTTTGACAGCCTGCCGCTGGAGGCGCCGCAAGGCGAGGCCGAGCAGCAGGATGCCGGGCCAGCGGATGCCGAGGCATTCGAGCTGGTGGGCGAGTCGATGGCCATGGCGGCGCCGGTTGCCGATGGCGAGGCGTTGGAAGACGCAGAGGATGCGCAGACTTTGCCCGAGGCTGGGTCTGCTGATGATGAAGATGCGGCCGCCGTGACGGCGGCAGAGTCCCCGCAGGCAGGTGGTGATGCGGATGCCGCCACTGCCGGGGTTGAAGACAAAGATGCGGATCCTTTGGTCCGTGATGACGATGCACATAATTCCGCAGCAGGCGGGGTAGAAAAGCAAAAAGATGATGAGTGATACCAGCGATATGAATGCGCCCCAGGACGGAGATAAGGTCTTGCAAGAAGGTGCTGCGCCGTCTGAAAAGCGCCGTGCACCGCGCAAGCGTGCCGCGCCGGCGCAAGCCGTGCCGGCAGATACGGCCGACGCGGCAGCGGCCCACGACGGCGAGGGTGAAGGGTCGGCGCAGCCGGCTGCCGAGCCTCGTACACGCCGTGATGGCGAGCAGCGCGTGAGCCGTTACCCGGCCCGGGCTCGCCGTTTCCGTGAGCGTGATGGACAGCCGCGTGATGCGCAGGGCGCAGAAGGCGATGCGCCTGCCGCCCGTGGCCGTGGTCCGGCGGGCCGTCCGCAACGCCATGCCGAGCCGGAAGGCTATGCATTCGAGGACGTGGTGGCTGGCGCGCTGGAGGCGGCGGAAGACTCGGATGCACCGGCTCCGGTCAAGCGCGTGCTCCAGCCCCATGTGGAAGCGCCCAAGCTGCACAAGCTGCTGGCGCAGGCCGGCATGGGCTCGCGCCTGGAGATGGAGCGCCTGATTCTGGAAGGCCGCATCTCCGTCAACAATGAGCCGGCCCACGTGGGTCAGCGCATTTTGCACAGTGACAAGATCCGTGTGAACGGCAAGCTGATCACGTTCCGCATCGAGCAGCCGCCAGCGCGCGTGCTGGCCTACCACAAGCCAGTGGGCGAGGTGGTAACGCATGACGATCCGCAGAACCGCCCAACGGTGTTCCGCAAGCTGCCGCGCGTCTCGCACGGCAAGTGGCAGTCCATTGGCCGTCTTGATCTGAATACCGAAGGTCTGCTGCTGTTCACCAACTCCGGTGAGCTGGCCAACAACCTGATGCACCCGCGCTTCGGTCTGGAGCGTGAGTACGCGGTGCGCGTGCTGGGCGCGCTGACCAATGAAGAAAAGGCCTTGCTGCTGGCTGGTGTGAACCTGGAAGACGGCGTGGCCAGCTTCGGCTCCATCGACGATGGCGGTGGCGAGGGCGCCAACTGCTGGTACCGGGTCACCATCTCCGAAGGCCGCAACCGCGAAGTGCGCCGCATGTTCGAGTCGGTCGGTCACGCGGTCAGCCGCCTGATCCGTATCCGCTACGGTGCCATGGTGCTGCCGCGCGGCTTGCGCCGGGGCTCCTGGGTGGAGCTCGATCAGCGCGACATCCAGGCGCTGACGGTGGCTGCCGGCGGTGTGGTCGAGCGCAAGCCCCGTGAGCAAAATGCGGCTGGCCGGGGAGGGCGCAGTGACAACCGTCCCCAGCACAACGGCCCGCGCCCATCGGTCGGCCCGGCCAAGAACACCCGCGGTGGCGGCTTGCGCAAGGCACCCGAGAAGCGCAATACCCAGCCCGATCCGATGAAGACCTCGCTGGGCTACATCGGTCATGACAGCCTGACGCGTCAGCGCCAGGGCCAACGCAAGAGCGGTGGCGGATTCAAGCGCGGTGGAAGGTCGTAGTCACGCCGCTGACTTCCAGGACACCGTACAATCAAAGGTTTGCTTTCAGAGCAAAAAAACCATCAACAGGAAATTTATTATGGCAATCGAACGTACCCTCTCGATCATCAAGCCCGATGCAGTGGCTAAGAATGTTATCGGTCAAATCTACGCCCGCTTTGAAGCTGCTGGCCTGAAGATCGTGGCCGCCAAGCTGGTGCAACTGTCGCGTCAAGACGCTGAGCAGTTCTATGCTGTGCACGCTGCCCGTCCTTTCTTCAAGGATCTGGTGGACTTCATGATCTCCGGTCCTGTGATGATCCAGGCTCTGGAAGGCGAAAACGCCATCCTGAAGAACCGTGAGCTGATGGGCGCTACCGACCCCAAGAAGGCCGACAAGGGCACGATCCGCGCTGACTTCGCTGACAGCATCGACGCCAACGCCGTGCACGGCTCCGACGCCGCTGAGACCGCTGCTGTGGAAGTGGCGTTCTTCTTCCCCGGCATGAACGTTTACTCCCGTTAATCGACTTGTGCGCGGCCTTCGGGCCGCGTGGCATAGGTAAGTGGCCCGAGCGTATATCCATGACCACCAATTTGCTTGATTTTGATTTGGCTGGTTTGACCGCCTTTTGCGAAGGGCTGGGAGAGAAGCGCTTCCGGGCCACGCAGCTTTTTCGCTGGATCCACCAGCGCGGTGCAGCCGATTTCGACCAGATGACCGATCTGGCCAAGTCCCTGCGCGAAAAACTCAAAGGCACGGCCCATGTCACGGCCTTGCCCGTGATTACCGAGCATGTGTCCTCCGACGGAACGGTCAAGTGGCTGTTCGACGTGGGCGACGGCAATGCCGTCGAATCCGTATTCATTCCCGAAGATGACCGTGGCACCTTGTGCGTCTCTTCGCAGGCAGGTTGCGCGGTGGGATGCCGCTTTTGCTCGACAGGGCACCAGGGCTTCAGCCGCAACCTGACCACCGGCGAAATCATGGCGCAGCTGTGGTTTGCCGAACACGCGCTGCGCAAGCGCCTGGGGCGTGATGAGCGCATCATCTCCAATGTGGTGATGATGGGCATGGGCGAGCCCCTGCAAAATTACACGGCCCTGGTGCCCGCGCTGCGCACCATGCTCGATGACCATGGCTATGGCCTGTCGCGCCGCCGCGTCACCGTTTCCACCTCCGGTGTGGTGCCGATGATGGATCGCCTGTCGCAGGACTGTGCGGTGGCTCTGGCGGTCTCGCTGCATGCACCCAACGATCCCCTGCGCGATGCCCTGGTGCCGCTGAACAAGAAATACCCGCTCGACGAGCTGATGCAGTCCTGCCGCCGCTACCTGGAGTTTGCGCCGCGTGACTTCATCACCTTTGAGTACTGCATGCTCGATGGCGTCAACGACCAACCCGAGCATGCCCAGCAATTGATAGCACTGGTGCGAGAGTATGCGGGCAACGGCGGGGCATGGTGCAAGTTCAATTTGATTCCATTCAACCCTTTTCCGGCATCGGGTCTGTTACGATCACCTGCCAACCGGGTGACCGAATTCGCCAAGATGCTCTCGGATGCCGGTGTCGTGACCACCGTGCGCAAGACCCGGGGCGATGACATCGATGCGGCCTGTGGCCAGCTCGCTGGCGATGTGAAAGACCGCACCAAAGCGGCGGAGCGCATGGCCAAGAACCGGGTCATACCGCTGGCACAAGTCTAGAAATAGTCCAATCAGTTTGAGGAGGGTGTGCATGCAAGAGGCTGTGACAACAGGGCAACCGAGGGTGCATCGCCTCACGGCTGCCACCTTTTTAGGCTTGGCCCTGATAGGTGGTTTGTCGGGCTGCGGTACCGCCAGTAACACGGCCCGCGAGGATGCCGCCTATGTCACGCAATCCGATGAGACCGAGATCCACCGGCGCGCACGCATCCGGCTGGAACTGGCAGCGAGCTATTTCCAGACCGGCCGCGCCACGATCGCGCTCGACGAGATCAAGCAGGTGCTGGCGCTGGATCCTTCCAATGGCGATGCCTACAACATGCGCGGGCTCATCTACATGCAGCTGGGCGAGCCGGACATTGCCGACGAGAGCTTCAGCAAGGCACAGTCGCTCAAGCCCACTGATGCGAACATCATGCACAACCATGGCTGGTTGCTCTGCCAAGAGAAAAAATACGACGCGGCAGACCGCTACTTCAACCAGGCTCTGGTGCAGCGCCAGTATTTTCAACAAGCCAAGACCTTGATGGCGCAGGGCCTGTGCCACGAGGCCGCCGGCAAGCCTGCCGAGGCCGAGGCGAGCTTGCTCAAGGCCTATGAGTACGATGCGGGCAACCCGGTAGTCAGCTTCAATTTGGCCAAGCTGATGAACCAGCGTGGCGACCCGCGCCGCGCCCAGTTCTATATCCGCCGCCTCAACAATGGCGAGCTGGCCAACTCCGAGTCCTTGTTCCTCGGTATCCAAATTGAAAAAGCCCTGGGTGATGGAGCGAGCGCGCGTTCGCTGGCAGCCCAATTGCAAAAGCGTTTCCCCGACTCCAAAGAGGCGGCACGTATTGCTGGTGGAGGCGTGCTGTGATCGAGTCTGATATCCAAGAAGCAACCAACGCAAACCATGCAGCCACGGGTGCACCCCTCAGCGCGGGCGAGATGCTGCGCCAGGCGCGCGAGGGACTGGGCTACCACCTGCCTGCCGTGGCGGCGCACCTGAAGGTGTCCGTCCACAAGCTCGAAGCGCTGGAAGCGGGCGACTGGAGCGCCTTCCCGGATGTGGTCTTTGTGCGCGCGCTGGCCTCTGCCGTGTGCCGTGTGCTCAAGATCGACCCCGCGCCCGTGCTGGCCCAGTTGCCCAAGCCACCTGGCAAGGACCTGAGCCCAGGCGTGGAAAGCGTCAAGACCCGCGTGGCCGTGGGCCCGGCGCAGAGCAAGAAAAATGACTTCCCCAGCAGCAAGCCCTTCCCCTGGATGGGGGTGGTCGTGCTTCTGATGGTGGCGACCGTTGGCGTGCTGTTCTATCCGCAACTGGCGGAGTACTGGAAGAGCCGGGCCGCAGCTTCCGCTCCGGCGCCAGCGCGTTCTAACAACGTCGCCGGTGTGGCTGACCAGTCCGAGCCCGTTGCGCTGGGGGGCAACTCGACCGATCCGGTGCCCGAGGCGCCGGCCAATGGCGCAGCCGAAGCCGGCGCCACCGCTGCGCTGGCAGGCCCGCCCAGCCCGGCAGCAGCGGCACCGGTGGCTGCAGCGCCTGCAGAAGGCGCGCCATTGCTGCATTTCAAGGCCAGCCAGGACAGCTGGGTGCAGGTCAAGGAGGCCAGTGGCAAGGTGGTGTTTGAGAAGACCATCCGTGCCGGCGCGACCGAAGATATCGCGGCCACGCCGCCCCTCAAGCTCATCGTGGGCAATGCGGCGGGTGTGGAGATGCAGCTGCGCGGGTCGGTTTTTGATCTGAAAAAAGTGACCAAGGGCAGCACCGCCCGTTTTGAGGTGAATTAAGTGCAAGAAGAGAACATCCTGTTGCCCGTGCCCATGGTGGCGCCGGCCGCCCGCAAAAGTCGCCAGGCCCGTGTGGTCTGGGGTGACCGTGTGGTGACGGTGGGGGGCGATGCGCCTGTGCGCATACAGTCGATGACGAATACCGACACCGTGGATGTGATCGAGACGGCCATCCAGGTCAAGGAGCTGGCGCAGGCGGGCTCGGAGATGGTGCGCATCACCGTCAACACGCCAGAGGCCGCAGCTGCGGTGCCCTATGTGCGCGAGCAGCTCGACCGCATGGGTGAGAACGTGCCGCTGGTGGGCGACTTCCACTACAACGGCCACCGCCTGCTGACCGAGTTTCCTGACTGCGCCAAGGCGCTGTCCAAGTACCGGATCAACCCCGGCAATGTAGGCAAGGGCGACAAGAAGGACAAGCAGTTCGGCCAGATGATCGAGGCGGCCATGCAGTACGACAAGGCCGTGCGCATTGGCGTGAACTGGGGCAGCCTGGACCAGGAGCTGCTGGCCGAGCTGATGGACGAGAACAACCGCCGCGCCGTACCCTGGGATGGGCGCCAGGTGATGTACGAGGCGCTGATCACCTCGGCCATTTCCTCAGCGCAGCGTGCCGAGGAAATGGGGCTGAACGGCGACCAGATCATTCTGTCCTGCAAGGTCAGTGGCGTGCAGGATCTAGTGGCGGTCTACCGCGGCCTGTCCGCACGCTGCGACTATGCACTGCACCTGGGTTTGACCGAGGCGGGCATGGGTACCAAGGGCACGGTGGCCTCGGCCGCTGCGCTGTCGATCCTGCTGCAAGATGGCATTGGCGACACCATCCGCGTGTCGCTGACCCCGCAGCCGGGTGAGGCCCGCACGCAGGAGGTGGTGGTCGCCAGCGAGATTCTGCAAGCGATGGGCATGCGCAGCTTTGTGCCCAGCGTCACCGCCTGTCCGGGCTGTGGCCGCACCACCAGCACCACGTTCCAGGAGCTGGCACGCGACATCGACCAGCACCTGCGCTCGCAGATGCCGGTATGGCGTGTGAAGTACCCCGGCGTCGAGAAGATGAAGGTGGCCGTGATGGGCTGCATCGTCAATGGCCCTGGTGAAAGCAAGCATGCCGATATCGGCATCAGCCTGCCGGGCAATGGCGAATCGCCCGCAGCGCCCGTCTTCATTGACGGCGAAAAGGCCATGACCTTGCGCGGTGACCGCATTGCGCAGGAGTTCCACGATATCGTGCAGGCCTATGTGGAGCGCCGCTACGGTGCTGCCAAGGTAGATAATTGATAGCTGCACTTGCTGGCCTGGCAAGTGTTTGCAAGCATACTGAACAGAGAGATTGAAGCCCATGGGCATGAATGAAAAGCTGGCCGCCATCAAAGGCATGAACGATATCCTGCCGCCCGATTCCGCCATGTGGGAATGGTTTGAAGGCAAGGTGCGCGACTTGATGGGGCGCTTCGCGTACCGCAACATCCGCACGCCGCTGGCAGAACACACGGCGCTGTTTGTGCGCGGTCTGGGCGAGGTCACCGACATTGTCGAGAAGGAAATGTATTCCTTCGAAGACCGGGCCGACAAGCATGGCCAGGCCGAGCACCTGACCCTGCGCCCCGAAGGCACTGCCGGTGTGGTGCGCGCCGTGGTCGAGAACAACATGCTCTATGACGGCGGCAAGCGCCTGTTCTACATTGGCGCCATGTTCCGCCGGGAGAAGCCGCAGCGCGGCCGCTACCGCCAGTTCCACCAGGTCGGCGTTGAAGCCATGGGCTTTGGCGGCGCGGAGCTCGATGCCGAAGTCATCCTGCTGGCGGCGCAGCTGTGGAAGGACCTGGGCATTGAAGGCGTGCGCCTGGAGCTGAACAGCCTGGGCCAGCCCGAGGAGCGCCGCGCCCACCGCGAGGCATTGGTGGCCTATTTTGAGCAGCACACCGATGTGATGGACGAAGAAGGCAAGCGCCGCATGTACAGCAACCCGCTGCGCGTGCTCGATACCAAGAACCCGGCGATGCAGGCGATGGTCAATGCTGCGCCCCAACTGCTGGACTTTCTGGGTGAGGATTCCAAGGCCCACTTGAAGGCCGTGCAGGACATTCTGGACGCCAATGGTGTGGCCTGGTCGGTGAACCCGCGCCTGGTGCGCGGCATGGACTACTACAACCTGACGGTGTTCGAGTTCATCACCGACAAACTCGGCTCGCAAGGCACGATCTGTGGCGGCGGCCGTTATGACTACCTGATCGAGCAGATCGGCGGCAAGCCCGCACCCGCCGTGGGCTGGGGCATGGGCATCGAGCGCGTTCTGGAGCTGATCAAGGAGCTGAATATCCAGTGGGATCGCCCGTCTATTGACGCCTACGCTATCCTGCCGGACGCAGCATTGCTGCCGCAGGCCATGCGTGTGATCCAGACCTTGCGACAAGCAGGTGTGCGGGTGCAGATGCATGGCTCGGCCGTGGCAGGAAGCCTGGGCAGCATGAAGTCGCAGTTCAAGAAGGCCGATGCCAGCGGCGCCGCGTGCGCGCTGATCTTTGGCAGCGACGAGATGCAGCGCGGCATGGTGACCGTCAAGCAACTGCGCGATGGCGAGGGGGCCCAGGCCGAACATGCGATCGACGCCGTGGCCCACTGGGCAGCGCAACTGCGCGCATAAGTGCAGCCTCGGCTGCAAGCAATTTTTTGAACCAACTCCATTAGAACAATATGGCAACGCATTTAGATCTGGAAGAACAGGAACAGATAGACCAGCTCAAGCACTTCTGGAACAAGTGGGGCACCTTGATCACCACGGTGCTGGTGATTGTGCTGGGTGGCTTTGCCGCCTGGAACGGCTACCAGTACTGGCAGAACCGCCAGGCCTCGCAAGCCAGCGCGCTGTCGTCTGCGGTCGAGGCTGCGGTCAACTCCGGTGACAAGACCCGCATCGACCAGGCCTTTGGCGACCTGCGCAGCAACTATGGCAGCACCATGCAAGCGGCACACGCCGGCCTGCTGGTGGCCAAGGCTGCGGGTGACAAGGGCCAGATGGACGATGCCAAGGCCGCGCTCACCTGGGTGGCAGAAAATGCTTCGGATGAGGGCCTCAAGGCCACTGCCCGCGTGCGTTTGGCTGCGGTGCTGCTCAACAGCCAGGCCTACGATGAGGCGCTCAAGGTGCTGGGCACCAAGATGCCGACCGAGTTCGATGCCGTGGTGGCAGACCACAAGGGTGATGTTTATCTGGCCAAGGGCGACAAGGCGCAAGCCATCGAGTCGTACAAGGCGGCTTTGCAAAAGACCGAACCGGGCGTGGAATACCGCAACGTGATCTCCGTCAAGCTCAATGCGCTGGGCGAAGATCTGAAGTGATGGATGGCAGAAGGCAGTGCGCATGAAACAACAACAGGCATATGCTGCAGCGGCTGCTGCAGCCAAGGTTTTGACGGTATCGGCGGTGGCCCTGGCCATTGCGGGCTGCTCTTTGTTCTCGTCGGACAAGCGCAAGCCTGCCGAGCTTGAGCCCAATGTCGCACTGCTGTCGGTGCAGCAGGTGTGGACGCAGCGCATTGGCAAGAGCAATCCCACCCTGGTGATGAATGTCAGCGGCAATGTGGTGACCTTGGCCTCTGCCGATGGCCAGGTGGCTGCCGTCAATGCGGACACGGGTGCCGATCTGTGGCGCGTCAATGTGGGCCAGAAGCTCTCGGCCGGCGTAGGCAGTGATGGCAAATGGGCTGCGGTGGTGACCGAAGACGGTAACCTCGTCGCGCTGAGCCAGGGCAAGGAAATGTGGCGCAAGCGTCTGACAGCGCGTGTCTATACCGCGCCGCTGGTGGCGGGCGAGCGCATTTTTGTGCAAAGCGCGGACCGCTCGGTGCAGGCCTTTGATGCGGCCTCCGGCCAGGCGCTGTGGAGCCAGGCCAAGACCACGGAAGCGCTGGTGCTGCGCCAAAGCGGGGTGCTGACCGCCTACCAGGACACGCTGGTCGCTGGCGTGTCGGGCCGTTTTGTCGGTATCGACCCCAACAGTGGTGCATTGCGCTGGGAAGTGCCGATCGCCAGCCCCCGTGGCACCAATGACGTCGAACGTCTGGTGGAGTTGGTGGGCGGCGTTGCGCGCCAGGGCTCGGTGCTGTGCACCCGTGCCTACCAGATGGCGGTGGGCTGTATTGACGCATCCACGGCGCAGCTGCGCTGGACCGTGCGTGCCGACGGTATCAATGGCATCTCCGGTGATGCCGATGTGGTGGCTGGTGCCGATGGCAACGGCGTGATCACGGCCTGGGCGCACGATGGCGGCAGCGTGGTGTGGACGAGCAATCGCCTGCGCTACCGCAAGCTGAGCCAGCCGCTGGTGCTGGGCCGCTCTGTGATTTTTGGTGATAGTTCGGGTACGGTGCATATGCTGTCCAAGAAAGACGGCTCGCCACTGAACCGCTTCTCGACCAACAGCTCTGGTATTTCCGTGGCGCCGGTCGTGGCGGGCAACACCATGGTGGTGCAGACGAATGATGGCGCGGTGTATGGCTTTCGGCCCGAGTAAGAAAAGAAAAAGTAGTCAGGAATGAAGCCAGTTATTGCTTTGGTGGGGCGCCCCAATGTGGGCAAATCCACCTTGTTCAACCGGATGACAAAGTCGCGCGACGCCATCGTTGCCGACTTTGCCGGTTTGACGCGTGACCGCCACTACGGCCAAGGCCGTCAGGGCAAGCACGAATACATCGTGATCGATACCGGTGGTTTCGAGCCCGATGCGACCAGTGGCATTTTCAAGGAAATGGCCAAGCAGACCCGCCAGGCCGTGGCCGAGGCGGATGTGGTGCTGTTCGTCGTCGATGTACGTCTGGGCCTCTCGGCCCAGGACCATGAAATTGCCGGCTACCTGCGCCGCCTGGGCAAGCCCGCCATGCTGGTGGGCAACAAGGCTGAAGGCATGAAGGATGGCGGCCAGCTGGCCGAGTTCTACGAGCTGGGTCTGGGCGAGGTGTTCCCGGTCTCGGCTGCGCATGGCCAAGGCATCCGGACGATGATCGACATGGCGCTAGAGCAGTTGCCCTGGCTCAACCAGGACGAGGATGCCGAAGCCGAAGAAGACGAACAGGTCATCAAGCTGGCCGTGGCAGGGCGCCCCAATGTGGGCAAGTCCACATTGATCAACACCTGGCTGGGCGAAGAGCGTCTGGTGGCCTTCGACATGGCTGGAACCACGCGGGATGCGATCGCGGTGCCGTTTGAGAAGAATGGGCAGAAGTTCCAGCTGATCGACACCGCTGGCTTGCGCCGCAAGGGCCGCGTGTTCGAGGCGATCGAGAAGTTCTCGGTGGTCAAGACCTTGCAGGCCATTGAAGGCGCCAACGTCGTGTTGCTGCTGCTCGATGCCACCCAAGGCGTGACCGACCAGGATGCCCACATCGCCGGCTACATTCTGGAAAGCGGCCGCGCCGTGGTGCTGGCCGTCAACAAATGGGATGCGCTCGACGACTATGGCCGCCAGATGCTGGAGCGCTCGATCGAGCTGCGCCTGTCCTTCCTCAAGTTTGCCCCGCTGCATTTCATCTCGGCCAAGAAGCGCCAGGGTCTGGGCCCGTTGTGGACCTCGATGACCCAGGCGCACAAGTCGGCCCTCTGCAAGATGCCCACGCCGGTGCTCACGCGTGTGCTGCTGGAGTCGGTGCAGTACCAGACGCCCAAGAAGATCGGGCCTTACCGCCCCAAGCTGCGCTACGCACACCAGGGGGGCATGAACCCACCGGTGATCGTGATCCACGGCAACTCGCTCGAACACATCACCGATGCCTACAAGCGCTTTCTGGAAGGGCGTTTCCGCAAGGAATTTAATTTGATCGGTACCCCCTTGCGGATTGAATTCAAGACCTCACATAACCCTTACGCTGACAAAGATTGATAGCGTACAAGTGAGATGAGGTCTGATCCACAGACCCATCACATGAAACAACCATTTATCGTTCAGTTAGGTTGCCACTGTGGTAAGGTGGCGTTTTACAACAACACTGTCCGAACACGGAGAATATCGTGAGCAACAAAGGCCAACTTCTGCAAGACCCCTTCCTCAACGCTCTGCGCCGCGAGCATGTGCCTGTGTCCATCTACTTGGTCAACGGCATCAAGCTCCAAGGCCAGATCGAATCCTTTGACCAGTACGTTGTGCTGCTGCGCAACACCGTTACCCAGATGGTGTACAAGCATGCGATCTCGACCATTGTCCCCGGTCGTGCTGTGAATTTCGCGGCACCTGACTCGCAAGACAACGAAGCTGCAGCCTAACGCTTTTGATAGCAACACACTCGCGCCAATCGCGGGTGAAAGCTCTACATCATTGAGTAATCAACAAAATTCCAACGACAATAAATCCACCCCGGTCATGCTGGTCGGGGTGGATTTTGGTTTTCCGCACTTCGATTCCGAACTCGAAGAGCTGGGTCTGCTGGCGCAAACGGCCGGCTTGAACCCGGTGGCGCGCCTGGTGTGCAAGCGCAAGGTGCCCGATGCCGCACTGTTTGTGGGCAGTGGCAAAGCCGATGAGATCCGCATGGTGGCGCAGACCTATGGCGCGACCGAGATTCTGTTCGACCAGGCGCTCAGCCCGGCCCAGCAGCGCAATCTGGAGCGCCATTTGCAGATGCCGGTCAATGACCGTACCTTGCTGATCCTGGAGATCTTTGCCCAGCGCGCGCGCAGCCATGAGGGCAAGCTCCAGGTCGAGCTGGCCAAGCTGCAGTACCTCAGCACCCGCCTGGTGCGCCGCTGGTCGCACTTGGAGCGGCAGCGCGGTGGCATTGGCACGCGCGGCGGCCCGGGTGAGACGCAGATCGAGCTGGACCGCCGCATGATCAACGATGCGATCAAGCGGACCAAGGACCGGCTCGTCAAGGTCAAGAAGCAGCGCAGTACCCAGCGCCGCCAGCGGCAGCGCAATGACACCTTCAATGTGTCGCTGGTCGGCTATACCAATGCGGGTAAATCGACCTTCTTCAATGCCGTGGTCAAGGCACGCGCCTATGCCGCTGACCAGTTGTTTGCGACCTTGGATACGACGACGCGGCAGATGTACCTGGAGTCGGCACAGCGCTCCATCTCCATCTCCGACACGGTCGGTTTCATTCGGGACCTGCCCCACGGGCTGGTCAATGCTTTCGAGGCAACGCTGCAAGAGGCAGTTGATGCAGATCTGCTGCTGCATGTGGTCGATGCCTCCAACCCTGCCCACCCGGAACAAATACAACAAGTCCAAAAGGTTCTTCGGGAAATTGGGGCAGAAAACGTGCCGCAGGTTCTGGTATTCAATAAACTGGATGCCATTGAGCCAGACCGGCGGCCACCAGCGCTTGCAGACAGCTATGAGCTCGATGGGGTGCAGGTTCCACGATTCTTTGTCAGTGCCGCCAAGGGGCAGGGGCTGGAGGCCGTGCGTGAGCACCTGGCCCAGGCTTTGCTGGCGCGGCAGGCATCGCTTGATGCAGCCGGCAACTGGGAGATAGCCCCAGATGCCGATGACGAATTGCTGGGAAATGCTCCTTAGGGTGCCACAATGGTTGCTTGCATGCGCTTGTAACGCTGATTCATAGAGACATCGCTAATGAAACTTCATTCACGTTTTCCGCGCCTGGCCTTGCTGCCGCAAGGCCTGCGCGGAATGTTCAACCTGAACGATCCTCGCTGGGGGCGGGGTGATGATGGCAAGGACGACAGCAGCAATGCAGGTCAAGAGCCTTCCCGTCCGCCCTACAACCCACCCGAGCAAAACAACCGGCCCAACGCCCAGCGACCCAGCACCAATGGTGCGCCGGATCTGGACGAGCTGTGGCAGGACCTGAACAAGAAGCTCGGTGGTCTGTTCGGCGGTGGCAAAGGCGGTGGCTCGGGACGAGGCAATGCCAGCCAGCCGCCAGAGTTCAAGGGCGCCGGTGTCGGCCTGGGCCTGATCGTGGGTGTCGCTGCGCTGATCTGGCTGGGCACCGGCTTTTTCATCGTGCAGGAAGGCCAGCAGGCGGTCATCACGCAGTTCGGCAAGTACCACAAGACCGTCAATGCCGGTATCAACTGGCGCCTGCCGTACCCGGTTCAGCGCCATGAGCTGGTCTATGTCTCGCAGATCCGCTCTGCCGATGTGGGCCGCGACAGCATCATCAAGACCACCGGCCTGCGCGAATCGGCGATGCTGACCGAAGACGAGAACATCGTCGAGATCAAGTTTGCCGTGCAATACCGCCTGAGCGATGCCCGAGCCTGGCTGTTCGAGAGCAAGGCGCCTGCAGACACCGTCATCCAGGTGGCTGAAACCGCTGTGCGTGAGGTGGTCGGCAAGATGAAAATGGACGCCGCACTGGCGGAAGAGCGCGACCAGATTGCGCCCCGTGTGCGCGAGCTGATGCAGGTGATTCTCGATCGCTACAAGATTGGTGTCGAAGTCGTCGGCGTCAATCTGCAGCAAGGTGGCGTGCGTCCGCCGGAGCAGGTGCAGGCGGCATTCGACGATGTGCTCAAGGCCGGTCAGGAGCGTGAGCGCACCAAGAACCAGGCCGAAGCCTATGCCAACGATGTGGTGCCCCGTGCCACCGGTACGGCTTCGCGTCTGATGGAAGAGGCTGCGGCGTACAAGGCGCGGATCGTGGCACAGGCGCAGGGTGATGCCCAGCGTTTCTCGTCGATCTATGCCGAGTACCAGAAGGCGCCGGTGGTCACGCGTGACCGTCTGTACCTGGAGACCATGCAACAGGTCTACAGCAATGTGACCAAGGTGGTGGTCGATTCCAAGCAAGGCTCCAACCTGCTGTACCTGCCGCTGGACAAGATCATGCAACAGACCCAGGGCGGGGCTGCTGCAGGTGATGCTGCTGCCAGCTCGAACGCGTCCACGACCAGCGCACCTGCGCCCGCACCATCGGTGCCCGATGCCCGTGCCCGTGATACCAGCCGTACCCGTGACCGCGAGTCGCGCTAGGAGTGATTTGTGAATCGAATGGGATTTTTAGCTTCAACCGTCCTGGTGGTGCTGGCGCTGCTCAGCTCCACCGTGTTTGTGGTCGATCAGCGGCAGTTCGGCATCAAGTATGCACTCGGCCAGATCAAGGAAGTCATCACGGAGCCGGGCTTGAACTTCAAGCTGCCGCCGCCGCTGCAGAATGTGACCTACCTGGACAAGCGCCTGCTGACCTTGGACAGTACGGACACCGAATCGATGCTGACCGCTGAAAAGCAGCGTGTGGTGATCGACTGGTATGTGCGCTGGCGCATCACCGACCCATCGGCCTATATCCGCAATGTGGGTACGACCGAAGGCCAGGGCGCGATCCAGCTCAACCGTGTGGTGCGCAATGCCTTCCAGGAGGAAGTCAACCGCCGAACCGTGCAGGACATGATCTCCGGCAAGCGCGAGCAGACGATGGCTGACGTCAAGCGTGAAGTGCTCGAAGCCGTCAAGGGCAGCAAGCCCTGGGGTATCGACATTGTCGACGTGCGTATCACGCGTGTCGACTATGTGGAGGCCATCACCGAATCGGTCTACAGCCGTATGGAAGCCGAGCGCAAGCGCGTGGCCAATGAGCTGCGCTCGACCGGTGGCGCCGTGGGCGAAAAGATCCGCGCCGATGCCGATCGCCAGCGCGAAGTGACCGTGGCCAATGCCTACCGGGATGCCCAGGCCCTGAAGGGCGAGGGCGATGCCGAAGCGGCCAAGGTCTATGCCGACGCGTTTGGCAAAGACCCGCAGTTCGCGCAGTTCTACCGCAGCCTGGAGGCCTACAAGTCCAGCTTCAACAAGAAGTCGGACGTGATCGTGGTCGATCCATCGTCTTCGGACTTCTTCAAGGGCTATCGCTCGTCGGGCTCCAAGTAAGCACGGCATAGCGCCATCATCAAGCCACTTTGCATTCGCAAAGTGGCTTTTTTCATTGGGGTTTCTTATAGCACCCCGAGGAGCTCAGCCGGGTAATGGCCGCAAAGGCGCAGTGCCGAGAGCAGGAAATGCGGATCGCCTGCTGTCATCCCTGTAGAATCACGTTTTTAACAGCCCTCCCAATTCCCCATGTCTGCTTGGATCCTTCCGGATCACATTGCCGATGTGCTGCCTTCTGAAGCGCGACACATCGAAGAGCTTCGGCGTGGCCTGCTCGACACGGCTTGTGCTTACGGCTACGAACTGGTGATGCCTCCGCTGCTGGAGCATCTGGACTCTCTGTTATCCGGATCCGGCGAAGCGCTGGATCTGCTGACGTTCAAGCTCGTGGACCAGCTATCGGGCCGCACCCTGGGCATTCGCCCTGACACCACCCAACAAGTCGCGCGCATCGACGCCCATTTGCTCAACCGCAAGGGTGTTACGCGTCTGTGCTACTGCGGGCCGGTGCTGCATGCCAAGCCCGACCGTCCCCATGCCACCCGCGAGCCTTTGCAGTTCGGTGCCGAAATCTACGGCCATGCAGGGGTGGAGGCGGATGTCGAGGTGATTGCGCTGGCGACCCAGTCGCTGCGCGTCGCCCAGCTGCATGACTTCTCCGTGGATCTGGCCGATGTGCGCATCGTTCAGCGTCTGCTCGCCGGCCTGTTGGTGGATCTGCCGACCCTGCGCCGCGTGCATGCGGCGCTCGCGGTCAAGGATGCGTCCGAGCTTGCCTCGCTGACCCGCGATTTCCCGCAGGCACAGCGTGATGGTTTGCGCGCCTTGCTCCACCTGTACGGCGATGTGGAGGTGCTGGCCGAGGCTGAAAAGGCGCTGGCGGCCATCCCGGGTGTAGCACCCATTCTGGCCGACCTGCGCCAGTTGGCCAGCCGCATCGACAGCCCGGCCGTCACGTTTGACCTGGCTGATCTGCGTGGCTACTCGTACTACAGCGGCATGCGCTTTGCGATCTATGCGCGAGGGGTGACCGACGCGCTGGTGCGTGGTGGCCGCTATGACGAAGTGGGCGCTGCTTTTGGCCGCAGCCGTCCCGCTGTCGGTTTCAGTCTCGATATCAAGCAGCTGGTGCCGGTGGTCGAGCCGCGTCCGCTGAAGGCCGCAATCCGTGCGCCCTGGGTGGACCGCCACGACATGCGTGAGGTCATCGCCCGCCTGCGCCAGACCGGCGAAACCGTGGTCTGCGCGTTGCCGGGGCATGACGATGAAGTCGACGAATTCAATTGCGACCGCGAACTGGCCGAAGTGGATGGCCAGTGGATCGTGCGCAGCATTTAACCGTATTTTGTTCTTGGATGGGAAAAGACATGGCTATCTCCAAAGGTCGCAACGTTGTTGTGGTTGGCACTCAATGGGGTGACGAAGGCAAGGGTAAGTTGGTCGATTGGCTGACGGAGAGCGCACAAGGTGTGGTGCGCTTCCAGGGCGGCCACAATGCGGGCCACACCCTCGTCATCAATGGCGTGAAGACGGCACTGCATCTGATCCCCAGCGGCATCATGCGCCCCGGCGTCAAGTGCTTCATTGGCAACGGTGTGGTGTTGTCGGTGGGCAAGCTATTTGAAGAAATCGAAGGCCTGGAGAAGGCCGGCGTTCAGGTCCGTGATCGTCTGCGTGTGTCCGAAGCCTGCCCGCTGATCCTGCCTTTCCACCAAGCGCTGGATGTGGCCCGTGAGGCAGCCCGTGAACAAGGCGGTGTGCAAAAGATTGGCACTACCGGCAAGGGCATTGGCCCCGCCTACGAAGACAAGATTGCCCGCCGTGCACTGCGTGTGCAGGACCTCAAGCACCCAGAGCGTTTTGCCACCAAGCTGCGCGAACTGCTGAATCTGCACAACCATATTCTGGTGAGCGTGCTGGGTTCGCAGAAGTTTGACTTCGGTCCGCAACTGGCTCCGTACATGAAGAATGGCGAGATCCAGTTCGATGCCGTCTACAACGAAGCGATGCAACACGCCGAGCTGATCAAGCCGATGATTGCCGATGTGTCGTCCGAGCTGAACCAACTGCACGCCGAAGGCAGCAACCTGCTGTTCGAGGGCGCGCAAGGCTCCCTGCTGGATGTGGACCATGGCACCTACCCCTATGTGACCTCGTCCAACTGCGTGGCTGGCAATGCCGCCGCCGGTGCGGGCGTCGGCCCGGGCCTGCTGCACTATGTGCTGGGCATCACCAAGGCGTACTGCACCCGTGTCGGCGGTGGTCCTTTCCCGACTGAGCTGGAATGGCAAAAGGAAGGTACGCCAGGCTGGGTGATGAGCACCGTGGGCGCGGAGAAGGGCGTCACCACCGGTCGCTATCGCCGCTGCGGCTGGTTTGATGCAGCGTTGCTCAAGCGCTCCGCCCAAATCAACGGCCTGTCCGGTCTGTGCATCACCAAGCTGGATGTGCTTGACGGCATCGAAGAGCTGCAACTGTGCGTGGGCTATGAGCTCGACGGCGAGCGCATCGACCTGCTGCCACTGGGTGCAGACGACATCGAGCGTTGCAAACCCATCTATGAAGCCATCCCTGGCTGGACCGACACGACCGTGGGCGTCACTGAATACGACAAGCTGCCTGTCAATGCGCGCCGTTATCTGGACCGCATTGCCGAAGTCACCGGCGTGCCGATCGCCGTTGTGTCGACCAGCCCAGATCGCGACCACACGATCCTGATGCACAACCCCTACCAGGCCTGAGCCCTGGTTGCTACTTTTGATTGAGGAAACCCATGCTTACTGAAGACGGCAAGCACCTGTATGTCAGCTACGACGAATACCATGGCCTGATTGAAAAACTGGCCATCAAGATTCACCAATCCGGCTGGGAATTCGACACCATCCTGTGCCTGGCGCGTGGAGGCATGCGTCCTGGCGACATCCTGAGCCGTATTTTTGACAAGCCCCTGGCCATCATGTCGACCAGCTCCTACCGCGCCGAGGCCGGCACGCAGCAGGGCCATCTGGACATCGCGCGCTTCATCACCACGCCCAAGGGCGAGATTGCAGGGCGCGTGCTGCTGGTGGATGACCTGGCGGACTCGGGCCACACGCTCAAGGCCGTGATCAACATGCTCAAGAACAACTACGCGCCCATCACCGAGCTGCGCAGTGCGGTGATCTGGACCAAGGGTGTCTCCACCTTCACCCCGGATTACTCGGTGGATTTCCTGGCAACCAACCCCTGGATCCACCAGCCATTCGAAGGCTACGACACGTTGCGCCCGGAGAAGCTGCTGGAGAAGTGGAAGGTCTGAGCCGCCTCTGCAGTTGAAAAAAATTGCAATTTCGTGAAGTGCTGTCGGAAAACGCCTATACAATAGCGTCTATCGACAGCACGATGCCTTGCAAAGCTGCCAGACTCGAAAGAGGGCGGTTCGCAAGGTTTGTTTTTTTGAGGTGCTGACAAGGGGCTGGCGGAGACGCTGAAAACTTTGTCAAACAGTTCAAAAAGCTGTGCTACAATACAAGGCTTCGCTGATCGCGGCGAAGGGGATCTGAGGGCCAAGGCTCTTGGGTCAGGTCTTTAAAAATTAACAGCCGATAAGCGTGGGCGTTTGGTGGCGATTGCCATATGTTCTTC